>CAYQRW010000051.1:0-16239 GCA_964419735.1 uncultured Spirochaeta sp.
CTCCGTTTTTCGTTTTCCATTTCACCGATGAGCTCCTGCTTGCGGCCCTCACCGTAGGAACGGTACGCCTGGGCGATACGAAGCCGCTCAGATACCATTCGGTCGTAGACGCTCTCCGTGAGGTCGTCCGAGTACCGAATCTGGCGAACCACGATATCCTCCAGGTTGATACCGAGCTCCGCCGCCGTGCCTTGGGCGCGCTCCAGCATCTGCAGTGACAGCTTCTGCCGCCCGTCGGAAATACGCTGCCGGTTTTCCACAACGGTAAGCAGATCGGCGATCTCCTCTAAACGATCCCGCTGCGTGTCTCCCAGCTCTTCCTCATCCTCGATCGCCTGCTCGGCCTCCGCGGGGAGCGCCTGCTCACGATCGATCTCGTTGATCAGATTGGTGTCCCGCACCGCCTCTTCGATCTGATTAGCGGAGACGATCGTTCGTACGGAACTTTCGATCACGTCATCCAGGCGAGAGAACGCCCGCTCCATGGTGGTCACCGAGCGATAGAACAGTTCCGGATCCTCGATTTCCCAGCGGGCGGTGGCATCTACCCAAATAAACTGGTTCTCCGAGGTGGGCATCCGCCGGGGATCACCGTCCCAGGAGAGCAGCTTGGCGGAATACTTGGTCACCTGGTCGATAACCGGCGTTTTGAAGTGCAACCCCGCCTCCTGGGTGGAGCTGATAATCTCTCCGAAGCGGATTACGATCGCCTGTTCGCCTTCCTGCACCACGTAAAAGGGGCCGAGAACCACCAGAAATACGACGAGGACGACGAGAACGGTCAGAATCTTTGGTAGTAATTTCATTGCTGACCTCCCGTTACGTTGGTCTGATTCTCACCCAGATTAAGCAAAGGAATGAAGTTGGACAGGTTGCGGTCGATCAGATCCGGCACGCTCCCACCAACCTCGTCATCACCGGAGGCGTCCTGCGACGGCAGGAAGACATCCTCCACCATCTCGTAGTAGAGCCGCGTCCGGGTGGTCTGCGGATCGTTCTGGTACTCATCCAACACGTTGGTGAAGCGTGCCGCATCACCACGGGAACGGTTGACGCGTTCCGAGGCGTACCCTTCGGCGATCTGTACCACCTGCTCCGCCTCACCGCGGGCGCGGGGGATTTCCTCGTTGTACTGTTGGCGTCCTTCGTTAATCAGGCGGTTCATATCCTGCACTGCCCGGTTGACGTCCTCAAATGCGTCCTGCACGCGCCCCGCCGGGGGAACGATGTTTTGCAGCCGGACGGCGGTGATGTCGACCCCGAGTTCATAGCCGTCAAAGACCTCGTTCATCTGTTCCTGAGCCCGAATCTCAATCTCCGGGCGTTCATCGCCGAGAACATCGATAATGGAACGGTCGCCCACGAGGCGGTTTACCACCGACTGGGAAATATCACGGATCGTCTTGATCGGATCCTCCACCTCAAATAGCCAATTCTGCGGCTCAGCGATGCGGTACTGGATAATCCACTCCACGTCGACGATGTTCAGGTCTCCGGTGAGCATGAGTGACTCCTCCGGGAAATCGGCGCTGGAAAACGTGGTAGTCTGTCCCGCCTGTTCCACGCGGAATCCAAACTGCATATTCTGAATCTGTTGCGTGGGAACGTTGAAGTTCTGCTCTATCCCGAAGGGTAGCTTGAAATGAAGACCCGGAGGCGCGGTACGGTGGTACCGGCCGAGTCGGGTTACAACCGCCTCTTCCGTCTGGTCCACCACAAAGAAACTGGTTGTGGCGATCCCGATCAGAATCAGAACGATCACCACGATCGACAGCGTCCGCCCGTTCAAACTGAACGAGAAGCGCGGTCTCTCATCACCATCTGACATGTATGTGCTCCTTATTTGTGTTACGAATCGACGTGGATGCCGATTTACGATCTCACCTATCTAACTTAGCCCTCACCGGTATGCGAGTCAAGAAAGCAGAGGCCCGTGAATATCCGCCGATGGTGCAGGGAAACGTGTCGCTCAAGGACCCCGCAGGGGATACCGCAGGTGAACCCACCGTGCGCGTTCCCCGCTGCAACGGAGATAGTTCCGCTTTCAGAAATCCCACCTTTACAGAGGGAGAGAAAACGTGGTGGACTTTTACGCCTAACACGTAACGCGCAATATGGTAGGGAGGAAAGAAAACGATGAGTAGAAATCGATACATAATGGTGTTCCTGCTGCTGGCGATCCCAGCGCTCCTGTTTGCTGGGGGTAACCAGGAAGCGGAGCAGGACGCCCAGGGAGATGCCTCCGGTGGTTCCCAGCCGGAAGCGTCCGGCGACCCGATCCAGGTATCCGATGCCGTGGCCCGCGTCAACGGTGAGCTGGTGAGCCGCGATGAGTTTGAGGGCGTAGTGGAGAGCAATATCGCCCGTTACGAGGCGCAGAGCGGAGAGTCTTTTAACGCCCAACAGCGCCCGCAGCTGGAGCGTCAGGTCCTGGACGGGCTGATTACGCGAACGATCCTGGAGCAAGAGGCGGAGCAGCTGGATATTTCCGTCGGCGATGAGCGCTTTTCGGAGACACTGGATCAGTTCAAGCAGCAGTTCCCGGACGAGCAGGGGTACCAGACCGCACTGGATCAGCAGGGGTTCACCGAGGAGGAGTTTGAAACGGAACTCCGACGGCAGATGGTGATTGAAGAGCTGATTCGCTCGCAGGTGTACGACCAGGTGGCCGTTTCCGAGGAGGAGATGCGGACGTTTTACGACGACAATCCGCAATACTTCCAGCAGGACGACCAGGTGGCCGCACGGCACATCATCTTCACCACTGAGGGGGTGGAGGAAAGTGAGCGCGCCGCCCTCCAGGAGGAGCTGGAGGAAATCCGGCAGGAAATTGAAGACGGTGCCGACTTTGGTGAAATGGCGCGCGAACACAGCCAAGGTCCCAGCGCCCCCGACGGCGGCGATCTGGGCACGTTCGGCCGGGGTCAAATGGTGCCCGAGTTTGAAGAGGCGGCGTTTGAGCTGGAAGTTGGAGAGCTGTCGCCGGTGATCGAGACGCAGTTTGGCTATCACATCCTGCAGGTCACCGAGCGCGTTCCGGCGCAGACGCAGAGCTACGAAGAGGCGCAGGAGCGCATTCGCCAGTTCCTCACTGAGGAGGAGCGCAACCAGGGCGCGCAAGCGTACGTCGCTGAACTACGCGAAGAATCCGAGGTTGAAGAGCTCATCGATCTCGAGTAGACCCTGACCACCCCGGGGGACTCATCGTCGCCCCGGGGTTTTTCGCGGTTGACCTGCCGCAGCGGCGCTCATATCATGGCGCATTATGAAGAAACGCCTGATCACCAGCGCTCTCCCCTACGTGAACAATATTCCGCATCTCGGCAACCTGATTCAGGTACTTTCCGCCGATGTATTTGCCCGCTTCTGTCGCTCCCGCGGGTATGAGACGCTCTATGTGTGCGGCACCGATGAGTACGGTACCGCCACGGAAACGCGCGCCCGGGAAGAGGGCATCACCCCCAAAGAACTGTGTGACCGGTATCACGCGATCCACACCGACATTTACAACTGGTTCGAGATCTCCTTCGACAAGTGGGGCCGCACCTCCACCCCGGAACACACGGAGATCACCCAAGACATCTTCCTGAAGCTCTACCACAACGGATACATCCGGGAAGAAACGATTGAGCAGCTCTACAGTGAAGCGTCACAGATGTTTCTCGCCGACCGCTACGTCCGGGGCACCTGCCCGCACTGCGGCTACGAGGAAGCTCGCGGAGATCAGTGTGAAAACTGCGGCAAGTTGCTTGATCCCACCGACCTAATAGAGCCCCGCAGCGCCTTGGATGGCTCCAAACCGGTGGTGAAGGAAACCACTCACCTCTACATCGATCTTCCCGCGGTGCTGCCGAAGCTGCAGGAGTGGTTGTCTCGCGCCAGCGTGGAGGGCAAGTGGTCGCGCAACGCGATTCAAATGACCCAAGGCTGGATCCGGGACGGTCTGCGGCAACGGGCGATCACGCGGGACCTGAAGTGGGGCATCCCGGTGCCGCTGGAAGGCTTTGAGGACAAGGTGTTCTACGTGTGGTTCGACGCCCCCATCGGCTATATCTCGATTACCGCCACCCTCACCGACCGCTGGGCTGAGGATTGGTGGAAAAACCCCGATGAGGTGGAGCTGTTTCAGTTCATCGGGAAGGACAACATCCCCTTTCACACGGTGATCTTCCCCTCCAGCCTGTTGGGAAGCGGTGACCAGTGGACGCTGCTCCACCACATGTCCAGCTCGGAGTATCTCAACTACGAAGGCGGCCAGTTTTCCAAGAGCAAAGGGGTGGGAGTGTTCGGCAATGACGCCCAGGACACCGGCATTCCCGCCGATGTGTGGCGTTTCTATATGTTCTACAACCGACCGGAAACCAGCGACTACACCTTCACCTGGGACGACTTTCAGGAGAAGGTTAACGGAGAACTGATCGGCAATCTGGGAAATCTGGTGAACCGAACGCTCACCTTTCTTACGCGCTACTTCGACGGCACGGTGCTGCCGGTAAGTGAGGGAGACTCCCGGCGGCAGGAGTTCTGGCAGGAGGTGCGCCGGCGAGAGAGCGAAATCACCGAAAAACTGGAGTGGGCGGGGTTACGCGACGGCCTGCGGCAGGTCTTTGCCCTCTCCAGTTACGGAAACCGCACCTTCCAGGCGGCGGAGCCGTGGAAAACGCGTAAGACCGACCCCGAGAGCACGCACGCGCTGCTCAGTGATCTCGTCTACTTGATTCGCGATCTGGCGATTCTGGTTGAGCCCTACATCCCCGCCACGGCGGCGCGGATTCGCGCGATGCTCGGGGTGGAGACGCTCTCCTGGAACGACCTGGCGGCTCCCACGGGGCTGGAACGCACCGGTGAACCGGAGATTCTCTTTGAGCAGCTCTCCAACGAGCTCATTGAGGATCTGCGGGGACGGTTCAGCGGGAGCCAGGCGGAGCGCGCCGCCCGCAATGCCGCGGCTGAACAAGCCGCGGCAGCAGACGCCGCGGCACCGGAGCTTGCCGGCGAAGAGCCGCCGCCCTTGGAAGAGCAGTTTCGCGATACCGTTGAACTCCGCGCCGCCAAGATCGTACAGGTGGAACAGCATCCCGAGGCGGACAAACTGTACATCGAAACGCTGGACGACGGCTCCCAGGAGGGACGTACGATCGTCTCCGGGCTGGTACCGCATTACGACGCCGAGGAACTGTTGGGGCGCACCATTATCGTTGTCTCCAACCTGAAGCCCGCCAAGTTACGCGGGGTGAAGAGCCACGGCATGCTCCTGGCCGCCAGTGCTCCCGCTCACGCTACCGCCACCGACGGCGAAGAACCGGAAGAAGTGGTGGACGTGCTCTTCGTGGATGGGGTGGAGCCGGGAACGCGGATCACCCTGGAAGGCTATGAGCCCACCGACGCCGACGAGACGCTGAAACGCATTAAGATCGATGAGTTCTTCGCGATTCCCCTACGGGCGGAGGATCACCAGGTCCGGGTGGGATCGGCGCGCCTCATGGCCGGGGATCATCCGGTACGGACGACGAAGGTTGCCGCCGGAGATGTCGGCTGAGCCGTGCATCCCTCATTTTCGCTCCTGCAGAGTGAGTGGTGGAGCCGCGTCAGAGCGCGTCAGGGCTGGCAGCGTCTCGGTGATCACAGCGGGGCGCCGGTGGTACTGCAGCGCTCGGTGGGACCGGTGCGCTTCGCCTACGCCCCCCATGCGTTTTACGGGGAGAGCCCCGCGGAACCGATCGGTTCGTACGTAGACCGATTCCGAAATCTGCAACCCCCCGAAACGGGCGGGCCCCCCCACCTCATACGGTGGGACGTGCCCTGGGCGGTGGCGCAGTTTGACCCCGCGGCGGCCGAGGGGGCGGGGTTACGGCGCGCTCCGGTGCGAGTGCAGCCGCCGGATACCACCGTGGTGGATCTTACCCCCGATGAGGCGGAGATTATAGCGGCGATGAAGGGCAAGACGCGCTACAACGTGCGCCTGGCCGCCAAGAAGGGGGTCACGGTGACCCGCTTTCGCGCCGGCGCGGCGCTGGACGAACTTCCGCGCTGGTATGAGCTCTACCGCGAGACGGCTCGCCGCGATCAGATCTCGATTCATCCGCTGCGCTACTACCAAGATGTGGTGGAGACCGCCGTGTCCATGGGAGCTGCGGAGGAGCCGGCGCCGGCGGTGACGCTCTACGCGGCGACCCACGAAGAGGATCTGCTGTCGGGAATCATCGTCGCTTCCTACCAGGGAATGAGTACCTATCTCTACGGCGCCGGCGCCAACGTGAAACGTAACCTCATGGCCAGCTATCTCATCCAATGGGAGGCGATGCGCGACGCCAAGGCCGCCGGCGACACCGCCTACGATATGTTCGGTATTCCTCCCAGCGACGATCCCGCCCACCCCATGCACGGCCTGTACCGTTTTAAGACGGGATTTGGCGGGGCGATTATCAACCGGCCCGGGTGCTGGGATCTGGTACCGTCGCCGGTGGTGGGGGGGATCTTCCGTGCCTCCGAGCGGGGGCGCCGCTGGTACCACCACGATCTGAAGAAGAGGCTCCGCCGATGAGTAGGGACCGGGTATTGAGTGGGCGCCCGGCAATCAGTGGGTGTCGGGGTGCGCGGACCCTGCCCGCGCTGCGTGCCGTGGCCGTCGTGGTGGCGCTCGTGCTGGCGGGGTGCGCCGGAACTCCCGAGGAGCTTCCCCCGGAAGAACTTCCGCTGGTCACCGACGCTCCCGGGGTGGATCCGATTACCTCCGACGACCCCCTGCAGTTTACCTTTGATCGGCGAGGGCTCACCGGTGATGTCGTGGCGGTGGAGGTGGCGGCGTTCGTCGCGGAGGATCGAGCGGACGGCGCGCGCGAGCGGGACGATCAGGCCGGGACCGATCAGGGCGGGAACGATCAGGGCGGGACCGATCAGCCGCGCACCGATTCCGAATCCCCGGCGGCGCGGCGGTGGGAGCTGACCCCGGAGGGGCAATCTCCCCTGCGCATCACGCTGCCGTTGGACGGTCTGGAAGACGGGGTGGCGTACGAGTTGGAGTTTGCGCTGGTGAACGCTGCCGGTCTGCGGGCGGTGGTTGCCAATCGGGTGCCGCTGACCCTGCGGCTAGGACTTCCGCGGCCGGTTCCCGGGGAGCGAGAGCTCATTACGCTTTCCCGCCGACAGCCGCTCTCCTGGCGATTTCCGGAGGCCGCCGGGAAGAACGGGAGCCCCACAGACGAGGGAGCGCGCGCGGACGGCGAGCCGGATCTTCCCGCCGCGGGCGCGTCGGCGGTGGTGCGGATCAGTGGTGGCCTGCAAGACGGTAGCGAGGAGCCGGTGGCGAACGCCGCCGGTCCCTGGGAACCGAGCGATCCGCTAGTGGACGCCGGCGCCTTTACCCGGCGGGACGCGGTGGCGTGGCAGGTGCGGGTGGTCTCTCGGCAGGGGGTGCTGGGGCCGTGGTCCCCCGAGGGGCAGCTCCACTTTGATTCCGCCCGGGCAGTTCCGCGCCCCCGGGCGCACACCGGCGGTGGTGAGGCGGTGGTGGCCACCCCGGGCCTCAGCTGGGAAGCGCCGGCGGGGGCCGTTGCCTACCGCGTGGAGGTAGGCGCGGGGGACTCCGCCCAGCGGATCGTTCGGGAGACGGAGGTTCCCCGGTTGCGGCTGGACCCGGGGGAGCTGGAGCGCCTCCTCGATGGGGCGGCGACGCGCACCGTTCGGTGGCGGGTGGCGGCGATTGGCCCGGACGGAGTGGAAACGCCCGCCTCCGACCTCTTTGCATTTCGCTACGTCCCGTTCATGGGTGGGCTGGAAACGGTGGTGCCGGTGAACTCTCAGGTAACGGTGGTGATGGGAAGTGCCGACGCGGAGCAGTCCGATGAACGGCCGGCGGTACCGGTGGCGCTGCAGCTGCCCTTTGAGATGACGCGCTATCCGGTGACCAATCGGGTGGTGGCGGCGCTGGTGGCGTTAGAGGTGTCCGCCGGGCGCATGGAGGTGGTCGACGGGGTCGTGCGCACCACCGCTGAGGCACCACGGACGCTGATCGGCCTGGAGGCGCTGGACTTTGGGGCGCAGGTGGGGTTGCAGGTGGAGTCTGCCGGGTCGGAGGAGTCTGCGGAGTCAGATGACTCTGCGGAGTCGGAGGAGCGGCTGGTCGTGCGGGACGGATACGCGTCCCATCCCGCGGTAGGACTCTCTTGGTACGGCGCCGTGGCGGTGGCCAACGCGCTGTCGCTGCTGGAGGCGCGGGAGCCGGTGTACGCGGGAGTGCATTCCGCCGAGGAGGAGATCGCCATGCACCCGGAACGGGACGGTTACCGGTTGCCCTCCGAGGCGGAGTGGGCGGCGGCGGTGGCCGCGCGGCAACGCATCGTGGCCGGGGCGGAGCTCACCGTGATCGAGGAACGGGAGCTCTCCTCTATCGATCTGCGGGGGATTAATTACCTGCGCAGCGGTGACCGGTGGGAAGATCCGCGCCCTCCCTACACGCGCAACGGCGGTCCCACCTCCCCAGTGGGGAGTGTGGGAGCAGGCTCTCCGCTGGGAATATCGGATCTGCTTGGCAACGTTTGGGAATGGACCGCCGACTGGTACGACCCAGAGTGGTACCGACGCATCGGTGAGGGCCAGGTCGAGTCCCCCTGGCAGGGGCCCGACGAACCGGTGCCAGACGTATACGGCCGGCTACTGCGTACGGTCCGGGGCACCGCCTGGAACACGCCCCAGGACGATGTGCGCCCCGGTAACCGGGGAGGATTCGCGCCGGGGGCCACCAGCCACAGTATCGGCGTGCGCCTTGTGCGCAGCCTGCAGTAGCGGGGCGTCAGCGCGGTGCGTGGCAGGAGCACGCAGCCTGCCGTGACGACGGTGCTACTCCCCGATACCGTACTGCCGCTCAAGCTGCTCGTAGTAGTTAATCACCTGACGTACGTAGTCGCGCTTCTCCGGATAGCGCTTGTAGGAGAACGACCGCTTAAAGCCGTAGACGATAATGTTCTTGAGTTGCTTCGGGGTTATCTCGAAGTTGTTCAGCGCCAGCTGAATCTCATCGGTCACCGTGGTGTGCGAGATGAGGCGGTTGTCGGTACAGAACGACACGGAGAGTTTGTTCTCCAGCATCTTCTTCAGCGAGTGGTCCCCCACGGAGGTGAGATCGGGAGCGGTCTGCAGGTTGCTGGTGAGACACACCTCAATGGTGGTGCGGTTGTCGGCGATATAGTTCACCAGCCGCTGGATGTACTGGTCGGTGTCGGTGATCTTCGGGTCACGGATATGACTGGGATCGAACAGGCGCATACCGTGGCCGATCCGGTCGGCGTGGAGTTTGGTGATCGCCTGGAAGATCGATTCCGGCCCGTACGCTTCACCGGCGTGGACCGTCTTATTCAGGAAGTGGCGATGCACGTAATCAAACGCCTCCTCATGGTCTCCGGCGGGATAGCCGTGCTCGCTGCCGGCCAGATCAAACGCCACCACCTGAATGTCACTCTCGTTTCTGAGCTTCACCGTGGCCCGCGCTAGTTCACTGGAGGCCAGTTGAATGATCTCGGTGGAATCGGAGTAACTATGGACTGAGCTCAGCGCCCGGTAGTACTGCGAGAAGTTGGGGGCAAAGAAGCGCATGGCGATGACGATGATCCCATAGTCAAATTCCGGTTCTCCCGCGGCGAGGGCGCCGTTGATCTCCGTTCGGGCGCGGCGGAGGCCGGCATCTACCGCGTGCATGACCTGTTCAAAACTGAGCTGATCGCTCATGTGCAACTGCGGCGCAAAGCGCACCTCTAGGTGGCGCACACCTTCGGCAAAGTTATCGATTGCCAGCTCGTAGGCGATGAGCTCCAAGTGCTCTTCGCGTTGCATCACCTTGTTGGTAAGTCCGAAGCCCCGCAGGTATTCATCGAGGCTGGCGTAATGGGGTTTAAAGACGATCTCATTGAGCCCCTCCGGCGTATACGACGGAAGATCGATCTTCTCCTCTTTGGCGATATCGATCAGAGTCTGCTCTCGAAGGCTCCCGTCCAGGTGGACATGAAGGTCGGTTTTGGGAATTTTGCGAACGAATTCTTCCGGATACTGTGTCATACTCTCATCATAGCGATGAACGGGACTGTGACGCTACTCATTCTGTGGTTCTTATGGCTGTTTCCCTCGCCTCCGGTGGCCGCCTCCGACGAGATCCGCCTGGAGCTCACCGTGTTTCCTCCGGAGGCGGAGGTAACGCTCACGCCCCCTGAGGATCACGGCGGTGATTTTAAAGTGGCCGCTCCCCGCCGCGCCACCAGTGCCGCCGGCGCCCCGCAGCGCATCTACTCCTCCCTGCCGCCGGGAACGCGCCTCCGGATCACCGCGCCGGGCTACCAGGAGCGGGTGGTTCACCTCCCGGGAGCGGATCGCGCGGGACTTGCTGACTCAGGCACCGAGGCCGCAGGATTCGTTGACGCCACCGCCTCCTCCTCTGTGGGGAGTGAGAGTGCCGATCCTCCCCGCGCCTCCGATCGTGACCAGCTGCCCCGGGTCATTTCCATCGAGGAGCGCCTCGATCCCGCCCAGGGGCCCCTGCGGCTTGCGGCGGAGCTTCCCACCGGCGGCGGGCCCAAGAGCGTCACCTTTGTCCCGGACGGCGGGATCGTGGTGCCGCTTTTGTGGGAAAGTGGCGCCGACCTCTTCCGCGTCGGTCGTGACCGCTGGGGACAGGTAAGCGTGGAGCGCACCGGCCGGATCGAGCCGCCGCAGGAGAGCGCCGGGGAGGCGGGATTTGTCGAACCGCTGAGCGTCGCCGCCCATCGGGAGCTGTGGCTCTCGCAGATGAACGGCGACCGGCTCCACCGCTTTGAGAGTAGCGGCATGACCTACCAGGGCTCGATCTCCGCCTCGGGGCGATGGCCCAAGGTGATGGCGGTGGTGCCGCCGGGGGGTGGGCAGCGCACGTTGCTGGTGACTTCGAACTGGCTCAGCGAGACGGTGGTGTTTCATGATCGCGCCACGGGAGACCTGATCCACGAGGTGTCGCTCGCCGGGCAACCGCGGGGAATCGCGGTCACCGAAGCGCCGCGGGAGGTGTGGGTCACGGAGTTCTCCACGGGGGATGTGGTGGTGATCGATCCGGACTCCGGCGCGATTCTGGAGCGATTGCCGCTGGGACCGGGGGCGGCACGGCACATCGTGGCCCATCCGCGAGAGCGCATCCTCTACTACTCCGACATGTACCACGGCACGGTGAGCATTATCGACGCGGAGGCGCGGGAGGTCCTCCGTACGCGGCGATTCGGCAGCAATATCAACACGATTGCCATCGATCCCCGGGGGCGCTACCTCTTCATCAGCGAGAGAGGACGCAACAATCCGGAGAGCTATCACCTCCCGGGTCCCGCGTTTGGGCGGATCTTCGTGGTGGATGCCGATTCCGATTCTCTGGAGACGGTACAAACGGTATGGGGGCGTCACCAGCCCACGGGGCTGGCGGTCTCCCCCGACGGCACCCTCCTGGCGGCCACCGATTTTCTCGACAACAACCTCTCCGTGTTCACGATCTCTCCGTGAGGTGGGGGCCGTGGCGGAGTGGGCGTGCGCGGCCGCCGAGGGCCGACCACTGGGCCGGCTGGCCGCAGTCTCTACCCGGCCGCCGCCTGAGCCAGCGCCCGGAACTGGTCTCCCCGATCAAACTCATTGGCGAACATTCCGAAGGAGGCGCATCCCGGAGAGAGCAGGATAACCGCGCCGCCTTCCTGCGGGCGGGCCGGTGGGTTGGAAGGTGGGCCGGACGGAGGGCCGGAGGGTGGGCCGGGTGGTGACACGTCTTGGGCGGCAGCCAGGGCGGCGGAGAAGGCGCCCTCCAGCGAGTCAAAGGGGCCGGCGTAGGGGATTGCGCGGTGTGTGAGGGGGCCGGTGATGGCGGTGGTGGCGCTGCCTGCCAGGAGATACACCGCGCCGCCGCGGGAGATCAGCTCCTCCGCGGCGGTGATAAGTGGGTCCGGGTCGAGCCCCTTGTCACTGCCGCCGGCGATAAGCAGCACCGGCCCGGCAAAGGAGCGCACCGCCGCCAGGGTGGCCTCAGGAATCGTGGCGGCGCTGTCGTTTATGACCGTGCCGGTGGGAAGCGTGGCCACCGTCTCCAGCCGATGGGGCACCCCGGTGTAGGTGGCGGCCGCGGCGTGGATCTCCGGCCGCCGGAGGCCCACGCGCTCGGCAGCCAGCGCCGCGATCAACAGGTTGGCCCGGCTGTGCTGTCCCGCCACCCGGAGCGCCTCCGGGAGCAACCGGCGCTGTGCATCTTCATTCTGCGCGTCGGCGGCGATGACCGCCTGATCGCCGTACCGGCGTCGGCACTCCGCCACGAAGGTACGCCCCCAGAGATCGGTGGTGGTGCCGAAGATCGCCCGTCCCTCCGCGGTGAGGTAGCGATATATCTCCCGCTTATCCTCCACATATGCCTCCATGGAGGCGTAGTAATCCTGGTGATCCCGGAAGATCGTGGTGATGATCGCGACCGTTGCCGGTACGATCGGATGTAGCGCGCGGTTCCAGAATGGGCCCTCCAGGTGTGGGGAGCGCCGTTCCGCCGGGGTGTTATACCACCGGCAGAACGCGATATCCCCCAGTTGAAATGAAGAGAGCTCCAGCACGACCGGGTCGCCCGGGGTAAGCTGTTCCACGAAGGAGAGCGGTGACACGGTAATATTTCCGCCGAGTTGCGTGTTGGGGAACGATGAGCGCAGGAGATGAGCCGCCGCGGCGCTAGTGGAGCTCTTGCCCTTGGTGCCGGTCACCGCCACAAGGGGCCCCGGCGGGACGGCGCTCGCGGAGTCCCCGAGCCATTCCGCGAAGAATAGGGCGATATCGGTGGTCACCGTCGGCGCCTGCCGCAGCATCGGCGCCGTCCGAGGCACTGCGGGGTTTTTGATCACCACATCGGTATCCCGGAAGTCTTCAATCCGGTGCGTACCGAACACGGTACGGACGCCGGTGGGGAGGAGGTCGATGCTCGCCGCCAGCTGCTCCTGAGAGCGAAGATCGGTAACGGTCACCTGGGCGCCGCGGTCCACCAAGTAGCGTACCGCGTTGAGGCCGCCCCCGTGAACGCCGAGACCCATAACGGTGGCGCGCACGCCGCTCAGGTCAGGTTTCATTCCGCCTCCTCTTCGTGGACTTCGAACTCTTTCTGTTCTTCCTCGTTGAGATACACCTCCATGGAGAGGGGTGCAAACAGCTGCTGCCACTCCTCGGGAACGGTGGCCTTGATCTCCTTGAACGCCGGGAGGCTTTCAGAGAACGCGTCCTCCCGCAGGATCTGTTCGATCCCCGAGAGGTGCGGGCTAAGAAAGTGCTTCACCCGGTGGAGTAAGGGAACCGCCCGGCGGCGCGCGGCGGTATCCAGGGAGATCGGATGGTGGCACACGGTGCGGTACTTACTGCTGAACGGATAGTACGGATACACCCGCTTTCCGGAGGGAAGGATCAGCTTGGAAAAGAACTTCGTCAGGTCGGTATCCAGCCAAATCCCTTGCACGAAGTAACCGCGTCCCGTCTCTCCGATCCAGGTATCCGAGATCATGTGATCGATCACCGCTCCCGTGGTTTTTTCATTCTCCGTGAGAAGGCGGTTCAACGGAATGATATCGGCATCGATCATGAGCTCCCGCGTCTCATAGACGGGAGTGGTGTCGTTGGTGCCCTTTTCCAGGATGCGGTGCTTTTGCGGCCGGCAGACCAGATCCAGGCGCATCAGATACAGGTATGGCTCTCCCCCCACCCGGTACAACTGAAAAAAGGCCGGGCGCAGGATCTCCGAGGGATCGAACAGATAGGTCAGGCCACCGAAGACGGAGGGAATCAGCTGCTGCAAAATATCGATGACGCCCCGCAGCTTGGTGATGTACTGTGGGTCCGGCGTATCCTGGTACACGTTATGGTGAATGGAAAACGAGGGTACCTGGAACTCCGTCCCCAGCCGGAGGAAGAAGTCTTCGCCCTGGCTGAAATGGCGGGTGAAACCGGCGCGGGGTGGGGTGTCTCGCTGCAGCATCGCGTTAATCTCCGCATCGCTGGAGGTGAGGCGGATTTCACCGGCCGATTGTTCCATCGGAGAAAAGTACTCGGAACGCCGGAACGGTGCAAGTTATGTTGTGATTATCGTGCGGTCGGGCTACAGTTACGGTATGGACCAGTTTGCTGTACGGCGGTTGGCTTTTGCCTGTGTCGCTCTTTTTGGAATATCCCTCTCGATATCTGCGCAAAGTGATCCCTATGCCTTTGTCATCTATGCCGACGGCTACAACATGTCGATCTATCGCAATGACGAACTGCTCACCTACGACGTGCTGGTGGATGATGTGATCGGCATGCCGTTGCTTCCGGGAGATCTGGTACAGACCGATCCCGATACCTTCGTGGAACTTCAGGTCATGCCCTCGCGCACCGTGGTAAAGGTTGCCGAGAATACCACCTTCGAGATCGAAAGTCTGGGAGGGAGCGGTGGCGGCACATTTGACATGAGTTATGGGCGGATCCGGGCGCGGGTAGAGCGCCTGACCAACAACGAGACCTTTCAGGTGCGGGGCAGTTCCGCGGTGGCGGGAGTGCGGGGTACCGACTTTGGCTACGATATGGTGGTGGAGCGGGAAGCTGCGGAGCAGCTACGGACGCGGGTGTACGTCTTTGACGGCGAGGTTGCGGTCAGCGGTCGTGATGACGTGCTGGAGGACCTCGCCGAAGAGGAAGAGCCCGCCGAGCGCCCGGAACCGGTTCTTATTCGGGCAAACGAGATGGTAAACGTAGTCTCCGCCGTGCCGGAGGAGCTGTCTCGCGATCTTGCTGAGGATACGGAGGAGCCCCTCTCCCCACCCCGGGCGGTGCAGCCGCAACCGGTATCTTTTCAGCAGGAACCTATTCAAGAAGATATTCAGCAGTTCTGGCGTGACCAGGACTTTCGGGAGGAAGCGATCGATCCGGCGGAAGTGGAAAACGTGTTTCCCGGCATCAACGCCCGCGTCCAACGCCTCTCGGAAGAGCAACGCCAGTTTGAGGAACTCCAGCGCCTGCGGCGAGAGGGTCTTTTGGGATCACCCGATTCTCTCCTATCGGATGCCACCGAGGAGGTGGAGCCTCTTGAGCCGGAACGTGAGCCCGAGCGCGTCGCGCTGAGTGACCCGGGTCCCAACGAACGGATTCGTCGTCTGGTACAGCCGGATACCGGTCCCAGCCGGTCTCAGCAGTTGCGCCGGGCGGGGCACTGGTTTGTGGGTACCGGCTTGCTTCTCGAAGCGGCGGGAATTGCCGGCGCCTGGTACCTAGATGATATTCGTGACTACCGAGATCTGGACCAGAGCACGCCGGAAGTGGCGGCGATGGCCGGGGGCGGCGTCTTTCTTACCTCCGGGATTATCTCCTATCTCTTCAGTCTGATAGGGGGAGACTGACCGGGACCTGATCTTGGGACTCGGTGGTAGACCGAATCTCCGTGATCTCCCAGCCGTGATTCGTGGGAGAGAGGGTCAGCCGGTCCACGGTACGGGAGCGGATCGCTACCGTGTCGGGGGTGTCGCCGGTAACGGGGGTGCCCGCAGTATCGCCGCCCGGTTCGGGACTTTCCGGACGCCAGATCTCGTATTCGGCACGGACGGTGGCTGACTCGGCACCCTGGCTCATGAGTTCAAGATCCAGACCGACGATCCCATATGGCATGCGCCCCTCCGGTCGGTCCGCTGCCAGCCATTCCTCAGCTTGCATGAGAACGCTCTCCCACTGTTGAGCGGTCTGAACCCGATCGATTACGTAGACGTTGGTCACCTCGCGTATCGTTCCCCGCGCCACACCCCGGGCCAGCGTGTCCTCCATGAGGATATGATCCAACTCATTCCACGCCGTATAGTACGTTGCCGCCACCTCTCGTGGGCCCATACCCGCGGTGGCCGGGGGTTCCAGCCGGGCACGGATAATCGTCACCGGTAAGTAGAGGATCGCCACCAGAGCCACGGCGGCCACCGCAAGCGTGCGCCCGTGGGTGCGCAGAAATTCCCGGCGGCGATTGCCGGCACGATTGCGTGTAGCGCGTTCCTGAGCGGCGTCCCTGCGCGCGGCGATCTCCTCGGAATCTGTGGTGTCCACGATACCCTCCGATTCGATTACCGCCAGGATTTGGGGCAACAACTCCGGCGTGCGCGCCTCACCACGGGTGAGGCCTTCTTCGATCAGGGTGCACAGCTGCGGGGTGAGCTCCGGACGATGCACATGAAGCGGGGACTTTTCCAACGCGGCTGAGTGGCAGCGCGCCGC
>CAYQRW010000052.1:0-3506 GCA_964419735.1 uncultured Spirochaeta sp.
AAAGTCCATAATCCCTTCCAGGATAACACTTTAAAACTGCCCGAGAGAGGACTTGAACCTCCACGTCCGTAAGGACACTAGACCCTGAACCTAGCGCGTCTACCAGTTCCGCCACTCGGGCTTGAGTGCATTGTAGACCGGGATACTATCGCGGGGGGGCGGAGTTGTCAATATGATCATGCCACTGTCCGCGCTTAACGGCGGCACCGGGAAGAGGCAACTGTGGGCAGCCGTTGTGACCCAATAATCCATCGTGCTATCTTTCTGCCCGATCATGAATTATCGAAGCAAACAGTCCATTTCTCGCCCAGCTTCCGCTCGGGCTTCTGTGGTTTTTCTGGTATTAGTTTTTCTCATATCAGTCTTCTTGCTTGCCGGCTGTGGAGCAGGCTCCGACTCCGCTGCGGACCGAACCACCACCTCGCCGGATGCCTCCGGTTCCCAGGAGCCCGTCGCAAACCAGCCGGAGTCCGGGGAGCTTCCGTCACTCACGGTCGGGCTCATGCCGGCGGTGGATACGGCGCCGTTCTTTGTTGCCCAGGAAGCGGGGTATTTTGGTGACGAAGGTGTGGAGGTGGCGTTTCAGCTCTTCACCAGCGGGCAGGACCGGCAGTCGGCGCTGCAGACGGGCCAGATCGACGGCGCCATGACCGACCTGGTGGCGGTTGCCGTCAACGTGGCCGGGGGGTTCGATCTCAAGGCCACGATGCTCACGGAGGGAGTGTTCCCGATTATGGTGCGGCCCGATTTTCCCGAGGACGAAACCTCGCGCGTTTCGATCGGCCTCATGGAGGTGAGCGTCACCAACTTTCTCGCCGACCAGTGGTTGGCTGACGAGTACGAGCTGGAAAAGGTGTTCATTAACCAGGTGCCGGCGCGCCTGGAGGCGGTAGCTTCGGGGCAGCTGGACATGGGGGTCTTTCCGGAACCGATCGCCTCGGTGGGAGCGTCTCGCGGGTTGGGGCGTCGCCTCTACGAGCCGGTGGATGGATTCAGCCCCGATGTCATCGCCTTTACCGGAACCGCCCGGTCGGAGAAGCGTGCCGCCATTGCCGCGTTCCAGCGCGCGTACAACCGGGCGGCTGCCGATATCCGTGGCCAGGAAGACATTGCCCGGGATGCGATTATTGCCAACATCCCCAACGTTCCCCCCGGCATTCGCGACGAGATCGTACTGCCCACCTATTACGACACCCGTCTTCCGGATAACGCGGCGGTACAGCGGATTATCGCCTGGACGGACGAGGTGATCGATGGTGATCTGACGGTTACACCGGAGGACCTTTTGGACCGCAGCTTCATCGCCGCCGCAGGCAACTGAGTACCCCGATGGTGTCCATCGATGGGCTTACCTACCACTATCCCGGGGGAGCAGGCATCACCGATATCTCCCTTGCAGTGGGGGCCGGCGAGAGCTGCGCGATTATCGGCCCCTCCGGCTGTGGCAAGAGTACGCTCCTACACTGTCTGGCGGGGTTGCTCACCCCGGCCGCCGGTTCGATTTCCACGAAGGCGCGTGCGGGACTGGTGCAGCAGAAGGACGCGCTCTTTCCGTGGCTCACGGTGGATGAGAACGTACGATTGGGGGGGCGCGGAGACGGAGCTCTCCCGCCGGAGTCAATTCTGGACGAACTCGGTGTCGGTGGTCTGCGCCACAAATTCCCCGGACAGCTCAGCGGCGGCGAGCGGCAGCGCGTTTCGATTGCCCGCACGCTGGTGGCGCAGCCGCAGATTCTGCTCTTGGACGAGCCGAGCTCCGCGCTGGATGCGTTTACCCGGGAGGCGCTGCAGGATCTGGTGCTGTCGATCCAGCAGGAGCATGCCTTGACGGCGATCTATGTCACCCACCACATCGAGGAGGCGCTCTTCCTCAGTGGACGAGTGGTCCTCATGGGGCGGGGCTCCGTGGCCGGTGAGTTCCGCAACCCGCTCTTCCCCGATCCTGAGGCGCGCCTCCACGGAAGTTTCTATGAGCGTGCGGTGGAGCTGCGAAAAGCGCTGAATGCCGTAATTGCCCGCGACGCAATTACATCGGAGCAGGACGTATGAAACGGCGCGTCACCGCCACGCTGGGAGGACTGGCCGGGGTGGTGGCGATCTGGTGGGCGCTATCGGTCGTGCTCGGGGCAGATCTTATCCCTGCGCCACCTACGGTGGCGGTGGTACTGGGAAGGTTGGTGGTTCAGGGCACGATCTTTCGCCACGCCGGGGCCAGCCTCCTGCGGCTGGTGGCGGGCATCGGCATCGCCGTGGTGTTGGGCGTTCCGCTGGGGATCGTATCCGGCGTGAGCCCCCGCGCGGACCGGCTCATCTCGCCGGTGGTGTACGTGCTCTACCCGTTACCCAAGATCGCCTTTCTTCCGGTGTTTATGGTGCTCTTTGGTCTGGGGGACGTATCGAAGATCGTGCTCCTGGTGGCGGTGATCTTCTTTCAACTGGTGCTTTCCGCCCGGGATGGGGTCCGGGGCATCCCCCGGGAATTACACTACGCCGCGGCGACGTTGCGCTTACACGGGGTGGCCCGCTTTCGGCGACTCTACCTGCCCAGCGCGCTGCCCCAGGTGTTCAGTGCGGTGCGGATCAGCGTGGGCATCGGTATCGCCGTCCTGTTTCTGGCGGAGAACTACGCCACCACCTACGGGATGGGATATTTCATCATGAACAACTGGGTGATGATTAACTATCCCCGGATGTTTGCCGGGATTGTCGCGCTGGGCGTTCTGGCGGCGGCGGTTCTCGCCACGGTGGATGCGATCGAGCGCCGCGTCTGCCGCTGGCTGTACGTGTAGGTCCCGCTCAGGAAACACTCACCTGGAGCCGCCCCTCAGCATCCCAGCGCTCCAGGAGATCCGGTGAGGCATCTTCCCCCAACGCCCACATAATAGCGTGCCGCGCGGCCTCGCCCATGGGGCGTGGTCCGGAGATGTAGATCCCCGCCCCGGCGGCGATCATCGCGCGGAGCGTATCACCCTCCGATTCGATCACGTGGTTGACCCGCATTCGGTGGTGAAGGTGGAGCTCGGCCGGCGCGTCCTGGGCCGCGGCCCCGGACGCAGCGGGGGCAGTCCCGGTTGGTTGCTCAGTGCCGGCGGACGGACTCTGGCCACTGCTCCGCGACGCGGCCACGTCGAGGCGTACCAGCGGTCCCTCGTTCACCAGACGGGTCAGTTCTTCCTGGTAGAGTCCCCGGGTCTCCCAGTTGCGCACGCCATAGATCAGCCACACCGGCCCCTTTGGGGTATCGTCCCGCAACCACGCCAGGACCCCGGCGATGCCGGTTCCTGCGACGATAATCACCATTGGCCGCGTGCCCACCACATCCAGCCGCCAAGGATGACGCAGCCGCCACGCTTGAACAAACACGGAAGGAGCTACCGCAGCGCTGGTCTGCCCTAGCTGGGCAGCCTCCGCCAGACGACGAAACCACGCGGTGGCCCGCCCTTCCACCGGTACGATCGCGCCCTCGCCCTGCTTGAGGCGCGTCTGCACCGCGCTGACGATGATCT
>CAYQRW010000052.1:3606-11000 GCA_964419735.1 uncultured Spirochaeta sp.
ACGATCGCGCCCTCGCCCTGCTTGAGGCGCGTCTGCACCGCGCTGACGATGATCTCGATTTCATCGTGGCGGTCGTGGTGGACGATGCGGCTCACCGAATACGCCCGGGCGGTGTTGCGACCCTGGTGACGAATCAGTTCTTCGGGAGTTATCGCCGGTGCTGCCCGCCGCAGCACGGTGCGCAGGTCGACCCCGCGGCCGTTCCCCGCTTCCGTCGGGGTGAGCTGGTCGATCGGGGAGTCTCCGGTGGTGGCCACCCGTCGCTGCAGTTCCGGCGCGGCGGTATACAGCTCCAGTTCCTCCTCCAGGATCTGCCGCAGGGGCAGACGACGCACCCGTCCCGGCTGAAAGACGCTGGAGTGCCCCACCAGAAAGAATTTGCGTTGGTCGGCGGGGCTCTCCGTTGAGCCGAGCTCACTCAGCACCGCTTCAACCAGCTGTGGATCATTGAACCAGCGCACCAAGACGGTATCGCCCACCCGGTGGCGGATCCCCCGGGGGCCACGAAGGCGGAGTTCCCACACGGCATCCCGAGACACCTCGCCGGGCGTCTCGGCCGGACCCTCCCCCTCCCCGCCGGGCTCCGCATCCAACCGTTGGACGCCAATCAGCTCGTACCGCGGTGCGCTCCGGTGAAGGGTGAACAGGCGGGACCATAGGTAGCGGTCCTGCCGAGCTTGGCGCGAGGCTGGGGCGGCCGTGTGTAGTCTGAGGAGACTGCGGGTGTGACGGAGCAGGACCACCAGCCGGCGGCGCCGGTGCCCCAGTGCAAGACGAATATCTGTCATGGTAAACCTAACCTATTCGGTAAAGAACCGTTCGGCAAGCTCCTGGATCGCGCCGTCCTCGGCAGACCGCTCCAACACCACATCGGCTGCCGCCTTGAGCTCGTCTCGGGCGTTGGCCACCGCTACACCCAGACCGGCGGCACGGATCATTTCGATATCGTTGAGACTATCGCCGATGGCTACCGTTTCCGCGATGGGAATCCCCAGGTGGTCCGCGAGCGTAGCAAGCGCGGTCCCCTTACTGATCCCCACCGGCACCACCTCCAGATAGGTGGGCTTGGAGAACGTCACATCCAGGCGGCCACCGCCGATTTCGATCAGCTTCTGTCGATGCCCCGCGAGGGCCTCGTGATCCCCGATCACCAGTAGCTTGGCACTGCCGTTGGGCAGCGCGGCCTCCAGGTCCGGCACCGCCTGCCACGCCATGCCGGTGTCGGCGGCGTACTGCTGCGATCGCGCCTGGTGGCCCGGGGCGGTGTGCTCCGCCAGAAAGGTGTCACCGTCATATCCGTGGATCAGCAGCCGATGCGCACGGGTGTAGGAGGCGATGTCACGAATAATAGAGGTATCGATAAGCTGCTCCGAGAGCACGTTCCCCGACAGTACCGAGGTGACCCGGGCGCCGTTAAAGGAGATCAGAAACTCGTCATCCGCGGGTTCCACGATTGCCTGCGCCACCCGCCGCAGGCTGGCGGTGGCGCGGCCGGAACTGAACACCACCGCGATTCCCCGGCGGTGGAGCGTCTGCAGGGCGGTGCGATTGACCTCCGGCAGGGAGCCGTCCGGGGCGAGAATCGTGTCATCGATATCAGTAGCAAGCAAGCGATACATGCGCGGCAGTGTATGCGGGCTGTACCGTCCGGGGCAAGCAGCGGTAGGATGTGATCTATGCACGCCCATGGAATCGTCGTAAAGATGCCGGTGGCCGTGGCGGCTGAACCTGGGGGAGCCGCCGAGTCCGTTCCGGCCCCCGGAATCTCGCCCTCCGCCGCAGTTCCACCCACACCCAACATCGAGTACCAGCTCCGCCTGGAGGAGCCGCGTCCCGCCGCCGGCGAGCCTCCCGCCGACGTCACTGAGGTAGCGCTCAATCGCCTGGTAGGTCGCCCGATTCGCTTAGAACATACCGGGGAGTTTACCTGTGTTCGCTGCGGGCGCAGGGTGGACAAACTGTTTGGAGAAGGCTACTGCTACCCCTGTTTCCGCGACGCCCCGGAGGCGGCGGAGTGCATCGTGAAGCCGGAACTCTGCGAGGCGCACGTAGGCCGCGGTCGCGATCCGCAGTGGGAGGAGGCGCACCATAATCAGCCCCACGCGGTGTACCTGGCGGTTTCTAGTGCGCTCAAAGTGGGGGTGACGCGCCTCACGCAGATTCCCACGCGGTGGGTGGACCAGGGCGCCGCCTGGGCGGTGCAGATCGCGGAGGTCCCCTATCGTCAGCTGGCGGGGCGGATCGAGGTGGCGCTGAAGGAGCTCTACACCGATCGCACCGCGTGGCAACGGATGCTCAAGGGCCAGCTCCTGGAGGACGTTGATCTTCCCGCGGAGCTTACCAAGATTCGTGAGCACATCGGCTCCACCACCGACGGAGCGGAGTTGCTCCAGTACATCTTTGAACCGGCGCGGCTCAGCCCGCGGCAGTTGATCTATCCGCTGCCGGACGCGCCGGAGAAGGTGAAATCGGTAAATCTGCAGAAATCCCCCGTGGTGGAAAGCACTCTCATCGGCATCCGGGGACAGTACCTTATCTTTGATGGCGGTGCCGTGCTGAACGTACGCCGGCACAGCGGATTTCACGTGACTTTGGAGGCGTAACCATGATCAGATCCCAAATCTTTCGCAGCCGGTTGGTCCCGGCGTTCGTCATTCTTATCGTCGCGGTAGCGGCGCATGTGCCGGCGGACTCTCCGGCAGCGGCCCCCGCTCTCACGGTACGCCCCTCGCTGGAACTGGGATTCGTAGATGTCCCGCACCACACCCTGCAGTTTGGCGAGAATACCGACGAGTTCGATTACGTCACGCAGGGGGGGCAGGAGATCCTCTTTCCGTTTCAGCGATTACGCATCGATGTGGGAATCGGGGAGCGGCAACGCCACCACGTGAGTGTGCTCTACCAGCCGCTCACCTTTGAGACGGTGACGCAAATGGAAGAGACGCTCACCATTGATAACGAGACGTTTGAAACGGGGCAGGTGGTGGATCTGGTATATGGCTTTGACTTCTGGCGCGGCTCCTACGTGTACCGCGTGGTGGACCGCGCTCCCTGGGAAGTGGATGCTGGTATTTCGTTTCAGATCCGCAACGCCTCGATTCGGTTCAAGGCGCAGGAGCCCACGGACGATTTCAACGGACAGCTGGTAGTCAGCCAGGATACCGGACCGGTTCCCGTCCTGCGGGCGCGCTCCCGTTACACGTTTTCCTCCGGTTATTGGCTCGAGGCGGAGGCGGACGGCTTTTACGCCAGCAACGCCTTCATTAACGGCGCGGACTACCCCTTTACTGGGTGGATCTGGGACGCCGCCGTCAGCGCCGGGGCGCGCATCCACCCCATGACCGAGGCGTACCTCACACTACGGTCGATCGGCGGCGGAGCTGAGGGCACCTCCACCGACGCCCGGGACACGTGGACGCAATCGGTGGCCGGCGGCGATGAGCGCTATACCGCCAACTCGATCGCCACCCTCGCCGTGACGGCGGGGTTTCGGCTGCTGTTCTAAGGGAGCCCGGAGCGTGGGGCTCCGGGACGCGTGAGCTCGGGGCTCCGTACGCACCAGGCGACGTCCGCCACCGAGCTCCGGGCGACGTGACGACGCCACCGGTAACCGTGAGTTCGACCTAAAACCCGGGCCGCAGCCCGGGCGGACCGACTGTTACCGGCTCAGCGCCGACACTTAGTAGTTGCGACGGTTGTCGCGGATGGCACGGATCGCGCGATACACCACGCGATCCAGCTGGGGTTTAAAGAAATAGCCCAGGGCAACGCCTACAATCAACCAAAACAGCATCTCAGTTATCCTCGTTTACGATGTCGATCTTCACGCCCTGCGGGTTCTTCACCTCTTCCCGGGGAGGGACGGTGACCTTGAGAATCCCGTTCTTGAACACGGCCTTTGCCGATTCCCGGTCGAACTTGTCTTCCGGGACGAAGTACTTCTGCTCCGGGATCGTCTTGGACTTGAGCCGGCGGTTGAAGAAGATCACTTCCTCGCTGTCCGGTGACTGATCCGGCGCCTCGGCGGACAAGACCATGTTGTCCCCCTGAAACTCCAGCGAGATATCGGTGTCGTGGTAGCCCGCCAGGGCAAATTCAAACACCATCGTCCGGTCCGGCAGCATATAGATGTTGGCCGGGGGAAAGGGATAGACCGAATAGTAGTTGCGGTGGTCCGCATCTTTCTGAAACTGGAATCCAAAGTCACCAAAGGAATTGGTGAAGGTTTCCGTAGCCTGGAAGATCTGATCCAACAGATTTCCGAGATCGAGGTAGTCGCGGTTGGGCATACTACACCTCCTGTGTTAGGTATGTGCGCTCCATACGGCAGCGCGCGTGTGATCCGCTGTCTCACGACCAGCGAACCAGGTCCACTTCCGTGGCACCTTTTACAAGTATAACACTATCGTGGCGGGATTGTCTTCACGGCGTCGGCAAGATACGATACTCGCCACATGCGCATACTGTATATCGCGGAGATCGTGGGGAAGCCGGGACTCTACACCGTCAAGACGCTCTTGCCGCGGCTCAAAAAAGAAAAACAGATCGACTTCGTCATCGCCAACGGTGACGGGGTGACCGGCGGGTTCGGTATCGGCAAGAACCACTCCATCTACCTACGAAAACTGGGAGTGGATGTGATAACCGGTGGTGATATGACGTTCTTTAAGAAGGATATGGCGGAGCATATCGAAAAGGCGTACTACCTGCTGCGTCCCGCCAACCTTCCGCCGGAAATGCCGGGGCGCGGCTGGCGGCACTATACGGTGACGCCACCAGGGAAGAACGCCGATGCGAGCATCAACACCGCCGCGGACACGAAAACCGCCGCGAGCCCCGACACGAACGGTGAAGCGGCGGACTCCGGCGACGACGGAGCTCCCGCGACGCACGACTCCGAGGTGCGTCTGGCAGTGATCAGCCTCCTGGGCCAATCGGGATTTGAGCGGACCCATGGGAGCAACCCCTATACCTATCTGTCTAACGTGCTGGAACGGCTCAGCAAGAACAGCTCCGCCGTGCTGGTCGATTTTCACGCGCTTACCACCGCCGAGAAGTACACGATGTTCCACCATGCCGACGGTCAGGTGACGGCGGTAATCGGAAGCGGTCAGCGCGTACAGACCGCCGACGCCCAGGTGTTTCCCTCGGGGACGGCGGTGATCTGTGACGCCGGCCGCACGGGAAGCCAGAACAGCGTGGGTGGGATGGATCCTCAGCCGGAGATCAAGAAGTACCTCACCAAGATCCCGATTCGCTCGGAGGAAAGCTGGGACCATTTGGAGTTACAGGGAACGATCCTGGACCTGGATCTGGCCAGTGGCTATGTGGTGGGTTTTGAGCCGGTCCGGGAAGAGTGCTCGGCGCCGCCCCCGGAAGAGCGGGATTCGGGACCGCGACGCAACGGTAAATCCGGTGGCCGAGGGCGCACCGGTCGCGCCGGCCGCACCTCCAACGGAGGTTCCAACGGTGGCTGATATCGTCACGGTTATCGATCACGAGGTAGAACCGGGCATCGCGCTGGTATCGGTTCTGCCCCCCACCTGTGGACGGTGCGAGACGGACGGGGGCCACTGTGACGGTGATCATCGCCGGATGCGCGTGCGCGTCCCGGAGCACCTGCGCGGCCACGTGCACAACGGATACCGGATCCAGCTGGGATATCCCCGCGCGGCGGTGCTCCGGGCTTTGGCAAAACTGTTCGCTGCGCCGGTGATGACCGCCGGGGCGGTCACCGCCGCTACCTGGCGCTCGGTGGCGACGCTGCCGGAGGCGGCGCTGTGGCATGGGGTGCTCGCCGTGGCCACCGCCGTGGCGGTAATCGGCGTGGTAGCCTGGCGCGGCGGAAGCGATGCGGATCTGCCGGTGGTACGTGATCTGCTGGAGGGCGCTACGCCGGAGCTTCAGCCGGTGGACCCGATTCCCGTCCACCGATAACCAAAGAGTTCGGCAAACGTCCGGGAGACGTCGGCCTTCACCGTTTCCATCTCCTGCGTCTTGCCGGTGAGGCGTTCTAATGAGGTCTGGCCGCGGTCGGTAATACCACAGGGAATGATCCAGTCAAAGTGGCTGAGATCTGTGTTCACGTTAAAGGCGAATCCGTGAAAGGTGACGCGCTGCTGCACGGCGATGCCCACGGCGGTGATCTTCTCATCGTTGACCCACACGCCGCGGTGTTCCTCATCGCGATGGGCGGTAATAGCAAACTCCCGATCCAGGTAGCGTACAAACACCTCTTCCAGCAAATACACGAACTTCCGCAGGCTGCGCAGATGGGCGCGGAGGTCCAAAATCGGATACCCCACCAACTGTCCCGGTCCGTGATACGTCGCCTCCCCCCCCCGCTCGATGCGCTCCACGGTGGCTCCCGCCGCGGACAGCACCTCCGGTGGCGCCAGGATATGTTCGGAGACGCCGCTCTTGCCCATGGTGATTACCGGGGGATGCTCCACCAGGAGCAGGGTGTCGGGAATCTCATCCTGCTGGCGCTGGGCTACCAGGGAGTGCTGCAGATCGAGAGCGGTGCGGTAGTCCAGGGTGCCCAGATCGCGGATAGCTAGGGGATGGTTGCGGCCCAGAGTGCCTTGCATGGCATGGCCCTCCTAGGGGGTAGCGGCCCCACGCAGCTCGCGGGCCAGGTCCGCGATCGTGGAGGCCATCTCGTGGAGGGGCACCTGGCGGTGGAGGTAGCCGATCTCCTGCGCCACGCGGGGCATGCCGTACACCACGCTGGTGGCTTCATCCTGGCCGAGCGTCATGCCGCCGGCCTCGTAGATCTCCCCGATTTCATACGCCCCATCCCGGCCCATGCCGGTCATGATCACCCCCATTACGTGGCTACCGTAGTGGCGGGCGGCGGAGCGAAACAGGACTCCCGCCGAGGGACGGTGTCCATTTTCCGGGGGATCTTGGGTGATATGTACAATTCCCGCCAGGGACCGCTTTTCCACCTCGATATGGTAGTTGCCTGGAGCTACCAGGACGCGATTGGGCTTGAGCACGTCTCCGTCGGCGGCTTCCTTGATCTCCAGCGGCGAAACGCGGTTAAGGCTCTGGGCAAACTCCGTGGTGAATCCCGCCGGCATGTGTTGCACGATTACCACCGGGACCCGTAGATCCCCACTGATCTCGGCAAACACCTTTCTCAAGGCGTTGGGGCCCCCGGTGGAGATGCCGATGACGATCAGCTCCAGGGTTCCTGGTTTCTCTTTGGGGGTCCGGGGAGGAGCGCCCTTGTTCCGTTGGGCGGCAGCTGGTTGTGACGCAGCGGGCGGTGCAGACGGTTCCGACCGAGCCGGGCCGGCCGGGGAAGGTGTTGTGGACGGCGGCTCCACCGCACTTTCCTCGTCTTTGAGGTCGCTGGTATCGATCTGAACGGGGCCGGGGGAGATCGC
>CAYQRW010000052.1:11100-16074 GCA_964419735.1 uncultured Spirochaeta sp.
CGTTCGCGCCGCGCCCGCAAGAATTCGAGGCCGTTCATCTCCGGCATTTCCAAGTCCAGCACGATCACATCGGGATTAAGGCGGGGGATCTTATCCAGCGCAAACTGCCCGTTCATGGCAGTTCCCACCACTGTGAGATCCGGGGCGCTATTGATAATCCGACTTACCAGGTTGCGCATCAGCGCGGAATCATCCACCACCAGGACGCCGATTTCGCTCACGAGGACACTCCTTTTCCATAGATACACGCCCAGTCGGTCTTAAGAAACTTGAACTGCGTCTGCATGCCAAAGAGAGACTCGCTATGGCCGATAAACAGGTAGGATGTGGGTCCCATCGCCTCCCAGAACCGTTCCACCGCCGCCTTCTGGGCGGCTTCGTCAAAGTATATGAGAACGTTGCGACAGAAGACTACGTCGAGATTACGCTTGCCGCTGTCATTCTTCAGGTTGTGATAGTCGAACTTAATGTTCTTCTTGACGTGCTCTTTGATCTGGTAGCCACCATCTTTGCGGTCAAAATACTTGGTGAGGTAGTGCTCGGGAACACCGTTCATTCGCGTGTCGGCATAGAATCCCTGCTGCGCCACCATCAGCGATTTAAGACTCAGATCCGAGGCGAGAATCTCGAACGTGAAGCCCGGCGGAAGTAACTCCAAGAGTTCAATCGCGATCGTATACGGCTCTTCCCCGGTGGAGCAGCCGGCACTCCATAGCCGAATCGTACGGTCGCCGCCGCTCTTCTTGCGCTCGACGATCTGGGGAACCACGTAGTTTTCGAACGTCTTCCAGTGTGCCGCGTTACGAAAGAAGCGGGTCAGGTTGGTGGTGACGGCGTCCAGGAGCACCTTGAGCTCGTCCTGATTGCGTTTGACGTGATTGAAGTAGTCACCGATAGCATCAAGCTTCGCGGCGCGCAGACGTTCCTTGAGGCGGCTCTCGAGTATCGTGCGATTAGACTCGGAAAAGTGAATCCCGCTTTCATCATAGATCAGTGTACGAAACCGCTCGAAGTCGGAGTCGCCGAGAAATTCAGACATAGCCCTTCTTTTTGCCGCGTAAAATCGGTCAGTATGACCGGAAGAGTAATTCCTGGCATCAGTGCTGTCAATTGTGGCACGCTGCGGTGGAAGGGGGGCTGCGGTGGGCGGCGGCTGGTGGGTTCAGCGGCGGCCTGCGGCGCGAGGTGGGCCGCGGCTAATGGAGGCGTTCGTTGACACCGCCCCACACGCCGATGATAATGAACTCCCGGAATGAACAAGTATATTTTCGTTACCGGGGGCGTGTGCTCCAGCCTGGGAAAAGGAGTCGCCGCCGCCTCCCTGGGGAGCCTTCTGGAAAGTCGCGGACTGGCCGTTCGCATGATCAAAGTTGACCCATACATCAACGTCGATGCCGGCACGATGAGCCCCTACCAACACGGCGAGGTCTACGTAACCGACGACGGGGCGGAAACCGATCTCGATTTGGGCAACTACGCCCGGTTTACCTCATCACCGCTGTCCCGGGACAACTCGATCACCACGGGCCAGATCTACCAGGAGGTCATTCAGCGCGAGCGGGAAGGACGCTACCTGGGACGGACGGTGCAGGTGATCCCCCACATCACCGACCGCATCAAGCAGCGGGTCCGCGCAGTGGGTGACCAGGACGGCGTGGACGTCACGATCGTAGAAATCGGGGGCACGGTGGGTGACATCGAATCCTACCCGTTTCTCGAGGCGGTACGGCAGATGATTCATGAGCTGGGTAAGACGAACGTGCTTGCCGTGCACGTGACGCTGATACCGGAAGTTGCCAACGGTGAACTCAAGACCAAACCGACCCAACACTCGGTGAAGGAACTGCGGGAGATCGGCATCCAGCCGGACATTCTCCTCTGTCGCGCGCCGGTGGCCCTGCCGGATGAACTGCGCCGCAAGATCGCGCTGTTTACCAACGTGGAGAACGATGCGGTCATCTCCGCCTATGATGTCTCCTCCACCCTCTACGAGATTCCGCTGGTGTACCATCGGCAAGGATTGGACGGCACGGCGCTGAAACTGCTGGGGATCGATGCGGGGGGCGCCGAGCTCTCGGGATGGCAGCACGTGGTGGACGTCGTGACTGGGTCAAACTGTGTAGTCCGGATTGCGGTGGTGGGCAAGTACATTGAGCTCTCCGATACGTACAAGTCGGTGGATGAAGCGCTCTTTCACGGCGGAATCGCCAATGAGTGCCGGGTGGAGTTGGTGAAGATCGATGCGGAACGCCTGGAGAAGGCTCCCGACTCGTTGGAAGAGATCTTGGCCGGAGTCGATGGAGTTTTGGTCCCCGGAGGATTCGGTGGCCGCGGGGTCCTGGGAATGGTTCTGGCTGCGCAGTATGCTCGGACGCAGGGAGTTCCCTACCTGGGGATCTGTTTGGGAATGCAGGTGATGGTGATCGAGTTTGCCCGCCATGAGCTGGGATTTGAAGACGCCGACAGCACCGAGTTTAATCCCGAGGGACCGTACCCGGTGGTCAGTCTTCTCGAGGAGCAGGTAGACGTGAAAAACTACGGGGGCACGATGCGCCTGGGCGCCAGCCGATCCCGGCTGTTACCGGATACCCGGATTCGGGCCGTGTACGGAAGAGAGATCGTTGAGGAGCGCCATCGCCACCGCTATGAGGTTTCCAACGTGTATCGCCAGCAGCTAAATGAGGCCGGCTTAATCACCGGTGGCGTCACCGAGGATTTCTCCCTGGTGGAGTCGCTCGAATGGCCGGAGCATCCCTTTGGTCTGGGAGTTCAGTTTCACCCCGAATTCAAATCCAAGCCGGTGGAGGCGCATCCGCTGTTCCGAGAGTTCGTCGGCGCCGCCGTGGCGCGGAGCGTAGAGAGAGACAGTGCTCCGGTGTAGCCGTAGAACCGTGGGATCATTGCCGGCGTTGCTCTGGCTGCTGGTAGCCGTGGGCTGTACCTTTGACTACAGCGGGGCCGATGTAGAGCGCGATGGGGATGAACGGATTCCGCAGGTGGAACTGGTTGAAGTAGAAATGGTCATTGAGCGCAGTAACCGACTGCAGCTGTCCGCCTCGCGGATCGCCAGTTATCCTGATGAGGGCTACCAGGAGCTGCGGGACTTGCGATTCTCGGAGTTTGGGCCGGATGGAGAACTCCGGCTGGAGGGCCGAGCCGATGAGGGGCGGCTGGATTTGAATACCGAGGACGTGGAGCTTCGCGGGAATGTGTCGTTCTTCTCCACGGTGGAAGACGCCACGATTGAGAGTGCCTTCCTCTACTGGAACGCTGAGGAGCGGATTCTCTCCAGTTCCGGGGATACGCCGGTGGTGCTTCAGCGCGAGGACGGATCCCGCGTGGAGGGTGGCGGAATGGAGGTTGACGGCCGGCGTAACAGTCTGGAGTTCACCGAGGGTGTGGAGGGTGTCTTCCATGAAGGGAGTGGAGAATGAAGCAATTGATCGGGAGGGCGTCGGTACTGGTGGTTCTCACCATGCTCCCGGTGGTGGCGGGTCCCATATTCGGTGACACCTTCTCTTTCTCCGGGGACCGCACTGAGGTGACCCTGGCGGAAGGACGGGAACGGACGCTCCTGGAGGGCAATGCCCGCGTCGTCTCCAACCAGATTACCTTGGAGGCCGGAGAGATCGAACTGTCCGGTACCGATTTTCGCTACGCGGAACTCCGCTCAACCGTGCGTATCATCGATAGTGACCGGGATTTGATTATCACCGCCCAGGACGTCTCCTTTGATCGGACTACGGAGAACTCACGCGCCCGGAACAATGTGATCGTCGAGGACAACGGAAATGACCTCCTGCTAAAAGGTGGGTATCTCGAAACGCGCGAGGGGGGTGATCTGCTGTTCGTACAGTCCTCTGTGCGGGTACTTCGAGATGATCTCACCGCTCGGGCGCAGTTCCTGCGGTATCGCCGCGAGGATGAAGTGCTCGAGCTGTCGGGATTTCCCGTGGTCTACTGGAAGGGGGATGAGTATCGGGCGGGCCGGATTATCCTCAACCTGGAGACGGAGGAGATCGAGTTGCAGGGCCGCGTTGAAGGAGAGATCGCCGTCGAGGATGAAGCCGATGAGTGAGCAGGATGCACCGGTCAGCACCTTACGGGTAGCGGGATTACGCAAGCGTTTCGGGAAGAAGGAAGTGGTCTGCGGCGTGGACTTTTCCATGGCCAACGGTCAGGTAGTGAGTCTACTCGGTCCCAACGGGGCAGGGAAGACCACGCTGTTCTATATGATCGTGGGCTTCATCTCACCCAGCGCAGGCCAGGTCTACTTCAATGACCACGAGATCGGTCGCTTTCCGATGTATAAGCGGGCACGTCTGGGGATCTCCTATCTGCCGCAGGAGCCATCGGTGTTTCGGAAACTTACCGTGGAGCAGAACCTGGTGGCGGTTCTTGAGCCGCGTCGAGACTTGAGTGCAGCCGAGAAGCACTCCCGCGTAGAGCGACTCATGGATGAGCTGGGAATCACCGGCCTGCGCAGGCAACGGGCGTATACCCTCTCCGGGGGCGAGCGGAGACGTACGGAAATCGCCCGGGCCCTGGCGATCGAACCGCAGTTTTTGCTTCTGGATGAGCCGTTTGCCGGAATCGACCCGCGGGCGCGCTATGAGATTAAGACGATCGTCGGCCAACTCGCCGAGCGTGGCATCGGAGTTCTGGTGACCGACCACAATGAACGGGATACGCTGGCGATCTCAGACTATTCGTACCTGATCCACCAGGGCGAAATTGTGGTTGCCGGTACGCGGGAGGAGATCAAAGCCAACGAGACCGCCCGCCGGATCTATCTGGGGGACGACTACGAGCAGTAGCCTCCGGCAAATTGACAAAGCTCCGGGGCTCTCCCATTATTGAAGCTATGCAGTATCAACGGCCTGCGCTGATCCAGCGACAGGAATTGCGGATGACCCCGCAACTTCTGCAAAGCATTCAGATCATGACGCTCCCACTGCAGGACCTGCAATTCCG
>CAYQRW010000053.1:0-16042 GCA_964419735.1 uncultured Spirochaeta sp.
GACAAAGTGGAATCGATCGTCCTGGACGAGGCGGACCGCATGCTGGACATGGGATTTATCCCCGACGTACGCCGCATCATCAAGGCGCTCCCGGCGGAACGGCAGTCGATGTTCTTCTCCGCCACCCTCCCCGGTGAGGTGAAGACGCTCTCCCAGGAGATGCTCAACAATCCGGTCCGCGTCAGTGTGGAGCGGGAAGCGGTAGACACCCCCAAGATCGACCAGCACGTGCTGTTTGTCACCCGTGATCAAAAGCGGGAAGCGCTGCATATGCTCCTCACCGAGCAGCGCAGCTACCGGGCGCTGGTGTTTACCCGGACCAAGCATAAAGCGAAGGACATCGCCCGCTACCTCAATAAGCAGGGCATCACCGCCGACGACCTCCACGGCAACAAGAGCCAGAACGCCCGGCAGCGCGCGCTCAAGGCGTTCCACACCGGCAAGGTCCACGTACTGGTGGCCACCGATATCGCCTCCCGCGGCATCGACGTGGATGACATCGATCAGGTGATCAACTACGAACTCCCCAACGAAGCGGAGAGTTACGTCCACCGCATCGGGCGCACCGCCCGCGCCGGACGCAGCGGCGCCGCCTTCTCCCTGTGTGATAACACGGAACTGGGAAACCTCAAGGATATCCAGCGGGAGATCGCGCACCTGATTCCGGTCCTCGATGACCATCCCTTTCACGACGGCAACATCGCCTCCGATGCCGCCCGCACCGGACGCTCCGGCGGCGGCCGTGGAAACGGTGGTGGCAACAGCGGCGGCCGCGGTAACGGCGGCGGACGCTCCAACAGTGGCCGCCGCGCCGGCGGACGCCCCGGAGATCCCCGCGACGGCGGTGGCCGGCCGGGCTCAGGGGGCCGACCGGGCTCCGGCGGACGCTCCGGCTCCCCCCGGGCAGCCCGAAGCCACCGCGACGGACAGCGATAGCGCCTTCCCGATCGACCTCCAGTGCTTCCGAGCACTACCACCCAGGCCGCCCTGTCAACTGACAGGACGGTCTTTTCTGTGTGGCTCCCGGCGAGGGTGCAGCGGTATCGCAAGAGGTTGTCTACATGCAACAGTTGGGGCCGCCTCGCAGTGAGGCGGAAGATGCCGGACCACCGAGCGAGTCATAGCGGACCGACGTCATATTTGCCTCCAGGAGTTCTCGTATCCGCAGCTATTCTCGTACCGCATCGTTTATAGGGAGGGAGTGCTTGCGTTTAGGTAGCCATATTGGAAACTAAACAGAAATAGTCATATATTTCCAGGGAAGGAGACGTTATGAAGCGCGTGAAGTATCCGAATGCTGCGGCCGTTGGTGCCGCTCGGAGCTATTGCGGGCTTCGCCCTGTAGTTGGCCACATCGCTACTGTTCTTCTCTTCCTGCTGGTTTTGTTTGGTGTGACGGACTCGGCGAATGCCGTAATTCTCGACCCTTTTGACCCGCGTCTGGGAGAAACGCGCCGGCTACGGGCGGATATCGAAGTATTTGCGGATCAGACTCCTATCTCGGCGTCAGGGCCACCAATGCAAAAGGGTGGCTGGGTGAATCCTGCCACAGCTGACGCTCGGCGAGGTGATTTCTGGTATCTCGAGGAAGAACTCGTTTGGTACCGCATTGCTGTGACTTTTCCAACCGCCGCCGACACCTGGTTCTCCGTCGGCATTCCCGGAGAGCTGGTCGCAGTTCATGTTGGGGATCAGCCTGTTCCTGAGCGTGAGCAGCGCCATACGTACTCTTTTCTCAGCGTCCCAGGAACCACACTAGAGAATGTAGCATACTTCTACCTTGGAATCCGCCGCCCCTTGCATCACATCCGCAGCGTGCTGGCCGGTCCCGGGGCGGCCCACTTTGACGCACTTGAGCGATATACGGGATTTCGACGCAACCTGGTCCCTCCGACGGCGGTGGAGGTTGCTCATTTCTCAGATAGAGGAACCGAGACGCTCAACTGGCACCCATTGAGCGCTCAGCGGCTTACAGCCCAAGGAGACACGAGCTTTGCCGTTCGATTTTCGGTCCCGGAACGATTTGCAGGGGCGGCGATTTCTATTCTCCACAATATTGCCACCGACGGGATTGAGCTCTGGGTGAACGGAGAGCCGTACTACGGGTGGGGCGACGGAATTCGCACGCAGGCTGGACCGGCTAACGCATATCGCTCCCCGCAGCTTACCGTAGTAACCCTGCCGGGTCGTAACGTTTCGGAGATACAGGTTCGGAGACACTATCCCACAGAGCTATCGTTGCGGAAGAACGTTCGTGATTGGCAGGAGACCATAGCGCCTCTCGGTTTCAGTGTCGGCTCCGCGGCGGAAATGATCCTGGCCCAAGACCGGGGATGGGGATTCCAGCAGACACACTTCGTGCCTGCCATAGTGTTCGCGCTTGTCGCTCTGGCGCTCCTGCTGCTCGGCTTTGCCAGGAGCGGCACGGGAAAGGGCACGTTCCTGCTTCTTTCGGGACTGGTGTTTACCGGTGTGGGAGCGTACCTCGGCAATCAAATGGATAACGTTGTCCTGCTGCTACCGGGACTTCGAAATTTCGGATATGAGGCAAGTCGTATTTTATACTATATCAGCCTCTTCGCCGTACCCCCGCTGCTTCTGTTCTTCTTTCGCTCCAGTACGGAAGCAGAAGTGAGCCATGGCGAGATGATGGCGGGCCGCGCCTTGATCTCTTACTCGGTACTCTTCGGTACTCTGCAGGTAGTCACCCGGGGATTCTTCATTCCTGAGGGCACGTTGGTCTGGGATATGGGGCTCCTTGGATTTCTGAGCTACGCGATTGAATGGGTCGTGACAATTATCCTTATCGTAGTCCACGCCCGGCGTTCTCGGGACCCACAGATCAACCGCCCTCTTCTCATCTTTGCCGTGCTGCTCCTATGCAACGGTGCTTTTCAGGTTGCTGCCGGCGCGGCCCCCTGGATCGAGATGCAGGTGTCGACATTCGTTCGGGTGCGGGCACTTCTCTTCTCGGCCTCGGTAGTACCGCTGTTGGCAATCCCGATCGTCGTCTATCGACGAGTGGAAAAAGGCCTCGAAGACGCCAACCTGGTGTTTCGCCGTTTCGTGCCCGATGAGTTTCTTCGGTTCCTGGGAATCGAAAAGCTCAGCGATATTCGAACCGGTCAGCAGATCGAAACTGAAATGACTGTCATGTTCTGCGATATTCGCAGCTTCACGAGCATCGCGGAAGGAATGGAGCCCTCCGCTGCGATGAGCTTCGTGAATCGGTACCTCGAGTTCGTCGGCCCCATAATCCGAAAGAACGGCGGCTTCGTGGACAAGTATCTTGGGGACGGTGTCATGGCGCTCTTTCCGGGAGCACCGCGTAGCGCGTGCCGCGCCGCGAGCGAGATAGCGAGCGGTGTGACTGGTCTTGACGGCGAGGTTATCGTACGAGTTGGCATCGGATTGCACACGGGCATGGCTATGCTGGGTACAGTGGGGGAGCACGACCGCATGGATACTACGGTGATCTCAGATGCGGTGAACACCGCGAGCCGACTTCAAGCACTATCAGCACGATACGGCGCCGCTATTCTTGCGAGTAAAGAAACCGTTACCGGCGCAGCAGAGGCGATTAGTTACCAGCGTTTCGTTGATCGCGTACGCCTCAAAGGTAAGGGAGTGCCGATTACGGTCCACGAGATACGGGCGACGCCGGCCGAAGAGGCGGAACGGACGAAAGACCACCTCTACCGACGCGCCTTTGATAGCCTCGCGGATGGTCATCTCGAAGAGGCGGAGAAGCTGCTCAACGACTGCCTGCAAACAGACAGCGACGATCCGGTTTACCACTTGCTCGCCCACCGGATCGAACGTTTCCGTGAGCACGGTATACCTCCCGACTGGGACGGGATCACCAGCTACGCAACAAAGTGATCTCGGATGCGCGGGTCGGCACGCCGTATCCTCCGGTATTTGACTCATTCGCATCGGAACGGTAATCGTGCGAGACCTGCCGCCATCGCTTCGTGTGATCTCGCCACAATCCACCGTACCGGGGTTCCCGTTCGGGGCGGAAGTGTCACCGTCAAGCGTGTCATCGTCGGGGGTAGCAGCGCGATAATCCGCAGGGCGTCTTCCGCACTCCCTTCGTACTGCTATAATCGGATACGCAGTACCCTGGGCCGGCTGGTCTCCAGGAACTCAACGGCATTACCCCGCGTGAGGCGGAAATCATCCGTTTCGTCTCCCAAGGCAAGAGTAACAAAGAGATCGCTGCTGAACTCTTTGTCTCAGAGGTGGGGTGAAAGCACATGTGTACCACATCTTGCAAAAAAACGGAGCTTGGAAACCGGACCGAGTTAGGTAGACTCTACCTAACTCTCTTTCACCAAGATATCGCTATGCGGTGAAATGATAACAGCCGGACAGCCCATTCTCGTATGATGAGCCGGCACCTTTGAAGCCACGACTGCACATTTCGCAGACTCGGCACGGTATGGATGGTTCCCACGGCGCCGTATATCCTGGCACAGTGCCCGCATGCGGAGACTATACCAATGAAACACGCCGAGATAATTGGACTCACCGGCTTCACCATATCCGGAGTGCTTTTCGTGATCTCCGCCCTCCGCAGCGGGGACATGCTGGCGCTGGCGGGCAGCATCGTGTGGGTTGTCTCCTGCCTGGTATGGATGATCGCGCTACGCCCGCCGAAGTGATCCGTGATACATCATCCGCGGACGCGGGTCGGCTCTTACGAACTAACCGCTCGGTTATCGCTACTCAGCCGAAATGCGGTAGAAGCGAAGCGTTCTTCCCACCACAAAGTCGGGCGCCACAGGATGAGCATTCCACTGCACAGAACCCTCAGCGTACACTGGCTGTGAAAGAAAGGTCCCAAACTCCTCAGCATAATAGGCGTCCCAGTGGCTTAGACCTTCATCGCTGATCTCGTACATATCAAACATGTCGGTCGTATTGAAGCGCGGGTCCTCATAACGATACTCCAGGTATTCTTCCCCCTCGATCGGTGAGAACTCCGACTCGTCCATGACGTGATCCCACTGCTCAACGGTTGTTCCGGCGAGCATCTGACAGCTGCTTACGAAGACGATCAGTGCGACGGGCAATACCACCGCGGTGACATACCGGCAGCAACGCGAAATACGCATACGCGTCCTCCCTATACGTCGGATTCTTACTCTTGAATTATAGGTCGCAGATATTTGTTGTCAAGTCGAGGTAGGACACGCGGCGTTCTCTGCCGAGGTCCGCTACCGAGCTCATGTAGGTGCTATCACCGCCGTAATCGGAGTAGGAAGTTATGACGTCTCCCCCATCGCCTTGGCACGGTAGGATTGACGGAGGATTTCGGTAAGAACCTCGAGGTCGATCTTTTCCAGACGATTCACGTATAAGCACGAAACTGCGGCCTTATGTGGTCCAAGCTGGGAGAGCAAGGGCGCGTGATTATCGGTACGGTCGGTGAGATACAGGCTGAACTTCCCCTTCCGGGGGGAGAACCCGATCTTCATCCAATCCCCTTCCCGGCCACTATCGTAGCGGTAATGGTAGGTCCCATACCCGACGATGCTGTCACCCCACATCCGTGGTGGCTCACCGGTGACCTCCTGCATGAGGCGGTCCAGCGTTCGCGCGTCGGTGCGCTGCCGCTCGTCCGCGATCTGGTCAAAAAAATCCTCTACACTCTCGTCGGTAGGCTTCGTTTTAGTCTCACTCATACCCGATAAGTTAACTCTCCTACCCCACCGGCGCCACCTGAGACAGCGCATAGCCGCTGGTCCAGGCACCGTACTCCTCCATCCACGTTTCGATCGGAATCCGTACGGCCGGTGCAGATACCCCGGTGGCTGTGGCGGTCCTTCGCACGATGTCGCTGATCGGTACCGCCGCTTCGTCGGCGCCGAAGTACTCCATACCGGCTACTCCAGATTCCACGACCTCCGCGTAGAGGCGGGCCAGCGTCTCCCTCCGGACCAGTGGCCAGGTAGCTGACATTGGAAGCGGCACACGAACGGTGTTATGGGTGCGCGCGTCGGCAAGCACGAGCGGCGGCACACCGCTGCGCTCCTCCACCACATTGGCGGGATGCACCACCAGACCGGATATCCCCCGCTGTGTGAGAACGCGGCGCGCCCCGGAGGCTGTCCACTGCCACGGCTCGGGTGGTGCGTACCGGTCCCCCGGCCGCGGCGGATCCTCACGGGAACCGAACAACCACATCCCTCCGGTATAAATCATGCGTAAGGTGCCGTGACGCTGCTCATACCCGCGCGCGAAGAGGGCGGTCAGGAGCTGGGCATCAACGGCGGCCGCCTCGCCACCAAACCCGTTTGCCAGGTGAATAATCGCATCGGTTTCAGTCAGGCCGGAGAGCCAGGCGTCGGGTTCTGTGATTGATCCGGAGACCGCCGCGGCCCCCTGGCGCCGCGCCTGCTCACCCGCAGCGGGGGAACGGCACAGTACGGAGACGCGATGACCGCGTCGCAGCAGTTCAGGTACGACGGCACTCCCGATTGCCCCGGTTCCGCCGAGAACAAGAATACGCACGGGCCAAGTATACACGGTATCGGGAAGACGAGTTCCCTCCCGGCACGGTACTATGTCCCATGTCCGGCGAAACAGACCTCAATACGATCCTGGCCTCCTTGAACCCCAAGCTCAGTACCGAGGAGTTTGTCTTTTGCACCTTTCCGGAGGCGCGCTACGGCGACCACGCGATGCTGGATCCGGTGGCCTGTGTGGTGGAAGAGGAGGGAGTCACCTTGGTTCTGCCGCGGGAGCAGGCGGACCTCTCCGATCTAAGCTATGACGTGGTGTTCCGGAGCATCACGCTCCACGTCCACTCGAGCCTGGAAGCCGTTGGTCTCACCGCGGCCGTTTCCGCTCGCCTGGCCAAGGCAGGCATCAGCGCCAACATGGTCGCCGGCTACTACCATGATCACATCTTTGTCCAGGCCGAACGGTCGCAGCAGGCAATTGAAGCGCTCTCCAACGGTATGGATCGGAGTTCCCCGTAAGATAGTAAGGGCGTGACCGCAATCCCGGTGCATACAGAGCCTTGACCAGCGGCTTTTTGTACTACATACTGTAGTACATGCGGACGGTTGATGTACGTAACCTGCAGCACCACCTCGGAAGTTTTCTCGACGCCGTCGAGCACGGCGAGACCCTTGAGATTCGCCGGCGGAAGAAAGTGATTGCTCGCATTGAGCCGGCGATGGAAGCGCCCTCCACGGGATGGCCGGACCTATTAGAACGGGTGCGTACACTGTACCCGGACGGAGCACGTGCCCCCGCTGCCAGCGACGTGCTCTATAGTGACAGGGAGTAGGCTCCAGCGATGTCGGTGTATGTTGATTCTGGCGTGCTGATCAAACTGTACGTGCGAGAACCAAACTCAGCCGCTGCTGCCGCGGTCGTACAGAAGATGACCTCCGTGCCGCTGACCTCCCTTCACGAGCTCGAGATTCGCAACACCTTCCGAGCGCTGGTAGGTCGCGGGGTAATTACCGACGGACAGCGAGCCGCGTCGGAACACACCTTCGATGTAGATATCGCCGCGGGGAGACTCCGCCGGACAGTTCCCGATTGGCAGGATGTGTTTCGCCGGGCCGCGCAGTTAGCCGCAGAACACACCGGGGAAACCCTCGCTCGATCGCTCGATCTCCTGCACGTAGCCGCCGCGGGGCCGTCTCCGGAGCTATTTGTCACCGCGGATACGCGACAGGCTGCGGTGGCTGAGCGGGCCGGACTGATTACGCGTTTGATTGATTAGCAAGCGCCAGGGTTTATCCGCCAGCCCCACCACCCGAACGATAATCTCCTACTACAGGTAGTACCGCTCTACCGCCTCAGTGGCCCATTCATCGAGGTAACCGAGCTCCCACACCAGATCGAGAATGGTGTAGCGCGGACGGATATCCCGGCTGTGGGCGATCGCCCGGAACGCCCGCTCCCGGCTGACTCCCAGATCCTGGTAGCGAACCGGTCCACCGGCGGAGGCCAGTTCCGCCTCGATCGCCTCCGGCGTGCGCAGGGTGGCGGTGAGATCACGCATGATCCGCGGCCACTGATCTTTCAGGGTGACCAGCCGGGAGCGCAACGTCTCCGCATCGGGATAGCCCGCCCGGGCGTGGTCCAGCACCGCCGGAGCGAGGGTACCAAACCGCTCGCGGATAAGCGCCTCGTGCTCCGCCCAGGGCGCCAGCGCGGCGGTGAGCCGCTCAACGTCGATCCCTTCAGGGTCGAGGGCGATGAGTTTCTGGTAGAAGAACGCGGCGGTGATTGTGGCCACGCCCACCTGAACGCCATGAAGATCGTGTGCGGTGCCGTCTGCCACCGCCACCATGTCCAAGTAGTGGCTGATCAGGTGCTCTCCACCGGAGGCGGGGGCGGAATTGCCGGCCACCGTCATGGCGAAGCCGGAGAGAATCAGAGAGGCCGAAAGCCGCTCCACCGCCTCCAGCTCGCGCGTGGCAAGCCCCGGGGCCACCCCGTCCAGGAGCTTCCAGGAGGCATCGATCACCTTAGCGGCCTCGGTGGAGTGGGTGCTGCCGGTGAGGCGGTTGGCCACGATCCAGTCCGCGTTGGACACCGGCTTGGAGGCGAGATCCCCGATGCCACTGTGGATCATGCGCGCCGGCGCCTGGGCCAGCACCTCCACATCACCCACGACCACCCGGGTGGGGGTACAGGGCTGCGTGGTTTTGACGCCGTCGGTGAGCACCGCCGCGATTCCCGAGGTGTAGCCGTTCATGCTGGGGGCGGTGGCGATGCACCCGGCGTACACCCCCGCCTTGTAGGCGCCGAACTTGGCCACGTCGTTGAGCGTACCGCTACCGATCGCCAGCGCCGCCGCGGCCCCCTCGGCTCGAATCGCATCCCGGCAGGAAGCCACCGTCTCCTCGTCGCACACCGATTCCGTGCCCCCGGGCGCCACCGGAGCGTCCCAACGTTTCCAGCTCTGTCCCGCGGCATCCAGGGCCGCGGCGGTGCGCTCGCCGGCGGCGGCCCAGGTGTGTTCATCACACACCACCAGCCAGAGCCCCTGCCCCAGCTCGCGCTGGAGCGGCTCCATACTCTGTTCGATTGCGCGACGGTCAAGAACCACCGCCTTCGTCTCCAGGCGGTCGCGATACTCCGCAAAGGTCGTCTCCAGCAGTTCTACCATGATGCGCTCCTCAGCGGGGGCTGCCGCCCACCTGAAATTGTCGAATGGACCGAATGGCACTCTCGTCCCCGGTCAACGTGCGGGCACTTGTCACCAACTGCTCCAACTGCTTCTGGGAGAGGGGTCGGTCCAGGGCGGAAATATCGTAGGCGATACCATACCGCGGAAAGTCGTGGTGGGTGGAGTCGATGTTGTTGGCCCCGGCCTCGAAAATCGCATCGGCGATCGCCTTCTTGGTACCGCGCGTGTCGGAGTGCACCACCGCCAGCGCCCACTCCCCCGGTTCCGCGTCCAGGTCTATGCGAAGTTTCGGCCGAAAGACGGTATCCCGCACCGTGCCGCGCAGATTGAGAAGCGCCGCCGATTCCGCCATATGCTCGGCGATCCGCGGCTGCGCCTCCTCGGTGGCGGCGCCGATATGGGGCGTGGTGGTAACCGACGCCACATCGGCATAGGGGTTGTGCCACTCGTCGTTCTTGCTGCCGGGCTCGTCGGGGAACACGTCTACCGCCGCGGCACGCACGAAGCCATTGGCCAGCGCCTGCCGCAACGCCTCGGGGTCGTAGAGAAACCCCCGGGCGGCGTTGATAAATACCCGCGGCGTCAGGTCACCCCGATCCGCCCCGAGTACCCGAAAGTGCTCCAGGTTAATAATCTCCTCGTTCCGCTGACCCTGGGAGTCCTCGGCGGAGAGGTGCAGCGACACCACGTCTCCCATGCGAAACGCCTCCTCCAGACTGCGGCACTCATACCAGCCAAAGGCGCGCCCCACTTCCCCCGCCACCGCGGATTGGTCGTAAAAAACGACGCGCATTCCGAAGCTCTCCGCCAGGCGCGCCACCTGCCGACCTATATTGCCGAGGCCGATCACTGAGATGGTGCGTCCCAGAAGCTCATAGCGTCCGGTTGACTCCTTGGTCCACAGGTGCTCCCGACCGGCCTCATGGGCGACAAAGATGCGCCGGGCCAGGCAGATCATTTCGCCGATCACCATCTCCGCCACGGAACGACCGTTGCTCACCGGATCGTTGAGAACGAGAACCCCCTCCTCGGCGCAGGCGCTCTTGTCCACCGAATCGTCGCCGATGCAACACAGCATTACCGCCGCCAGGTTTGGCGACGCCTCGAGGACCTCCCGGTCCACCACAAAGCGACTGCGCTTGAAGAGCAGATCATGCCGTCCCTCGCGGAGGCGCCGCAGAACGTGGGCGCGGTCCTTAGTTGCCTCTTCCGGCAAGCGCTCAACGGAAATCCCCTGCTCCTCGAGCACCTCGTCCAGGCGCGTACTGGGGTTTTCGAGAATCAAGGCGGATTGAAAGCGATCACGAAGTTGTCTGATTTCCATACGCCCAGGAGGATACTCAAAAGGGGCGATCATGCGAATACCGCCCGATCGCCGGAGGGAGCAGTTCTTGCTATCTTCGTCTCATGATAGCTCGAACTCTCGTACGGGGGGCGGTGGCAGCAGCTCTGCTGACAGCGTCGCTATTCGCAGTTAGTGCGCAGGAGCAGGTAATCGGCCGCTCGGTGGAAGATCGCCCGATCACCGTGGAGGTCATCGGAGACGGCCCCATCGATGTAATTATCGTGGGCGGTATCCACGGCGGCTACGAGGCCAACTCGATCGCCCTGGCACGCCGGTTTACGCAGTACTACCGGGACGACCCCACCCGCCTGCCGGAGCGCTTCACGCTGCATGTGATCGACAACATGAATCCCGACGGTCTCCACCTGATCACCCAGGGTACTCCGCTGGAGGAGTTCGATTTTCGCGCGGTGGATGCGCGCCCGGGCCGGTTCAACGCTAACGGCGTAGATCTCAACCGCAACTGGGACGGTGACTGGAAGCCGCAGTCCACCTGGCGCAACACGATTGTGGATGCCGGGTCCGCGCCCTTCAGCGAGCCGGAAACCAGGGCGGTGCGCGACTATTTTCGCAACGTAGACCCGGCGGCGAGCGTCTTCTACCAGAGCGCCGGCGCCTTCCTGTGGTACACCGGCGCGGAAGAGGGTTGGCCGCCGGCGCTGGAACTGGCACAGGCGTACGGCGCTGCCAGCGGCTACCGCGTAGAGCGCCCCGAGCCGCGCCCCTCGGAAGACGCGGACGACGACATCACCGGCTCCGCCGACGACTACTTCTTCGAAATCGGCCATCGCAACGTCACGGTGGAGCTCACCACCCATTACGTCATCGAGTGGGAACGCAACCTCGCCGGCTTCCAAGCCTTGCTGAATGAGCTGTAGTGGCGGGTGGCCCCGGCGGTTTACCCGGTCGTCACCGCGGAACCTTGGGTTCGACCTGAAATTCCGATGACGGCGGCCAGGAGGACTGCCACCGAGAGGAGAACGGATAGGGTGACGGCGATGGCCGGGATACCGCGGGCTTCCACGATGTAGCCGATGACCGGGGGGATGATCATGCCGCCGATACCGCCGGCGGCGATGATGATGCTGCCCACTTCCCCGGCGCGCTCGGGGTAGCGACGACGGAGCCAGCTCAGGCCGCCGGGAAAGACGGGGCCCATGGCGAGGCCCGCCACGAGATAGGCCGCGGGGGCGAGTGGGTCCACGGTGGCGGCGATGGTGGCTATCAGGGCCAGTGTGATCGCACCGGCCACCAGCGTTCCGGGGCGGATGCGCATGCTGATCGGTACCGCCACGAGCCGCCCCACGGTAAAGGTGATCCAGTAGCCGGAGACCACCGCGGAGGCCACCGCCGCCGGAAGCAGCGAGAAGAGATGCGTCGGCATCCAGTTGGCAAAGGAGGCTTCGGTTCCGGGAAAGAGCAGGTACAGCGGCAGAAAGAGCGCGGTTGGCAGGATCAGGGCCCGGCGATGGCGCGCTTTTGTGGCAGATGCGGCTGTGGCGGCGGGATCGTCGGCGGTGTTGGAGGTCGCGGCAGCCTGCCCCGGCGCGGCGATATCATAGGCGGGCTCATGTTGGTGCGCCCGGAGATCGTCGGCGGAGGTGCCACTCTTGATGAGCAGACCGATCAGTACCACCGCCAGAACGGCGCCGATTCCGAAGGCCACCGTCTGCCCGCCAAACTGCAGAGAAAAGATCGCCAACAGCGGTGCCACGATCGCCCCTACGCTGAAGAGCGCGTTTACCAGCTGTAAGGCGGCGGCCCCCATCTTTCCAAACGCCTCGTCCACCAGGATGTTAACGTTTACCAAGAGTCCGAAGCCCAGACCAAGCAGAGCCGCGCCCATCTGGAGCAACGGCCACGTCCACGCCACCGCCACCGCGCCGTAGCCGGCGGTCAGCACCAACGCCCCCGCCATGAGCACCCGTCGGTAGCCGATCCTCCGCGCCACCATCCCACCAGAGAGAACTCCCACCGTGGCGCCGGCGAAGTGGAGGCCCGGCAGGAGACCTAATTTGGAGGGTGACAGGTCGAGCGTCTCGGCGAAGTACGGGAAAAAGGGACCGTACAGCGCCGATGCGGCGCCCAAGGCAAACATCGCCGTGGACGCAGCTATCAACAGCAGCCGCCCCGGCCCGGGAGCAAAAAGTGATCGGGTGTTCATGAGTGATCTCAGCCTACACCTGTGCCGAGCGCGGGGCAAGGGTGGGGCGCAAGGAAGTGGGTGCGGGGTTTGCTTGACTAAGTCATATGACTAAACTATTCTAGAAGCATGAAAACGGTAACGGTACACGAGGCCAAGACTCATCTCTCCCGGTTCCTCCGGGAGGTGGAAACCGGCGAAACGCTCATTGTTGCCCGAGGTGGCAAACCCGTTGCTCAGTTGGTTCCCTATCAGGCGCAGGAGCGGCAGTTAGATGGCTTGCCGGGGCTTGTGGTACATATGGATTCTACGTTTGATGAACCACTGGAGGATTTCGCACCGTACATGGCGAGTGAGGATCCAACATGACGCTACTCCTGGACACTCATGTACTCTTATGGATGTTTAGTCGCTCAGAGTCGCTCTCGGCTCCCGCCCGGAGCGCTCTCTCCAGTGCGGAGAACGATCTCTTCTTCAGCATCGCCGGGTACTGGGAGATCGGTATCAAAGTGAGTATCGGCAAGCTCACCCTGGCAGACAACTGGTACGACGCGATACCTCGTCACATGCATCGCAACGGAATTAACTGGTTGCAGGTTCTGCCCGGCCACGTCCGCACAGTGTCTGCACTTCCGTGGATTCATCGTGACCCCTTCGACCGGTTGATGATCGCTCAAGCACAAGAAGAGTCCCTTGCGATCGTGACCAGCGACCACACCTTCTCCAAATACGAAGTTGCCACGGTGTGGTAGCGCGAAGCGAGCGCCGGCACGTTGCCTGCCCCAGCGGTCACTCCCGGCGCCATAAGTTAATGCGGCTACCCCGCGCTACCCCCGCTCCTCAAAGGTGATCTTCAGCGAGTGCTCCCGGGACTCCCCCGGATTCACCGTCACCAGGGTGCCACGCTCCCGCTCACGTTCAAGGCCGTCGGGGTGGCAGTTGGCGGGCTCCAGGCCCAGGGCGTATTCCTTGGTGCCCAGCGTTTTCCAGACGGTAATATAGGGAAGCTCCCGCTTGCGCCACTCCAGTACCGGCACAAACGACATCTTGGGATTGTCCAGCGCGATACGACTACGGCCGTGTTCCGCACGGACGTCGGGGAAGTAGCAGCGCTCCTGATACCCGTCGGTGGGAACGGCCATTTCCGCCCAGTCCTCCATGTGAGCGGCGGCTTCAGCGTCGCGGGGTTCCACCGCATCCGGCAGGCATACCACCTGGGCGTCGTCGTCGAGTACGGGATAACCGAAGTTACAGTGGTAGAGCATCATGAACGGCGTCGCTCGGGGCCCATCATTGGTGATCGTGTCGGTGATTTCCACCGAATTGGTCACCGACTCCACGCGAATTGTTCGGTCCAGCCGGAGGTTATCCCCGAAGAAGGAGCTCTCCCGCACGGTCCCGGTGACGGTGGTGACATACCGCTCTCCCTCCCAACCGGATCGAACGCTGGTAAGGGTGGCGGGTAGATGGCTGAGCCGCCCGTGCAGCCCCTGGGGGTCGTCGGTCTGGTCTCCAGGTTGGGGATGGCCCACGTTACGCAGGCCGGCGCCGGTCATGAGTCCGCCGCCCCAGGTTCGCAGCCAGTTGGCGCCGCGGGGGTCGTAGTAGGCGGGATGGGTGACCCCGGAAGGAGTAGCAAAGGTCACCGGAACGCCGCGGAAGGTGCAACTGCCCAGGTCGAGCCCGCGATCCACCATGACATCGAGACGGAGCCCGGTACCGTTATCGATCTCCACCACGCGAACTCCGCGTCCCGGACCGTTGTCAATTACCAACTCCCGGGCCGAGGCCAGTTGCGCCACGGAGGCGGTCCGTTGCTCGATTCGCGTCCGATCGAAGTAGGTGTCATGCATCGCTGATAGCTCCTTTTCGAAGTTGATTGTATCATGGTGTCAGTCATGAAACAGCAAAGAACCATTACGACTCTGGTGGTGATTATTGCCGTGGCGGCCACCGCGGCGGCGCTCACTGGTATTCTTTCTTCGGCGGGACCGGGACCACAGACGCATGAGACGTTTCGGGACACGGAGGTCACCCTCTACGGCCGCGGCATCTACCGGCACATGTCCGCCGATGTGGCGATTCAGGGAATCGGTCAGGATGTGGTGACGGTGGCCATCGCGGTGCCGCTGCTGCTGCTGGCGCTGTTCCGGGCGCGAGGGGGTGTGCGCGGCGAGCGCTCAAGTCCTGGGCCGGCGGGAGTCGGGGCGCGGGGCAGTGCGCGAGGCGCTGCGGGTGCCGAGGCGCGGGACGGTTCGCGAGGCGGGAAAGGCCGGTCGGGTGCGCGGGCGCGGCTGGTGCTCGCGGGGGTGCTCCTCTATCTCCTGGTGACCTACACCTTCTATCTGGCGATGGCCACTTATAACGCGCTCTTTCTGGTGTACGCCGTGCTCATGGGGTGCAGCTTCTTTGCGCTGGCGTTGGTGCTACTGGACGTGGGCCAGGAGATGACCGACCGCAGCGGGGCCGCAACGACCCACGGGCGCGGCGCCGCGCCAGGCGAATCACGCGGCGCCCCAGCCGCCGCGGCATCAGGCGCCGCAGCTGGCCCGCACGCCCCAGGCTCCCGCCGCCTGTGGGGCGCCGTACTGATCGCTAACGCCGCCTTGATCGGGATGTTGTGGCTGAGTGTGGTGGTTCCGCCGCTCGTGGATGGCACCGTGTATCCCGCGGCAGTCCAGCACTACACGACTCTCATCGTCCAGGGCTTTGACCTGGGACTGCTCCTGCCGGCATCGGTGGTGATCGGAGTGCTGCTGCGCCGCGGAACACCGATGGGACTGCTCTTCGGGCCGGTGTACCTGGTGTTTCTGTCGCTCATCATGACCGCCCTGATCGCCAAGCTCATCGCCATGGAGCTCTCCGGCGTGCCCACCGCCCCGGCAATCTTTATCATTCCGGTGATTGCGGTGGTGGCGGTCACCGGCGCGGTGCGCATGCTCCCGCTCCCGCGTCGGACGTAGGCAGCAGGCGAGCCTGCTCCGCGGTACGCATCCCGGCGGCCCGGCGCCCAGGCCGCGCATAGGCGGCAGGCGGCCCCGCTTGGCGGCACGCAGCCAGGCGCCCGGGCCGCCCGGGCGCCCGCGCCGCGCGAACGCTCGGGCGGTAGACAAACGCGTAGCGCGATCCCCGCGCTACTGCACCCGGTCAAAGACCTCGGTCAGTTCCGTCGCCGGTTCTTTGTCCAGCAGACTAAACACCACGATCGCGATCAGCCCCAACACGAACCCCGGTACGATCTCGTACAGGTCGAAGATGCCACCGGAGAGGTTGTACCACGCGATCACCGTGATGCCGCCCACCAGCAGACCCGCCACCGCGCCGTTACGCGTCATGCGCCGCCAGAAGAGCGACAACAGCACGATCGGCCCAAAGGTGGCGCCAAACCCGC
>CAYQRW010000054.1:0-14822 GCA_964419735.1 uncultured Spirochaeta sp.
TCCATCGCCACGTAGAGCATTTCCTCCAGGGAACTCTTCAGACGATGGATTTCGTCGATAAAAAAGACGGTTCCCTCCTGGAGGGTGGTGAGAATTCCCGCGAGATCCTTGGGCTTGTCCAAGGCGGGAGCCGCGGTTACCCGGAGGTCGGTTTGCATTTCCCGAGCCATGATCGTGGCCAGCGTCGTTTTGCCCAGTCCTGGGGGGCCGGAGAGGAAGACGTGATCCAGCGACTCCTGGCGCTCGCGGGCGGCGGTTATGAAGACCGATAGATTGGACTTAACCTGCTCCTGGCCGAGAAAGTCGGAGAGAAACTGCGGCCGAAGCTGGTGCTCAAAGGTGTCGGATTCACTGAACTCCGGATGTGCCGGGTGGTCTTCCATGGTGCTGTCCTCAGCTTCCGCTTAGGGAGACGATTGCCCGACGGAACAGGTCCTGCTCGTCCGGGGCATCCCCCGTGCCATCCTCGCCGGCGAGTTCGGTAGAAATGCGCTGTAACGCGTCCCTGGCGGCGGAACGGTCAAATCCCATATCCACCAGGGCTGCCACCAGATCATCGCCTGGCGCACCGGCGGCAGTTCCCACGGAATGAGTCTGGTCCGGATCCAGTGCCAGATGTCCCTTGAGCTGGAGAATCATCTTCTGCGCGGTTTTGCGCCCCAAACCGGGAATGCGGGTAAGCGCGTCCACATCTTCCTGCTCCAGAAGTTCGGTGAGCGCAGGGACGGTGGTTCCCGAGAGGATGCGCAGCGCCTGTTTCGGCCCGATGCCGGTGACTTTCAGCAGTTCCCGGAAGGCGGTCCGCTCGGCGATGGTACGAAATCCGTAGAGCTTCAGGATATCCTCGCGGGTGTGGAGGTGGATCATAAACCGCTGGCGAACGGTCTTATCCGCGCCCAGCGCCGCCTGAAACGTGGTGGCGCTCACTTCCAGTTCCCATTCGATGCCCCCGGTTGCCAGGTAGAGCAAGGGAAAATCGTGACCGGTAATCCGACCTGCAAGACTATTAAACACGGGGTGCCTCCAGAAGATTGAAGCGGGTGATGGCGGCGGCCAGCGCGTCCGCGGCGTGGTCCGGACGGGGAGCTTCCCCCAGGCCCAGAATGATCCGCACCATGTGCGTCACCTGTTCTTTGTCCGCCTGCCCGCCTCCCACCACCGCTTGCTTGATGACCTGCGGCGTGTATTCTTCGGCGGCGATACCATGTTGCTCAAGGGTGAGGAGGACCACCCCCCGGGCCTGCGCCACCGGTATCGCACTACTGATGTTCTTGGTAAAGAACAGGCTCTCCACGCCGGCTATCTCCGGGTGTAGGCGCTGGATTAATGCGCCCAGCTCCTCCGCGATCGTGCTTAAGCGGTGGCCGGGACGATCCTGCGCACGGGTGCGGATCACTCCGTGTTCAATCCAGGTGAACCGGCCGTGTTCAGCGCGGACGACGCCGTATCCGGTGGCGGCAAGTCCCGGATCGATACCGAGAACGAGCGCCATTATCCGTCCGGATCGAAATCGTCGGGCAGATCGAGGTTGGTGGCCACTTCCTGCACGTCATCGTGGTCGTCAAGCAGTTCCACCAGGCGAAGCGCCTTGCGCGTTTCCTCGGGATCGAGGCTGACGGTTGCCTCCGGTACTCGCGAGACCTCGGCCAGGGTGTGCTCGAATCCCGCTTCGGTGAGGGCGTTGAGCACGTTTTCAAACTCCTCAGGGGTGGTACTGACCTCGATGGAGTCGCCGGAGGTTTCTACATCATCGGCCCCCGCCTCCAGGGCAACCTCCAGGATATCATCTTCGGAGTACGTTTCGGCGTCGTAGGCGATAATCCCCTTACGGGTAAACAGATACGAAACACATCCGCTCTCCCCGAGATTTCCCCCGTTTTTGTTGAAGATGCTCCGCACGTCGGCGGCGGTGCGATTCTTGTTATCGGTAAGGGTATCCACCAGTATCGCAACCCCGTTGGGGCCATAGCCTTCATAGCTTAGCTCGAAGTACTCACGGCCGCCAAGGTCGCCGGTGCCCTTCTTGACCGCCCGCTCGATATTGTCTTTGGGCATATTGGCAGCTTTGGCCTTGAGGACGGCGGTGCGCAGGCGGGGATTCGTTTCTTCATCTCCCCCACCCATCTTGGCGGCAACGGTGATCTCTTTGATGAGCTTTGAGAACAGCTTGCCGCGTTTGGCGTCCTGGGCGCCTTTCTTGTGTCGGATTGTCGCCCATTTACTGTGACCGGACATTCTCTCTCCTATTGGGAATTCGCTACGGTAGCTGGGACGCTACCACTTGGACCGCGAGCTGTCAAGTTGCGGTGGTATCGGCATTTGCGGGATTATCCGGGCCGTGGGGCCACCGTGGAAGATCGGGCATTTGCGCGGATCGTTCCAATTCTCCAAAGGCATCTACCAGAAACCGGTTCAGTAGGAGCCGGCCCCCCGCGGTAAGCGCGATAAAATCGCTTTCCGAATACTCGAGATGGTCGTGCCAGGTGTCCAGCGTTTCCGGAATCAACTGGGGTAGCGGGCGGGCAAAGACGGCGCTCATCGCCGCGTTTGAAACGCCACGGGTCATCCGAAATCCTCCCATCAGGTACTCTTCACAGAGCTCAAGCGTACTCAACGGTTCCGGCGTGGTGGCGTAGTCGCTGCGCGTCAGATACTCCTGGAACGTACGGGTAACGGTGAAGTGGGTGGGTGTTCCCGCTACGGGCAGGAGCCCCACCGCGCCAGGTCCCGCCGCGATCCACGGGTGCATCTGCCAGTACGCCAGGTTGTGGCGGCTTTCCTCACCGGGAACGGCAAAATTCGATATTTCGTAGCGGTGGAGGCCGGCGCTGAGCAGGACTTCCGCGGCGGCGGACAAGTGCGCCAGCCGCTCCTCGTCCGTAGGCGGCGGAAGCGTCCCGCGGCGCGCCCGCTGTGCCAGGCGCGTGCCCGGCTCGATCCCCAGTTCATAGAGTGAGACGTGGTGCGGCTGGAGCGCGAGAATCTCCTGAGTGTCCGCTGCTGCCTCCGCGGGTGTCTGCCCGGGAATCGCGGTGATCACATCAACGCTCCAGCGCCGCGGCCACCGACCGGCAATCAGTTCCAGTCCGCTGCGCGTGGCGGTCAGGGTGGTATGGCGTCCAATGCGGGTCAGGGTAGCGGCGTGCAGCGATTGAACTCCCAGAGAGAGCCGGTTCACCCCACTCTGGGCCAGGTCCCTGAGAAGCTCCGCGTCCACATCTTCCGGGTTGATCTCCACCGTGATTTCCGATTCCGGCACGAGCGTGCCGTAGTCGATACACTCCCGGATTCCCTGGAGCAGACGGTGTCGCGCGCGCCGCTCGAGGGAAGATGGTGTTCCCCCGCCCACGTAGATACTACTTATGGCGGTCTGCGGTGGATACGTGGTGCGCAGCGAGTGCATCGCCTGGGCGATGATCCGGTGGACGATCTGTAGCTGGCGCTCCGGCGGTACGTGGGTGCGGGTGAAGAAGTCACAGTAGTCGCATCGGGAACGACAGAAGGGGACGTGGATGTAAAGAACGATGGCGTTCATCGGGGCGTGCTACGGTGTGACTCAACCGGCTGGAGGACGCCCCGTCGCTCCCGGGGCCACATGATCCGGCGCACCTGGTAGCGCACCTCCCCGTCGGGCCGCGGTCCGATCAGACGGGAGTCGATCATACCTCCGGACAGCGAGACCGTGAACAGCGACTCCTCGGGAACGGTGGCTGATCGCTCCACGGGGCGCAGAAGTGGATGCAGTATGTTCGGAGAGAGCCGAAAGCGGGTGCCGTCCGGTGCGGTGCTCACCACCGAGGAATCGGTCCACGTCATATCGTCGCCGGAACGTCCGGCAACGATTCGGGGAACCAACGCATCCGACCGGGGTGACGCCGCTGGGGGCGAAGGGTCGTCCGGCGTATCTGGCCGGTCCGCATCACGTTCTTGGCGCTCGTCCGTCTCCCGGCTTCCGTCAAAGCCGAATCCGAAGGAATCCGGGAGGATACCGGAGGAGCGGGAAAGATACGGCACCACCAGTACTACGGAACCGCGGTCCACTTCCCCCCGCGCGGGACGCACCCACACGATGTCACCGGACTCGAGGATCGGTGCCAGGGATCCGTCGCGAACCACCGCTACGCCGGGGCCCAGTACGCGCCCGAGGACGAAGATCGCCACCGTAAGCACCAGGAGCCGTGACACCTGGCGAACTCCGTGACGGCGGGATCGGTCGGCCATACCCGTTACATCCCTACTCTATTGAACCGGCACGATCAATGGGCCAATAGATAATCATGGCACGCCCGAGGACGTCGTGTTTCTTCACCGGGCCGAAGTACCGACCATCCCGGGAGTTGTCGCGGTTATCCCCCACGGGAAAGATCCGGCCGTGAGGAATGTACCAACCGGTGCGAATGAACTGAACTCTGCGCCGCGTGCGCTCATCGTGGGGCCGGGCGGCGTAGGTGTGGCCCTCGCGATAGCGTTCAACCGCAAAGGGATCACCGAAGCCCAGGCGTTGGAGTCCGTTTACCGCGGCGGAATCGTCTGCATCTGGTGGCAGTCCCAGGTCTCTGCGGGAAAGTGCCACCGCCCCGGCACGCAGTACCTGGTAGTCCTCATCATCCAGCAAGCGCTGCGGCGCATAACCGGCGGGCAGTTGGTCTATGAACTCAGCCTCGGAGGTCCAGTCCAGCGCACCGGCGGGACGGATTTCAAGATTACCGCCGCGCGTACGGAAGCGATCACCTTCCACCCCGATCGCCCGCTTAATAAGGAGTTGTGCCCGGGGCTGCCCGGACTCGTCCCGGTCAATATCCACCAGCGAGAGGGTCAGCATGTACAAGGTTCGCTGCAGAATGGTGAACGCGGTACCCCGGCTCAAGTAGGAGGGATTTTCGAAGATCATCACTTCGTTGCGATCGGGTTCGGCAAAACCCGGCAACTTCACCACCCCCGGCAGGAGTTCCGGCCCGTAGACTACTTTGTTGACGAAGATCCGGTCGCCGAGCAGGAGGGTATCGATCATCGAACCGGAGGGGATCTGGTACGCCTGCAACAGGTACTGGTTGATCACGAGCACGAGAAACGCGGCTTGGAGAAACGCCTCCACCCAGTCCACCACCACGTGCTTCCGCGACTGTTTGAGATGGTGGCGTGCCTTTCTCCGCAGACGCCACGTGAGGAGGGTTTCGGTAATACGCACCAGGCGCGCGCTGAGCTGCTGCATCGATGGTAACCTACCATCGGAGTTACTCCAGATTCAAGCTCACCCCTTCACGTTGACACGGCGGGAAAGCGGTACCTATACTTCCCCCGCATGGCCTCACCGTGGAAAGACATCCAGTCTGAAGATGAAATCTCTGAGCTCTCCGTCACGCTGAAACACCGGCTGGGGATCAGTCCGCAGGTATACGTGCCCCTGGTATGGGGGGGACTCTTGCTGGCCATCTTGGTCGCGGTGCTGGTGGTGCCGGGGATGCGAACTTCCGGGGAAGAGGTAACGATTACCACCGCTCCCGCCGGCGCTCGCATCCTGGTAGACGGTGAGCACCGAGGTACCTCGCCGGCGACGATCTTCATGTCGCAAGGGGTGCGGGAAATTCAGGTGATCTTAGGCACGGCATCGGATCGGATCGAGGCTGACATCGGGCGGCGGCTGGTGGGATCACTGTTCGTCCCCAAGCGGCGGGACTACTCGATCGTCTTCGACGATCCTGATGTGGCCTTAACGGTCGATTCCGGGATCGCCGAGTTTGCCCAGTGGTCTCTCATGGGTGAGCCGAGTTCCCAGTTTCAGTACGCCCCCGTGGCGCATACCACCGCCCGCCGACTATGGGCATCCCAGGCGCTGCGCGCCACCGCCCCCGGGGAGCAGGATGAGCTGGACCGATTTCGCCGGGACCTGTTATCCCACAGCAGCCGGTGGCAGGCGCGGGACCTCTCTGCGGCGCTGTTGCGGGCATCGGCACCGGGCGGACTCACCACCCCCGGGACACTCAGCGAAATTGTTCGATTTTTTGTACGGCTTGATAATGAATCACCATCATTTGCGCGCCTCTTGTGGGATGTATCTCCGGCGGTCACGGAGTTTCGTGCTCCTCTGACCGACACAGCCTGGGTGGAATCTCGCCTGGAGGCGCTCTCCACCGCGCTCCTCGCCGGCTCGCTTGCCCCCGACGAGCGTGGAATGCCGACAAGCCAGGTGGTGGAAGTAACGAATATGCAGTTTGCCCGCGTTCCCGCGGGGTCCTACATCTTGGGGTATCCCCTGCGGGAGGAGTCCAGCCAGGGCGCGCCGGTAACGTTTAATGCGCCCTTCTGGATCCAGGACCGCGAACTGAGGCGGAGTGACTTCGTCCGGTTTGTACGGGAAGAACCGCGCTGGGCGCCGGAGAATCGCGACGAGCTCGTGGCGAAGCGCCTGGTTCAATCCGATTATTTGGCAGACTGGCCGGAGGATTGGGAATCGGCTCTCGCCTCAGGTGAGGCGGGAGCGGAACCGCTGCGGTACGTCAGTTGGCATGCGCTAGATGCCTTTGTGCGGTGGTTGAACGCTCAAGGACCTGTTAGCGTCCCCGGCGTGGCGGAGGGGGCATTCGTACTCCCCTCCAGCGCGCAGTGGGAGTACGCGGCGTTTCTCAACGGCTTGGGAGACGTGTCCGTCATTTCCGAGGGGGACGGTCCTGCCTCCGTGGGTGGGCGGAACGCCGGCGCCCTGAGCGCCTACGACCTGGAGGGAAACCTCTGGGAGTGGACCACTGACTGGTATGCCCGTCACTATCGCACGTTTTCTCCCACCGCCGGGGATCAGCGGACCGTGGCGGGAGGCAGCTTTGCCTCGGGCGAAACGGGACACAATCTTGTTGGCGCTCAGCCCCCGAATTGGACCACACCGTTCCTTGGGGGACGCCTGGCGATCGTTGCAGCGGATCGAGTCGATTCAGCCGATTCAACGGAAAGCGAAATGGACACCAATGGCCGATAGAAAATCACTCGCCCGCAATCGGCGAGCGTTTCACGAATATACCGTCGAAGAAAAAATCGAGGTGGGAATCGTTCTTGAGGGAACGGAGGTCAAATCGATGCGGGCGCACAAGTTCTCATTCTCCGATGCCTATGGCCGCGTACGCAACGGCGAGCTGTGGCTCATTGGGTTGCATATCGCGGAGTATTCGCATGGAAACCTTTTCAACCACGTTCCAATCCGTGATCGAAAGCTGTTGGCCCATAGTGCCGAAATCGATCGTATGCGGCGCCGCGTCGAGGAACGAGGATTCACCCTGATTCCCCTGGAGTTCTACCTGAAGCAGGGATTGATTAAACTCGAAATGGGAATCTGTAAAGGTAAACAGCTGTACGACAAACGAGAGAGTCTCAAGAAGAAGCAGCAAAAACGGGACATGGACCGGGAAATGCGGGGACGAGAATGAATCGGGCGGAGTCTTTCGCAGAATACCTGGATGCGGCGCGAGAGTTTGCGCGGATCGGCGGACGCCTGAGTCTGGACTGGTTCCGGCGCCCCAATCTTGAAGTAGAACGCAAAGCCGACGAGTCTCCCGTGACGGTAGCGGACCGCCGGGTGGAAACCGCCGTGCGGGAAGCGATTCTCCGGCGATTTCCAGACCACACCGTGGTGGGAGAAGAGTACGGTGGGACTCTGGGATCTGCCGAATATGAATGGATCGTGGATCCGATCGACGGCACCAAGTCATTTATCCGGGGGGTGCCGCTGTACACCACCCTGGTGGCGTTGGTAGTTCGCGGCGTTCCGCGGGTTGGCGTGATCTATTGTCCTCCCACCGGGGAGATGGCCGCCGCCGCGGCGGGGTTGGGCGCCTGGGACGAGTACGGCCGGCGATTACACGTCTCCCAAACTACCCGCCTGAGCGATGCCTGGTTCCTCACCACGAATCCCACCGATTTGATTGCTCGGCACCCCCAGTGGGCGGTACCGGTGATGCGGTCGGCGGCGGAGGTGCGCACCTGGGCGGACGCCTACGGGTACCTCTTGGTTGCCCGGGGAGATGCGGATGCCATCGTGGATCCCATCATGAGTCCCTGGGATATCGCGCCACTGGGAGTGATCCTGCGAGAAGCGGGGGGAGTTTTCACGGATATCACCGGCGTGGAACGGGAGATCGGTACATCGGCGATCGCCTGTTCTACGGCGGAGCTTCACGCAGCGTTGCTGGCACAGAGGGATTGACTGCCGTCGGTTTCGGCAGTATTTTGAAAGAGTATCGCTGCGGGGGTGTTCCGGATTCGACTGGGGCTGTCTTGAGCGGTACGTCGCAGGTGGAGCGCCATCTCCTGATTGGCAACCTTTTATCTGCCAACGATGCAGAATACCTTCCGGCCGCTGCGTAAGCAGTAGGTCAGACGGGCGCGGGGCGCGCCGTTCTGAGCTCCCCGTTGCTTGACAGAAACCAGGACTTGCTGCCGATCGTGCCCGACGGATCGGTGGGACTCTTTGTCGGGATCGGGCGGTGATTGGCCTTGTTGAGGCGCCGACATCATCGCCGACATATAAGTCTCAACTAAACCTGTAGAAGCGTGCCGCCGGCGTCTTAGGACAGGGGTTCGACTCCCCTCACCTCCATGTACAAAGTGTTACAGCCGGTTCCTCGGCTATTCCCACTCGATCGTGGCCGGGGGTTTTCCGGAGAAGTCGTAGACTACCCGCCCCACCTGGGGAACGCGGTTGGTAATCGCCGCGGCCACATTACGCAAAAATGACGATTGAAACTCGTAGATGTCGGCAGTCATGCCGTCCCGGGATGTAACCGCCCGCAACGCTATGACGTCTCCGTAGACGCGGCTATCCCCGGCGACGCCCACGGACTGGATCGGTAACAGTACGGCAAACGCCTGCCAGATCTCGTCGTAGAGTCCGGCATCCCGCAACGCCTGAATGTAGATCGCGTCCGCTTCGCGGAGGATATCGCACCGGGCGGCGGTTACCGCTCCCAGAATACGAACCGCCAGCCCGGGACCGGGAAAGGGATGTCTGCCCACCACCGTTTCCGGGAGGCCCAAGAGGCGTCCCAACTCTCGCACTTCATCCTTGTACAGTTCTTTCAGCGGCTCCAGGATCAGCCCGGCGTCGCGCTTGGCCCTGACCAGGGGACTGGAGACGTTGTGGTGGCTCTTGATGGATGCCCCATGCCCGCCGACGCCATGCCCGCTTTCCACCAGGTCGGTGTAGAGCGTCCCCTGAGCGAGAAAGTAATCTCCCGTAATCCGCTGCCGGATTTCATGCTCCTGAACCTCAATGAAGGTGTCCCCGATGATCCGCCGTTTCTCCTCGGGGTCCGCCACGTCTGCCAGGGCGGAAAGAAACCGTTGCGAGGCGTCTACCAGGTACAGATGTTTCGCCCCCAGGGCGCGGAGAGCAGTACCGATCTCACGAGACTCATCTTTGCGCATCAAGCCGGTGTCGATGTACATCAGGTGGACCAGCTCCGGATCGAGCGCGCTCAGCAGCAGCGCCGCCACTACCGAAGAATCCACACCACCGGAAATCAAGAGGAGAACGGGACGGTCTCCGGCGTGAGCCCGGACCTGCGCTTCCAGGTCTTGTCGGTAGTCCGCCACCGACCATTGCCGTCGCGCGCCACAGACGCGGGTGGCAAAGTTGTCGAGAATCATGCCGCCATGTTCCGTGTGACTTACCTCAGGATGAAACTGAATGCCGGTAAAGCGGTACTCACTGATTGAGATCACCGCGGGAACGCCATGGGTGGTGCCGGCAACCTCGCGACCGCCCGTCGGTAAGCGACGTATCGCATCACCATGACTCATCCAGGAGAGAAAGCGCGCTCCCACCCCTTCCAGAAGCGGGTCGCGGGTGACTACCTCCACCGGAGCGGGCCCATACTCCCGCGTTTCCGATCGGCTCACCTCGCCGCCGTGGAGGTGGGTGGTAATTTGTAGTCCATAACAGATACCAAGTTTCGGAACGGGAAGGTCATAGACCCCCATATCCGGTCGGGGTGCGTTGGAATCATGAACGGACGACGGGGAGCCGGAGAGAATCACTCCTTTTACCGAATCATCCATCCACTCGGTGACGGGAGCGGTTCCGGACACGATCTCGGCGAATACACCACGCTCCCGGATACGTCGACCGATGAGGTGGGTGGTCTGACTGCCGAAGTCCAGAATGACGATCCGATCAACGGTCATTCCGCGCCTCCCAGGGGTCGATACGGACCATCGTCTGGCGTCGCTCATACCCCACGGAGATGATACCCACGGGAACTGCCACGTAGGCCTCGATAAACTCCACATACTCCCGAGCGGATGCTGGGAGCTCATCAAACGTCGTGGTTTCTCCAATCGACTCTTTCCAGCCGGAGAAGCGGCGGGTTACCGGTCGGGCGCGCTCCAACGTCGGAATCGATGCGGGAAAGTAATCCAGCGTCTCCGAATCCGTTTCATAGGCGATGCACACCTTGATCTCGTCCAGATCGTCCAACACATCCAGGTGCGTCAGGGCGAGGCTATCGATGCCGTTGGTCTGGCAGGTATAGCGCAGCGCTACCAGATCGAGATAGCCCACCCGGCGCGGTCTGCCGGTGGTCACTCCGTACTCTCGACCAACCTCCCGGATGTAGGTCTCCAGCTCACCCTCCTGCTCGCCATCGAGCTCGGCGGGAAATGGTCCGTTTCCCACCCGCGTGGTGTACGCCTTAAAGACGCCGATTACGTGGTCGAGCTCTCTCGGGCCGATTCCCGCGCCACTGGCGGCGCCGGCGGCGGAGGAGCTTCCGCTGGAAACGTAGGGATAGGTACCCAGATCCAGGTCCAGGAGCGCTCCCTGAGCTCCCTCCAACAGCACCCTGCCCTGGTTGCGGTCCCGCGTAGCGCCGGTCCCATCGTGCATGAACGTGGCGATATCGACGGTCATCGGAGCCAAGCGTGGTCGGAACGTTTCTACCAGCTCCCGGTCCTCCTGGCTGTGTTCACTGAGCTGTTCGCCCCAATCCAGGTCGGCCAGGCGGATTCCATCTCGTAATGCTTTGTGCGCGTAGGCGATACCGATGCCGCGGCCGGTGGTACCGATGGGGTACTTCCGCTGCAAGTCACGTTCGATATCCTCCGCACGATGGCTGGGAAGCACCAGATGGGCGCGATCGGAGATAAACACGCGTCCCTCCCAGGCGATATCCATCTGCTCCAGTTCCTGAAGTTCGGTAAACAGCGCCTCCGGGTCGATCACCATTCCGCTGCCCAGCACCACCGTGGTGTCGGGGTAGATGATCCCCGACGGGACGAGGTGAAGTTTATAGGTCTTTCCGTCATGGACGATCGTATGGCCGGCGTTGGCGCCGCCGGAGAATCGTACGATCGTATCTGCCTGGGAAGAGAGAAAGTCGACGATTTTGCCTTTGCCCTCATCGCCCCACTGTGCACCGATTACAACTACATTCAAAATATCAGCTCCGGGAGTAATTTGCAGGCTGCTGTACCATGGCCACATCGTGGACGTGGCTTTCCGCGAGACCTGCCGGCGATATCTTAATGAAGTTCCGGTAGGACCGCAATTCATCCAAGGTGCGGCAGCCGCAGTATCCCATGCCTTTGCGCAGGCCGGTTACCAGTTGGTGGAGGTATGGACGCAGCTCGCCCTTGTACGGCACGCGGCCTTCGATGCCCTCGGGCACCGGTTCTTCTCCCTCCGCCACGTTATAGCGGTCGGCGCCGCCCTTCTTCATGGCGGCGTTGGAACCCATGCCGCGGTACGCCTTGAAAATCCGTCCCTCATAGAGAAACTCCCGTCCCGGGGCCTCTTTGAGGCCGGCGAAGAGGCTCCCCACCATAATCGCGTGGGCGCCGGCGGCAAGGGCCTTGGTGATGTCACCAGAGAACTTAATGCCTCCATCGGCGATGACCGGCACGTTGTGGCGGCGGGCCACATCAACGGCGGCGAGCACCGCAGACAGCTGGGGAACGCCCACGCCGGCGACGATGCGTGTGGTGCAGATCGATCCCGGACCCACGCCGACCTTAATAATATCCGCTCCGGCATCGATCAGGCGCTGCGTTCCGGGACCGGTGGCCACGTTGCCTCCCACCACCGGCAGCTCCGGGGCGCGCTGCTTAATCGTCTGGATCGTGCGGACCACGTTTCCTGAGTCTCCGTGGGCGGTATCCACCACCACGAAATCCACGCGTGCCTCCAGGAGCGGGCCCAGGCGCCGCTCCACGTCGGTGGGCGCGATCGCCGCTCCCACCAGGAGGCGGCCGGCGCTATCGGTGGCGGCGTAGGGAAACCGATTGTGCTTCTCCATGTCCTTGACGGTGATCAGCCCAGTAAGGCGGCCCTGATCGTCCACCACCGGGAGCTTCTCTATTTTGTGGTCGTTGAACTTCTCCTCGGCGCTTTCCAAGGAGGGGTCGCCCACCACCACCACCGGGTCGGGGGTCATCACCGCCCGAACCAGCAGGTCGTCGGTGGGTGCGAACCGCAGGTCCCGGCTGGTGATAATGCCGACCAGGCGGCCATCATCGATCACCGGCAGACCGGATATTCCGTTGGCGGCAACTAGTGATCGTACGTCGGCGATCGTCTGATCGGGACCCACGGTTACCGGGGTGTCGATTACCCAGTTCAAATGGCGCTTGACGCGTCGTACCTGGTGGGCCTGTTGGTCGGGGGGCATGTTCCGGTGAATCACACCGGCGCCACCCTCCAGCGCGAGGGCGATCGCCAGGTCTCCCTCGGTGACGGTGTCCATGGCGGCGGAGATCACTGGGACGTTCAGACGAAGTCCCGGCGCCAATTGCACGGCTACATCGGTCTCGCCGGGAAGAAAATCGGCGAATCCCGGTTGCAGGAGTACATCGTCATAACTGAGAGTTTCCGGAAAGGGGGTGTATTGTTGATTTGTATTTGAGGGGTCCATATACCATTATGCCGGGAAACGGTGCTCAATGTCACCTGGGGTGGGCTACCCCTTCCGTTTATTGTAGTGCTCCGGCCCTGCCTGCGGTGAAGCTACTTGGCTCCCGCTTGGAACGCGTGTAATACTTGCATCTATGTTTCGAAGACCGGTATTCATAGGGGTCGTAATGGGAGCCGTCATGCTGTTTGGTGCCTGCTCCAACCCCACGGAAGAAGCCACAACCACGAGAGGACGCGAGATCGTTCCTGAAGCGGCCGAGGGGATCGTGCTGGCTCGCCAAGAGAGCGCCGGTATGTCTATTCAGGGGGAGGAGGAGGAGACGACCCCCCGAATTGAGCTGGACCCGGGGGTCCTATTCATTTCCGCCCTCGATGTCAACTTGGATATCGACGAGCCGGAAGAGCAGATCGTTGTTATCAAGCGTGCAGACGATCCCGACGATCGGGTGCGGCTGCTGGTTACCGATTTTGATCCACTGCGCTCTACCTATCGGGTCACCTGGGAAGGGGTGACGCGGGCCTCCAACGTGCGAACGTTCGCGGTGTACACGATGGACGTGATCGGCGACCAGCAGGACGAAATCGTCGCGGTGGGAACGGACGAGGACGGACAGCAAACGATGAATGTCTTCCGGCGGCGTATGGGAGATAACGAATCAACCGAGCTTTCCTACCGCGAGATCTTTGCCGCCGCCAGCGACGGCAGCATAGAGATCGATGAGGTAGCCCGATCTGACGCGTATCGAACGCTGCAGAGTAACGGAGCGAGTTTTCCGATCCAGGTCTACCGCCGCAATACCGACACCGACAGTCCTTCAGATCTGATCCTCACCGATTGGGTATGGCGGCCGGAAGAGGGTCGCTACGAGGCGGAGCGGACGGTCCCTATTCCCGCGATGCAAGCGCAGGAAGAGCAACTCCGCGAGATGTACGATGCCGATGCGGATGCGCTTGAGGATTTTCTTGCGGGTCCCTGGTTCCGATCCAGCGGAGATGATATTGGGCCCTCGGTGGAGTTGGCGCTGTTTGATCCTGATACCCGGGAGGTGGTGATGTACCGTAACAACTCCCAGGAGCAGTATCGCTGGTTGAACTCGTATAAGACGCTCTACGCGGATGGTCCCGGGCTGTGGATGAACTTACGCAACAATGTACTGGGCACGGTGCGCCGGCAGTTGTCGATGACCGTGGAAGATCTGGACACGATTTCCATCTCTGTGGAGGGAGCGGAGTACTGGAACGGGCGCTATGAGCGTATGACTCCCGGTATTCAGAGCGGCGTCGTCCGAGAATTGTCGATCGGACGCCCCCCGTTTGAGTTATCCGGCGTGTACTCCAACGAAAACGGAGTGGAAATTCTCTTTGACACGCCGCACTTCCGATTCCGCACGCGGGATTTTGACTGGAGCGGCGGCTACAATCTCATTCAGATGGAGGAACCTATCCTCGAACTCAAGGTAACCGAGGCCGATCTGGTGCCCTCCACCGCCCGCCGGCGGGAAGATGGAAGTTTTAGTGTCCGCTATGCCGTCCAATACACTGAGAACGAATCAGATGGGAGAGTGCTGCGGCGGCTCACATTGAACCCGGTACAGATCACTACCGACGGCGCCCGCAGAACGGGGGGGGTGGCGCTCATTATGGAACAGGTGGAAGAGGAAGATCCGGCTGAACCGGATCAGGGTGAGTGAAACACGAGGAATCCTTCGATTCCCTCTTCCTTCAATCGGACCACGGTTTCCTGGGCGGACTCAGGGGTTGAACCCTCGGGAAGCGGAACGATCACCCGGAAAAAGACCTCGTCATTGATTTCAACTTCCTGCACCTCCGCATCAAACTCCAGTTCACGAATGTCGCGGGCCATATACTGAGCGTTCTCTCCGTCACGGAAGCTTCCGGTCTGAATCCCCGCCACGGCAGGTTTTTGGTC
>CAYQRW010000054.1:14922-15984 GCA_964419735.1 uncultured Spirochaeta sp.
GCGGATCGGACGGGTCGGCGCGTTGTTCTACGATCGGGACCGAACGCATCTCGACGCCGCCAAAGATACGGGAGGGGCTTGGATAATGGGTGGCGATTGCGTCCGGCGACTCCCCGTTCTGTGCCAGCGACGCCTCCGGGGCGTCGCGGTCAAAGGAGGTGCGTAATGCGGTGGCGCTCCACTCCTGCGCATGGGTGTTCCCGGTGATCTGCGCCGTTTCGTACAAAACCAGGAGCGCCTCCGGCTCTACCGTCTGGTTCATCTCCGGAGGATCAATTTCTTCCCGTTCCCCCGGATACCCAACCAGGGAGGCGGCTTGGGCGAAGGCGCGCTCGGTATCATCCTGCATGGCGTAAGCGCGAACTCGCAGAATGGCGGCGCGGCGTTGGATGGCGCGGGTGGGCGCCTGATGAATCACCTGGGTCAGCAGGAGCACCGCTTCGGACACGTCACCCTCCTCGATCGCCAGCGACGAGCGACGGAGTGATGCCTCCCAGAGCGACGGATCCGCATCCACGGCGCGGGCGTAGGAGAGGCGGGCCCGATTGTACTGGTGGGATAGTTCCTGCACGATTCCCGCCCGCAACAGAATGCGGCCCCGATCGGAGCGGTCCATAACGTCTTGAAGGTACTCATCCAAGAGCTCGCTCACCGCCTCTACCGACGGAGCGTACTCGACGGCCGTGTAGAGCACGGAACCAAACTGGGGACTGTTGGGGTTCTCGTCGAGCCAGGCCAGCGCCTCATCGTAGGTGGTCACCGCCTGTGCCCATATCCCGCCCGCTCCGGCGGTACATACCAGGAGGATGGTGAAGGTTACGATCGGATGGTGAACTCGCCGAGATCTCATGCCGCCGACCTACTGTTCGCCGATTTCCATGGGAGTCTTACCGTTCCGCTTGGCGTCCTTGCGAGCCTTCTTCTCCGCCTTGCGGGCGCTCTTTTCCTCTTTCTTCTCTTGGCGCGACAGTTTTCGCTCGGAGCGCGCCCGCGACTTGCGGGTGGAGGTCCGAATTGCCGCGGGTAGTGCCACCGCCACTCCGAAGAAGAACGCGACAAACA
>CAYQRW010000055.1:0-15982 GCA_964419735.1 uncultured Spirochaeta sp.
CGCTGCAGGGAACCTCGCAGAACGGGGAGTTTTGGCGCGAGGTGCTGGCGATCGGCGGTCGCGCAATCGGGGTGTGGTTGGGTTTCACCACCCTGGGAATCGTCTTCGCCCGGCGCATTAGCGCGCTCCTGAAAGCGGTCAAAAGTCCGCCGCAGATCGCCGTTTTGTCTTTGGGTCTGGCACTGATCCTGGCGGGGCTGTTTGAGGCCGCCGGCTTGGCGATGATCATTGGTGCCTACGTGATGGGCCTGTCTCTGGCCAACACGGACATCGCCTACCTAGTGCAGGAGAAGATCGAGACGGTGCACCAGTTCTTCGATCCGATCTTCTTTACGGTGATCGGCATGCTGATCAACCTCACCGTTATCGCTTCCGGGGAGGTGCTGTTTTTCGGACTCCTCTTTGGCATGCTGGCGGTGATCAGTAAGCTGGTGGGGTGCGGCATCCCCTCCCTGGGTCTGGGGTTCACCGGGGCCGGGGCCACCCGCATCGCCTTTGGGATGGTGCCCCGGGGAGAGGTGGCCCTGGTGATCGCCTCCATCGGAATCGGTTCCGGAGTCCTCGATGACCGCCTCTTCGGGGTCACGATCCTCATGACGCTGGTCTCGACCATGATCGGTCCGCCGATTTTCAATCGTCTCCTGCAGAGCGACGCGCGCACCACCCGGCACGAGGTGGTTGATGACGAAATGGTGACGACCAACTTTGACTTCGGCTCCCAGGATCTGACGCACTTTCTCCTTTCCGATGTGGTGAGCACTATGCGGGGCGAGGGATTCTACGTGAATGAGGCTAAGGGGGACCGAGACAAACGGATCTACCACATGCGCAAAGAATCGATCTTCATTGCAATGATGAGCACCGCGGAAAGTTTGCACTTCACCAGTCGTCGTGATGACGTGACGCTGGTAAACAACTTGGTGTATGAATCGATTCTGAGCCTGCAGCAGCGGGTCAGCCACATCCGCAACGTCTCCAAACCCACCGAGCTTCGGCGCAATCTGGTGGAATCCGCCAGCCGCGCCGTGGTTGACTGGTACCGGTACGTTCCGATCGGGTGTATCCATCTATCCATGCGCTGTCGAGACAAGCAATCCGTTATTCAGGAGCTGGTTGATTCGATCGCTGAGACGGGACGTATCACGGACAGAGAAGCGGTGCTGCAGGCGATTCTGGAGCGGGAACAGTCCATGAGTACCGGCATGCAGCACGGAGTGGCGTTGCCTCACGGGCGGTCCGATGCGGTGGCCTCGCTCACCGTTGCGGTGGGAATCCTGCCGGAGGGAATCGATTTTGAAGCGCTCGATGGAAAGCCCACCAATATCGTTTTTCTCGTGGTCTCTCCCAAAGAGAACCCCGGCCCCCATTTACAAGTGCTCGCCGGGATCGCAGGTATCGTCAACAGCGAGGAAGCGCGTTCAGCGATTCTGAGCATACCCTCCCGGGCGGACCTATTGTCCTATCTGGTGCAGCATTCCAGGGCCGCAACCACCTGAGGTCGGGTCCAAACACGTGGCGCGTGATCGCGTTTCATATTACGATACCTCATGGCTCAACCGGAACCGACAGGCACCCATCTAAACCTCATCCCTGAAGGGCAGGCGACGCTGCGGACCGCCGTGCTCACGGCGACCAGCAAAGAAGATGCGATCCAGCAGCTCGCCGACTACGCGGCGGAGGATGTGCCGGAGATGACCGGCGAGGAGATCGCCGCTTTGGCGATGGAACGGGAAGCGTTGGCAACCTCCGGTGTGGCCGATGAAATCGCCTTTCCCCACGCGCTGCGGTCGGACATCGCGGAGACGGTGATCGTCCTGGGGCGCTGCACTTCCGGCATTAACTGGAATCCCGCCCACCCCGCGGTGAAGTTGGTAGTGCTGTTTGTCGGCGGCGAGGAGAACCATCTCGCCGCCATGGGCACGATGGCGCGGATCCTGCGCTCCGCCGGTGTCCGGGACGCGGTGTTTGACGCGGACACTCCCGCAGCGATTGCCGAGGTCCTCGGACGGTGGCACGCAACCGATCCCCAACGGTCCAACGCGGCCCTCCTGCGAACCGCGGTAGCGTTGGCAGACACCCTTCCCAATACCAAGCCGGCGATCGTGGCCGCCACCTTCCCGGAGAGCCAGGTTCCCGCCCCCCTGTGGGCGATCTTTGATGGATACGTGCTGGGCGGCTCGCCCCACCCGAGCGGATCAACCGACCCGGCCGACGCCGCCCCGACACAAGGGAAAAGCCTGGTGGCCCCGTATCCGTTTTCCGAAGTAGACGAGCGATCCGTGGTGAGCGCCGTGTCCCGAGGGGTGATGGAAGGGCTGTATGCCGGTCTCTCCAATGTAGTGGTTGCCTTTGGCCGCACCCACGGGGGAGTCTTGGAATCGATTCGGCTCGTGCCGATCCGCAGCGAGTCTCGAGGGGTCGCGGTACCCGGCATACCCCGGGAAGTCATCCAGCGCGTTGAGGAACTTGCCGGGGAGATCAGTCGGGAAGGGCGCGAGGGGAAGCCGGTGGGCTGTTTCTTCGTGATCGCGTCACCGGAGGATATCCGGACGATGACCCACCAGCTGATCGTGAATCCGTTCCTGGGGTATCCGCGGGAGGCACGCAACATCTTGGATCCTTCCATTGAGGAGACGATCAAGGAGTTTTCTAAGATAGATGGGGCGTTCGTGATCTCCCCCGACGGCACGGTGGAGTCCGCCGGAACCTATATCGTCTCGAATCCGGAGACGCTGGAGCACCGCCACGGCGAGGGTACACGCCACGCCAGCGCCCGCGCGATTACCGCCGCCGCCGAGGCGATCTCCGTGGTGGTCTCCGAGTCCACCGGTCGCGTGTCTGTATTTGCCCGGGGCCGGTTGATCGCGTAGGGGGCGGTAGACCCGCTACTACCCCTTCACCGCGCCGGCGGTGAGTCCCGCGATGAACTGCTTTGCCATAAGGATGTAGAGCAATATGATGGGAATGGTAGCCACCGTGAGGGTCGAAAGTATGAGCGTCCAGTCGGTCTGGTACTGACCAAAGAGCCGCGTAACGCCCAGCATCAGCGTCCGCTGCGATTCGCTGCGAATGAAGATCAAGGGAAACCAGAGGTCGTTCCACAGTACCACCAGATTGAAGATCGCCACCGTGGCCATCGCCGGCCGGGTTAGCGGCAGTACGATCTGCCAGAAGATGCGGAAGTTTCCGGCGCCGTCGATATAGGCCGCCTGCGTGAGCTCCGGTGGTACGGTACGGATGAACTCCGTCAGGACAAACACCCCAATCGGCATTCCCATGGCGATGTAAATCGGAAGCAGCCCCACCAGTTGATCCAGGAGCCCCAGATTCCGGATGATCATGAGGAGATTAATGCTTCCGATACGGATCGGGATCATCATACCTGCCAGGAAAAACAAGAATACCGCGGTGGATAGCCGGCTTTTCCAACGGGCGATGGCGTAGGCCGCCAGGGACGCCAGCATCACGATCCCCACGATGGAAACGGTCGTCACCAGAATGCTGTTGAGGAAGTAGCGCGGAAAACTTGATCGTGAGAAGACGGACAGATATCCATCTATCGTCCACGGAACCGGCAGGCCGAAGGGGCTGCGGTAGATTGCCAGCTTCGACTTGAAGGAATTGACTACCATGATCCATAACGGAAAGATTACCAGGAGCGACCAAAACGACAGCACTATGTGAGCCCAGAGGTGGTGACCTCGTACTTGAACCTTTGCCATAACGCCTCGCTACTCCTCGGTTCCGTCGGACTGAAAGACACTGCGCATGAGTAAAACCCCTACGAAGAGCACTACGAAGATAATCGAGGCCACCGCTGCTCCTAATCCCATGTCAGGAATTCCCACCGGATGCTCCCCGGCGATGCCCACCCGGTAGAAGTAGGTTCCCAGGATGTCGGTGGAGAATCCAGGGGGGCCGTTGGCTCCGGCCATGGCAAATACGACGTCGAAGGCGTTGAAGTTGTTGGTGAAGGTTAGAATCGCGACGACTCCCATAATGGGCCAGATCAGGGGGAGCTTGATGCGCCAGAACGTGATCCACGTTCCCGCGCCATCGATATCCGCAGCCTCAAAGAGGTCATTGGATATGCCCTGCAGCGCGCTTAAGAAGATCATCGTGGGAATCCCCACCCACTGCCAGCTGGAGACCAGAGAGATCACGATTAAGGAAGTCCCCTCCAGTCCCAGCCAGGGCTGCGCGAATTCCCCCAACCCGATCATCTCCAGAACGAGATTGACCGCGCCCCACTGCGGATTCAGCAGTAGTTTCCACAGGAACCCGGTTACCACGATCGCCAAGGTCGCTGGAATAAAGATGATCGTGCGGTAAGCAGATCTCCCTTTGAGTGATTCGCTACTGAGAAGCAGCGCGAACAGCAGTCCAAGGGAGTTCTGTACCAGCATATGCACCAGAAAGAAGATCCAGGTGTTGCCGAAGGCCCCCCAGAAACGTCGTGCCACCTCACCCTCGGTGAGGAGTCGGCGGTAGTTGTCGAATCCGACGAACGTCTCGATGCGAAAACCGCTCCCGGTATACAGACTCAACTGCAGCGACTTGAAAAGGGGGACCGCCATGAACATCGTATACACGATGAGACCGGGCAGCATGTACCAGATCCAGACGGGTATTCGGGGTAAGGTTCGCCGTTGCAGCATGGTTCCTCCGCTCCTGAGTGGTGGGTGCACAGAACCGGGGTGGGATGCAGATGCCCCACCCCGGCGTTCCTATGCTACATCGCCGGCTCGTACCACTGGGAAATACCTTCCTCCATGCGGTCTGCAGCTTCTTGGGGCGAGATTTCTCCGGTGATCACCTCAATCGATCCCTGCTGAATCAGCGTGTATCCACTGGGATCGCCGTTCATCAGCTTAGGCCACGGAAAGCGAACATCCAGTTCGCGTCCCTGGTTGAGCGCCAGAAACTCGTTGGCGTGCTCATTGGTGAGGGTGGGGGCTTCCGCAACCATCGGGAAAAACCCCGCCAGTTCGTTCCCCAAGACCTCGGAGGCGGTGGGGCCGGACAGCCACTCCACAAATACCATCGCTTCATCTATATAATCACTGTCAGGATTGATCGCCACGCCGGCGTCTGGGTGAAAGGTGATCCGCTGTTCGTCGGCTGAGGGTGCCGGCGGCGCAAAGACCGACCAGTTGAAACCCGGGTCTGAGGCCTCAAACTCACTGATCGTCCAGGATCCATCAAACCACATCGCCGCCTCTCCCAGGAGGAAGAGCGCCTTGCTGTCGTTGTAGCTGATAGCCTGATAGCCATCGGGGAGATAGGGCTCCAGGGATTCCATCGCCCGAAACACACTTACCATGGCGTCGTCGTTGAAGGGGCGCTCTCCCGCTTCATACTCCAGCCGGGCCTCCCGGCCGCCGAGGAAGCTGGGAGCGATATTCATCCAGACCACTTCCGCGATATCCCACTCATCGGCCAAGCCGTTGGCCACCGGAATATAGCCGGCATCTTTGATCTGTTCCGCCACTTCAATGAACTCCACGGCGGTCTGGGGAATTTCCAGTCCCAGTTCGTCAAAGAGATCCTGGTTGTAATATACCCCATGACTCACTGCCACCAGGGGCATCGCGAACTGCGTGCCGTCTTCCATCTGCCACGGCGCGCGGGCGCCTTCGTCGTAGCGCTCTGCCACAAAATCCGCGTCGCTCATATCCAGCATGTAGCCTTCCGAGAACAGATCCTGTCCGGTGGCGTAGCTGCGCGCATAGAACACATCCGGCGCCGTCCCTGACTCCAATTGCAGGCGCAGCGTGGCGTTGTAATCGGGCGGGGTGGTGGGATCGAAGTTGACCCGGATATCGGGGTGTTCCTCGTTAAACGCCGCGATCAGGCGGCTCATCTGCTCAACGTCGTCCACCCGCCAAGAGCCAAGGGTGATTTCCACGGCATCAGCGGAGGGTTGAGCTCCTTCTTGTTGCCCACCGGCCATGACCGGTAGGACCAAACCCACCAGGATCATCATAACGATGATTGTTCGTATTGCTTTCATAAGCACCTCTCCTTTTGAAAAGACTGATTCCTATGGTGGGTGCATTACGAGAGAAGTACAATCGTACAGGTGTACTACTGATGTACTCAATTTGTACTATCCTCCGGACCCTGGGAGGTCAGAACAGGCCCGATTCCCGGGCGATGCGAATCGCGGAGACACGATCCGTTACGTGCAGTTTGTCGTAAATGGAACTGATGTAGTTACGCACCGTTTGATCGGCAACGTGTACCGACTCGGCGATCTCCCGGTTGTGGTAACCCGCCACCACCAGTGCCAGGATTCGCCGCTCCTTTCGGCTCAGCCGATCGAACCATTCCGGTGGCACCGGGTGCCCACCGGAACCTTCGGCACCGGACTCACCGCTATGCATGAGCTGCATCACCACGTGGGGATCAATCGTGACCACCCCGGCCTGCACCGCTCTAATCGCGGTGAGGAGTTCCCCCGTTGAGATCGATTTCAGCAGGTACCCTGATGCGCCATACCGCATGGCGTCATGCACGTACTGGTCATCCTCAAATGTGGTAAGCATGACGATCTTCATCGCAGGAAACTGCAGACGGATGCGCCGCGTTGCTTCTACGCCATCCATTTCGGGCATACGGACGTCCATGAGGATCAGGTCGGGGCTGACCTGTTCCGCCAGGGCGATCGCCGCCACCCCATTCTCCGCAACGCCTACGATGTGAAAATCCTCATCCACGTTTTCCAGGATGGCGCGCATACTCTCTAAAAAGAGCCGCTGATCGTCGACAAGAGCGATATTCACTGCGGCACCTCTACTTCCAGCACGAACCCCGGTGACAGACTGCGATAGGTTATGGACCCGGCAAAGGGGGCCAGCCGTTCGCGCATACCGGTGATACCGATACCTTCCTGTACCTCTTCGCTTCCCACGCCATCGTCCAGGACGCGCAGATGCACCGCGCCGGCTCGCCGGGAGAGGGTGACGGTAACGTTTTTCGCGGCGCCGTGGCAGAACGCATTGGTGATACCTTCCTGTACGGATCGAAACAACGCCTGATCAAGTTCTTCAGATCCTGTACCGCCGGGCCCCACCGCTTCATACTGTACGCGGACGCCGGAGACATCGGAGAATTGTCGGGTAAGTTGGTGGATCCGCGCATTCAGGCTGGGCGTCGAAGTCCCCACGTCGCGCAGTGCTCGTAGAGCCGACCTGACATGTTGATATCCCTCACTCAGTGATTCCTGGGCCTGGGTGATGAGCTCTTTCAAGCGGGCGTGGTCGCGTTCAAAAAGCACGGTAGAGGCCTCGAGCATCATGCGTTGATTGGTAAACGCGTACCCCACGGTGTCATGAATCTCGCGACTGATCCGTTCCCGTTCCGCCCGGACGGTGGACTTCTCTACTTCCAGCGCGTACCGTTGATACTCCATATTCGCATCGACGAGCCGTTGGATGACTGCATTCTTCTCCTCGCTTACGGCGCGCGCCGCCACGAGACGGGTAGTGAGGACCCGCACCGCCACAGCCGTGGCGGTGGCGATTGAGGTCACGATGACGTACCCGGCGATATCTCCATCGGGTACCGGAGGTAGCGCCACGGACCAGGCGTTGGTGGGGCCCTGTTGAGCCGCCATGAATAGAATTGCTCCCACCGTGGTGGGAAGTGAGACTTCCGGGCGTGCAATCAGGCCAAACTCCACCACCAAAATAACGGAGAACACCAGCTCCAGACCGATCCAGTCTCCCAGTGGTAATCCCACTACATAGACCAGCAACCACTGCGTCAAAAACACGACTACATACACCGTCTGCGGCAGGGATGCAATAAAGAGGAGAGAGATCAGGGCTGATACTGCCAGAGACGGAATCGCGTAGCCGATCCAACGCTCCGTTACCTCCGGATAGCGTCCAATGAGCAGAAGGGCGGGCGCCACAGCATGCAGTCCCGCGACGGTAATGATGATGGCGAGACGCGCCGATCGCATACCGTACGGTAGGGCCTCATAGCTGTCACGTCAACTCAACCGATGGTCGGGATCGCCGGTCTTTTCGCAGTACATGGAGCTGTCAACGGCGCGGAGTAGACCTTCCAGGTCGTCGGAGTCGTCCGGAAAGATCGCGATGCCGATGCTGGCCCCCACTGAGATCGTATGCTCCCGGCACGTGATCGGTTGCGTCAGAACCGCTTTGATCTTGTCATGAACCGCCGTGGCCGCATCGGGACCTTGGATATCCATAAGGATAATCCCGAACTCGTCACCGCCGAGGCGGGCGGGAACGTCACCACCGCGCACGCCCGCCCGCAGACGGTCGGCGGTGACGGTGAGTACGAAGTCACCGACGTCGTGACCGTAGTTGTCGTTGACTGCCTTGAATCCGTCCATGTCTACAAACAGTACGCCCACCCGAGAGTGCTGCCGCGTCGCCACCGACAACGCCCGGCGAAGTGAATCCATGAAGAGGCGCCGATTTCCCAGATCGGTCAGGGGATCGTGGTGGGCCATGTGCTGGTAGCGTCGGCGTTCTGCTTCCAGGCGGTGTTCCAACACCAGACGATAGAGCGCCACCGATACCTGGGCGCCGATCGCCGCGGCGATCTCCATATCTTGCGCGGTGAACGCATCGGCCTTGGAAAAATTGTCTAAATTGAAGTAGCCCAGCAGCTGTTCGCCAATTCGTAGCGGCACGGAGAGGGTAGCCTCAATGCGATCCAGGTTGCCGGCGTCCCGGAAGCGGTCCACCTGGTCTTCCTGGAGGCGGTGGTTATAGTCGGCCACACTAATCACGGTGACGCCGGTGTGGTCCCGGCGAGAGCCGAGATCATCTTCGGAGAGGGATACCTCTTGCAGTGAGGACAGGTCGAACCGATGCGCCGCCTCGAAGTAGTACCGCCCGTCCTCGTGGCGGGCCAGTACGCTCCCTCCATCCGCCGCCGGTACCAGGTCCACCGTTCGCTCTAGGGCCGTCTGGTAAAAGGTTGAGTCCAACTGTGAGGCGAGAAGCTCATTGGTAAGACTCACCAGTGCGGTGCGGAACGTTAATTCCCGCCGCAAGCGGTCAGTATCGGACGGACCGGAAATCATGCCGGGAATTATCTCTACAGTCTCGGAGAATGTCAAATCCTGAGCGACTCACGGCAGGAGCTGAATTACCCCTCGGCGCCCCGCCGTACGCCAGCCCGGCTCTGTCTCGTCCAGGGGCGAGGTTACGCGCTCAGCCACTCCCACCAGGCAGTCGCTCTTCATCGTTCTCAGAAGAAGAATCGGGTAGGGAAACGCGGCCCCCGCCGCCGCGCGCGGATCGGTATCCGCCGGCCAGATCGTGTCGCGGAAGACCCGGCGATAGTTGAAGTCGCCCTTTACGATCACCAGACCGGCACCGGCCAGCGCCTCCCGAATACGGGTGGGCATCGCGGTAAAAAAACGGGTTCCGCACCAGTAATCATCGGGCGCGAGGGATAGCGCGCCTCGGTCAAACTCCACTTGTACCGCCGCCGCCAGCCGGCGCACCGTGGTGTCTTCTGATTGCGCCGCCCGCGCGAGATAGATATGAATATCTTGGACGGTGCTATCGCTGACATAGGTGGGGTAGAGCTTTGGGTGGAGCACCACCGGGCGGGTAGTGAGCCGGATAATGCTAAGTGCCGCCACGAGGTCGCCGGCGAGTTCCGCTCCGGAATTGTCCATGATGATATGCACCGGTCCGGTGGTGTCCACAAGAATTTCCGCGGCGGCTACGCTATCATCGCGGAGCAGGAGCTCGCGTTCACCGGCGGAATGGTCTAAGGCGCCGCCCGCGGCAAAAGAAATATCGGCCTTGTTGCCCCACATCGAGAGGTGCAGCGCCTCCTCCAGTAGCGTATCCCGGGTGGCGGCGGGCACGTCGGCAGCCACGTCGGTAGACACGTCGGTAGACACGTCGGCAGCCACGTCGGCAGCTGCAGACACTGACCCGTCTTCCAGCACCGGGGCGGCAGGTCCGCCGGGCGCAAAAAACCTTTGCACCGGCAGAAACGCCGCGCCGCTGTCGATTTCCGCCGTTTTCATAGGGCCGTAGGGATCGATTCCCGTCTCGAAGTAGCGGCTCGCCGCCAGGATCAGCCGAAACGCATACGTTTCGGCAAAGAACCACTCCGTGTCGTGCCACGTGTCAGTGGCATACGGCGCGTACTCGCTCTGCCACCGTTCATGGTCCCAGGACGGAATCGGCGGCGGCGGAATCGGGTGATCCCCGGCGATCGCTGCGGACAGCTGTGAGAGGGCCGTGGCCGTGGGAGACGGGTAATCCTCGTGAGCAGCAATAACATTGGCGATGTTCGCGGGTAAGCGCTGGGTCATCGTCCGGGCCGCGAATTCGTTATCCGGCGTGGTGCGTATCGGTTGAGCGCTGGGAAACTGGTGCATGCCGTTTTATACCACGGTTCGCCGCGCGGTGCGTAGCGGATGGTATGGTGCGTAGCGGACGTTGACATCCGCGCCATATCGCGGTGGTATATTACTATGACCTATTCTTTCTCTTCGCGGTTAGCGGAACAGTTCCAAGAGGCCGGCCGCATCGTCCAACTCAAGGCGCGGCTACTATTTGGTATGAACATGTTTTTGGCGGGTGCCGTCGCCGTGCTTTCGGTGGTATATGTCATTCAGGGCCAGTCAGTGGTGCGGGTGGTGATGCTGGTGGCCCTGGTGGCGTTGTTTGGCGCCTCGATTCTCCTGCTTATGCGGGGACGTCTCCAGGCGGCGGGAGCGCTTCACGTGTACTCGCTGCTCGTGCTGCTCACCGTGCTTCGATTTCTGGTGGGAACATCGTTGTACGAGCTGCAGTCGCATACCGTGATCATGGCGATTCTCGTGCTGGATGCCACCGTGGTGTTCCCTTCGCGAAAGATGCTAACGATCTTTGGCGGTCTATCGCTGCTCTCCACGGCGGGGGTGTTTGTGTTAGCCCCGGTGCTCCGTCCGGAGCTCTTTACGTTTGCCGATATCGTGACCCCCACCATACTTGCAATCGTGCTGGTCGCGATTGCGGTAGCGATCTCCCGAGCGCTGTTTGGCCTTTCCTCGGGAATCGTGGCGGACCTGGAGGAAACGCACCAACGTCTAGAGGGTCAGCACCAGGCGTTGCGTTCCCTTTTAGACGGGTTTCGGCAGGGGGTGGAAATTGGTGACCACCTGCAGCGCACCGGCGCTGATGCGCATGAGGTGATCGATTCGCTGAACGGAGATGCGGAAAACAGCCGTGCCGTGCTCTCCGAGCTGCAGGATGCCGTGGACAGTCTATCGCGGGGGAGCGAGACGTTGCAGCGCCAGTCGGTTTCCCTGGAAGAACAGATGGGCAGCCAGGCGAGCTCGGTGGAACAGGCCACCGCGGCGGTGGAAGAAATGAACGGCTCCATTCAAAGCATGAGCCGGATCTCCCAGGAGCGCAGTGGACAGGTAGAGCGTTTGGTAACCACCTCCGAGGAGGGGACCGATCAGATCCGCCAAAGCGAAGAGGCGATGAAGAAGGTGGCCAACTCCTCCCAGAAGATGCTTGATTTCGTCCAGATGATCAGCAAGATCGCGGCGCAGTCCAATATGCTGGCGATGAACGCCGCGATTGAAGCCGCCCACGCAGGGCAGTACGGAGCGGGTTTTGCAGTGGTGGCCGACGAGATTCGGCAGCTTTCGGTGAACTCATCGGACTACGCTAAGCAGATCGCCGATGCGCTGAGGGGAAGCGTATCGGACATCGAGGAGGCCGGCTCGATTAACAGCCAGGCGGCGGCGATGTTCAGTCAAATCCACGACGGCGTGGTGGAGGTGAGTGATACCTTTCGGGAGCTGATCTCCAGCCTGGAAGAACTTTCCCAGGGATCGAAGGAGATCCTCGATTCCGTCACGGAGCTGCGTGATACTACCTCCTCGGTGAATAACGCCGCAGCGGAAACCCGCCAGATGGCCGAGGAGAGTACGGCCTCCACCGCCACTCTGAAGTCGGCGGCAGATCGAATCAAGGATGTGACGGAGCGCAGCGCCGCCGCCATCGAACGGCTGGCCACCGTTGTTTCACAGATCGAATCGATGAGCGCCGACAACCGGCACAAACTCGAAGAACTGGATGGAGAGATCACCCGGATTTATGAACAGAAGAATTGATGTAATCCTCCGTTCAGTACTGAGAGTTGGTGTGCTGGTCGGTGTGCTGGTCGGTATGCTGGCGGGTGTGCTGGGATGTGCCTCTACGCCGGAGCGGTCACCACTGGTGGAAGATCCCGACAGCCATCCCTGGCGGGAGGACCTGGCGGTGTTCGCCGGTGAACTGGAACAGGGGCACCGAGATCCATTTTTTCAACTCCCCCGGTCTGAGTTTGCCGCGATGATCCGCGCGCTCAGCGCCCGCGCACCGGAATTGTCGGCGGCGGAGTTCGATCTGGAACTGCGCAAGATCCTGACCGCCGTCGGGGACGCCCACACGATAATGTCGTATCCCTTCGATCCCCTGTTTCCGGTGGCCTTTTACCAGTTTCAGGAGGGAGTTTACTGTATGGGGGCAGTGCCCGAGTACGCTGATGCCCTGTCGGCCCAACTGGTAGCCGTGGACGGTGCGTCTTTGGAGAAAGTATCCGCTATGGCTCGAGAGATTACTCCCCATGACAACGACTCCCAAATCGCGATGATGGTTCCCCTGTACCTGATGATGCCGGAGATCCTGCACGGTACCGGACTGATTCAATCGTCCCAGCAGGCTGAATTTACGTTTCGCGATGAGCAGGGCACGACCTTTACCGTGCCCGTGGCGGCCGCATCTCGGCAGCGCGCCGGCGACATCGTGTCCCTGAAGGACCGCCTGCGGGAGATCGGTGCCCCGCAGCCGCTGTCTCGCCGTAATAATGATCACGCTTACTGGCATACCGTGGATTCGGATCGCGCGTTGATGTACGTGCAGTACAACGTCTGCCGGGAGGATCCGCAACGACCGATGAATACGTTTTCCGCAACGGTACTGGATCGCATTGATACTAGCGATCCGGAGCACGTGGTGATCGACCTTCGCCGCAACAGTGGTGGCGATTCCCGCGTGTTGCAGCCCCTGATTGATGGGCTGATTGCGCGGCATCGGAAGGGTGCGTCGTACCAGCTGTCGGTGATCATCGGACGCGATACGTTCAGCTCGGCCGTGCTGAATGCGATCGCGCTCAAGCAGGAGGCGGGAGCGATCTTTGTCGGGGAGCCCAGCGGCGGCCGCCCCAACCACTACGGTGAGGTTCGGACCTTTGAACTCCCGAATCTGGGACGCACCGTGCAGTACTCCACGAAGTACTTCACCCACTATGATCCCGCCGACGGAAGCGATCCACCCGCGCTGATGCCCGATCGCATGGCTCCTCCCTCTTTTCCGGCCTATGTACAAGGTCGTGATCCGGCTCTGGAGGCGATCGGACTGGGACCAGGCACACCATGAGGACCACCTCCACGTGGTCCGCGAAATGCGCCTTGGTCCTCGCCGTGGGCGCATACTTCGCGGCTTATGGACCACCGGCGATCGCCGAGCCGATTGCCCAGCAGATTGAGCAGCGGAGTACCGTAGGTTTTGACTCCACCTATCAAGTGGGCGATCAACAGGGAATCGGCGTCTCGGACGGTGGGTTTGCCCCTGTTTCCTATGCGGTTCAGGAATCCACTGCATCCGGCGGTGCCGGTAGCCGCTCCCTGGGCACAACTTGGGGGGGAGCGGAGTTTAAGGCACGCTATGAGCACCAATGGGTGTTTCCCGCCTTCCGTTGGAGTGAGAGCGCATTAGCAGCGGAGAACAATATCACCGTTGGTGCGGTCACCGGGGTAAGTCCGATCTCCGCGACGCAGGAGCTGCGCGTCACCGCCACGCCGGTGGCGTTCCTGCAGGCTCACGCGGGCGCATCAATTGGAAGCGGATGGAACTTGCAAGTTTTTGATGGTCTGGGAGCGGTAGATCCGGAGACCGGCGAGGTTGATAGCGCCTCGTTCTCCGGGGCGGTGATTCGCGCGTTTCTGGGCGGGACGTTCCAGTTTGATCTTGCTGCAGTGCTTCCGGGAGCGTGGAATCACGTGGTTACCGTGGTGTCTCCGCAGTTTGTCTACAGCGCCCTCTCCTCCGCCAACGCCACCACGGCGTGGTCGTTCGAAAACGATGAGGGCGCAAACTACAACGGATGGACGCGGCGCCTCACTGCAGTCCTTGGCTACCAACCTCCGCTGCCCGCGGTGGAAACGATCGGTGTGCTGTATGAGAGCGAACAACTGGTGGGATCCGCCTTGGAACGCGCCCGGAAGTCGGCAGCGAAAGCGTTTGATCCCGGCTTTCGCACCGACCGTTGGGGCCTCCTGGTGAACCTCGTGCTTGGAGCTGATCGCAGCCATTCCATCACCGTGATACCTCAGATCCAGCGTAATCGACTTGCCAGCGAAGAGACCGTGTTCAATGCCGGCGTCCAGCGACGGGAGACGGTGGGGAGCTATTGGGATTTCTATCGCGTGGTGGTGCAGTACCGGTTTAGATTGTAATCACCACCGCTGTTCCCCAAAAAAACTACGGTTCTCATTTTCAGTTTTGCAAAACTTATGATATCCTGAAGAAAATGTTAGCCGCCGCCGGATCTTTAGCAGATTTTGCCCTTTTGGGTGGTCTTGTATCAGTTATTCTCGTTCTCCTGGCTAGTATGGAGCATCGTCGCCGTCGAAAGGAGCTGGAGGCTCGTCGACGGCGGAACGCCGCTCCCGCGTTGGGCAAGCCGGGGCACCGCCTTTCCGCTGAAGATGACCGAATCCTGGGCCGACTGGGTTGGCTCCTCAACAATCCCCGTAATCGCCATCGCCTACTCGACGATTCCACTCTGTTTTTGAAGGCCGCCCGCCGGGCGATTCGTGAAGGAATCGCCACCGAACGCGAACTGGTAGATTTTGCCCGGCGGGTGGGTCTATCGGTAGACCGCATATCGTCGGATGCGATGAGCACCTTGAAGCTCGCCTCCGGGGTGGAGGTCTCGGTGGCGGACGATGCCATGAACAGTGGTGCCGGCACGGTGGCTGCGGTCCATGGGGATTCGCTCCGAATTAGGCTCCGCCGCGGGTACACCGGCTTTGGCTACGGCACGCGCTTGGACGTTGTGTGCAATAGCAATCAGGGACTCTTTCGGTTCTCCTCGGTAGTCAAGGACAGCTCTGGGAAGGTTCTGCACTTGGAACACACGGATCAGATAGAGCATGTGCAACGCCGGGAACACCGGCGGCACGCGATTGAGATTCCCGTCCAGCTTGCCGCCGCCGGGGGCGTTCTGTACTCATCACGCACGACGGATCTCAGCATCGGCGGAGCGGCGGTGAAAAACCCGAAACAGGCACGAGCACGCGGCCGCGCGTTCGCGACCGGGGCACACCTAACCGTCCGCGTTGACTATAACGGGTTACAGGTGGCACTACCGGGGACGGTGGTGCGCACCTCTCATGGCACACGCCTGCTCCATGTCCAGTTTGACGAACTGGCGGAGGCTACCCGACACAAACTGTTTCGCACGATCATGAACGCCTCGGTCAAGAAGAAATAGCCCAGTCGATGGTGAGAGCCGGGGGCGGCGAGCCGGGGCCAAGGAGCTCGGCGGCCGGGCGTGAGGGCCGGCCGCGTCTGGTTATCTTACTCGGAGCACCCGGTGGAGCGTTTGGTTACGCGGTCGAGTGCCTTGAGTACGCGTTGCGGTTCAAATGGCTTCACGACAAAATCGCAGGCGCCTAGTTTGAGCGCCTCCAGGACCAGCTTCTGTTGTCCCACCGCGCTGACAATCACGATCCGAGGTTGGTGGAATTCGGCCACCATTCGCTTGAGAGCGGTCATCCCATCCATACGCGGCATCGATATATCGAGGGTTACAAAATCGGGGTGAACCTCTCGATACCGCTCCAGTGCCTGGTCTCCATCTTCAGCTTCTGCAACGACGGCGTAGTCCGGCTCAAGGATTTCGCGCAGCCGCATGCGCATGATGGCTGCGT
>CAYQRW010000056.1:0-15835 GCA_964419735.1 uncultured Spirochaeta sp.
ACCAAATCCATACCCCAGAAGGAATTCACATGTCAGATATGCGTGTACGGTACATGGGACTCGAGCTGGCCAACCCTTTTGTCGTCTCCAGCTCCAGTCTCACCGACTCTATAGAAAAGATTGAAGCGTGCCAGGCCGCCGGTGCGGGAGCGGTTGTTCTCAAGTCGCTCTTTGAAGAAGAAATTCAGGCGGAAATCGACGCCGACGGCGGCGGCGCGGAGCACACCGAAGCCGCCGACTACATCCGCGAGATCCAGACCGACGCCGGTCTCAAGCGGTATACCGACTTGATCCGTGGCGCCAAACAGGCGGTGTCGATTCCCGTTATCGCCAGCATTAACGCCGTCAGCCATAACTGGTGGGAAGCGCATGTGGCGTCCCTGGAGGCCGCCGGTGCCGACGCGCTGGAGCTCAACATCTCGCTGATGCCCTACGATTACCGCGACGATGAGGCCGCAATCAGCGAGTTCTACGTGAAAACGGTTGAAGCCGTGCGCCGGCTCGTGTCGATTCCGATTTCGGTGAAGATCGGGTACTACTTCTCCTCGATTCCCGCCATAGTAGACCGCCTGCGCTGGGCCGGAGCCAACGCGGTGGTCCTATTCAACCGCTTCTATCCGCTTGATATCGATATCGACGCGCTGTCCCTGCGGAGCGCTTCCCCTTTCAGCACCCAGGCCGACCTGACCTTTCCTTTGCGGTGGATCACCATGATCTATGGCAAGACCCAGGCCGAACTGGTGGCCTCCGGGGGGGTACACCAAGGTGCAGACGCAGTCAAGGCGCTCCTCGCGGGCGCCCAGGCCGTACAGGTATGCTCCGCACTCTACCAAAATGGACTCGAGCACCTGGGGCAACTCCGCTCCTCCCTGGAGCAGTGGATGGACTCCCACAGCTATGCCTCGATCGATCAGTTCCGAGGCAAGATGAGCCAGAAGCGCAGCGACCGGCCGGAGACGTTCGAGCGGCTGCAGTACATCAAAGCGCTGGTTGGTCAGAGTTGACCTCTGGTGACGATCAGGCGCACCGCTCCCCGCAGCAGCCACCCCAGGACGAACTTCGACTGATCCTGGCGGATGCGATTCGTGCAGCGCGAATCGGAGGAGCGGTGGATCAGCGCTATTTCGGTGCCGTCACTCCCGAGCACACCACGCTCAAAGATTTCCGGGGCGACTGGAATCCCGTGACCCACGCGGACAAGGAATCGGAGACGGCGATCACCAGCTTCCTGGCCCAGTCCTATCCCGACTACGCCTTTCTGGGAGAGGAAAACATCGCCGGCCAGCACCACTCCGCCGAGCATCTATGGATCATCGATCCCATCGACGGGACGGCGAACTTTATCCACGGCATACCGCACTACGGGGTAGCCGTGGGCTATGCCTACCAGGGAACCGTTATGGCGGCAGCCTGCCTCGATCCCGAGCGGGATGAGCTGTTCACGGCGATTCGGGGACAGGGCGCGGCGTGCAATGGAACGCCGATTCACGCCGCCACCACCGGCGCTCTGGAAGATGCCATGGTCTGTACCGGGTTTTACTACGACCGCGGAGCGATGATGGAGCAGACCTTGGACGCGATCCGCAGCCTCTTCCAGAAGAAGATCCATGGGCTTCGTCGTAGCGGCAGCGCCGTACTGGACATCTGCTGGACCGCCTCCGGTCGGTATGACGCCTACTTTGAGTATGAACTGGGCGCGTGGGACTACGCCGCCGCCGGGTTAATTGCCGAGGAGGCGGGGGTTCGGATCACCGCCGCCGACGGTTCACCGTTGACGCTGGCAAGCGGCAGCGTGGCCTGCGCCGCCGCGCCGCTCTACGAGCAGTTTATTGAGGCGGTCGGTCGGCGGTAGGACGCGACCCGTCGCGGGCGGAGGTCGGCGGTAGCCCGGGGCCCGGTCGCGGGAGAGCGTCGGGGCAGGCTGGGCCGCCGGTAGGAAGAACCCCAGTCGCGGGATCACCGCACCTATACTAAGCCCGCGAAGCCGCCGAAGGCCAGCGCCAAGAGCCCGGCGGTCACCAGCGAGATCGGGGCACCCTTCATCGCCTTGGGCACATCCACCAGATCCATCTTCTCGCGAATGCCAGCAAAGATGTACAGTGCCAGCATGAAGCCCACGCTACTGCCGATAGCAAAGACCACTCCCTCGCCCAGGTTGTACTCGCGGCCCACCACCAGGATCGCCACACCGAGAATCGCGCAGTTGGTGGTGATCAGGGGGAGGAAGACGCCCAGCGCCTGGTAGAGCGCGGGGCTGACCTTCTTGAGGACGATCTCCACCAGCTGCACCAGAGAGGCGATCACCAGGATGAACGCCACCGTCTGCAGAAACGTGAGGCTCAAGGGGACCAGGATCAGGTTCTGAATCAGATGCGTGGCGATCGTGGCCATCGTCATGACGAAGATGACCGCCACGCCCATGCCCACCGCCGTGGAGAGCTTGCCGCTGACCCCCAGAAAGGGGCAGATCCCCAGAAACTGGGAAAGCACGATGTTGTTGACCAGGATGGCACTAATAATGATGACAAGGTATTCCATCGGTTACGCTCCCGTGGTGGTATCGCCGGCGGTGAGAGACACCGCGGCGTTGGCGGCCACCGCCCGCGCCGCGTGACGCCGTTTGGCGGCGGACTCAGCTTTGTCGCGCAGGGTGTTCACCGCTGCGGTAAGAAATCCCAGCGCGATAAACGCGCCGGGAGGCATAATGAACAACAACATCGGGTTGTCGCTGAGCCACGGGATCGCCAGACCGAAGAACGCGCCGGCGCCGAGGATCTCCCGGGTTGCCCCGAGCAACGTCAAGGCAAAGGCGAAGCCCAAGCCCATGCTCAGCGCATCAACCACCGATCTTATAATCGTATTCTTGCTGGCAAACGCCTCCGCGCGGCCCAGAATGATACAGTTCACCACGATCAGGGGAATAAAGAGCCCCAACTGGGCGTGCAGCGCGGGCACAAAGGCCGCCATCGTGAGATCGATAATCGTTACGAAACTGGCGATGATCACGATAAACGCCGGAATCCGCACCTTCTCCGGTATGAAGTTCTTAATAACCGCCACCACAACGTTGCTTCCCAGAAGCACCGCCAGGGTAGCCAGTCCCATACCCAGTCCGTTAATCGCGCTGGAGGTGACGCCCAGGGTGGGGCACATACCCAGCAGCAGCACAAAGACGGGATTCTCCTTGAAGAACCCCTTCACCATTTCCGTCCTAATCGTCGTATCACTCATCGATTGCCTCCACGGCGTCCCAGGCCCGATTTACCGCCTCCACAAAGGCGCGGGAGCTGATCGTGGCGGCGGTAATCGAATCGATCTCACCGCCGTCCTGGGTTACCGCCAAATCCTGTGAATCAGGTTGGCGGTCGAGAAACTGTTCCCGGAACGACTCCTCCGTGAGCTTGGCTCCCAGTCCGGGAGTCTCCGCATGCTCCAGAACGGTAGATCCGGTAATCTCCCCGTCCCGATTGAAACCCACCATAATACGCAGGTCCCCGCCGTAGGCGTTAGAAGAGTAGCTGCGCACCGCCGTGCCCACGCGCTCTCCCCCACGGGTGGCGGGGTAGATCTCCATATTCGGAAACTCCTCCAGCGTCATCGACTCGTCGGTGGGATTGTTGTCGAACTCCGGCACCACGTTTGCTACGGCGGCGATCTCCCGTTGTCGCGCCTGCTCGTCGAGAATCGGCTTGGTCTGGGCGTAGGTGAAGCCCAGGGCCGCGGCGGAAAGGAGCGCGATCAGCGTGAGCACCAAAAACATATTGGGCAGGGTCGATTCAAGCTTCTTCACGCGGCACCTCCCGCAGCTTTGCCGTAGCCAAACTTTCGCGGTTTGATATGGCGGTCGATCACGGGAACCAGGGAGTTCATAATTAGGATCGCATAACTGACACCCTCCGGAAATCCACCGAAGAGGCGGATCAGGCCGGTAAGCACGCCGGCTCCGGCGGCAAATACCAGGCGCCCGGTGAGGGACATGGGACTGGTGGTCATATCGGTCACCATGAACACCGCTCCCAGCATCGCACCCCCGGCAAGGATGTGGTACAGCGGATCCACATAGGTGGAGGGATCCACCGCCCAGGCGATGCCCGTTACCGCAGATAGGGCCGCCAGGAACGCCACCGGCACTTGCCAGGCGATATACCCTTTCCAGATCAGATACAGACCGCCCAGGATGACCGCCAGGGCGCTGGCCTCACCGATACAACCACCGATGTTTCCTAAAAACAGACTGCTGTAGGAGGGGAGATCCGCCGCCACGTTACTGAGTCCGCCGGTACCAGCCTCTTTTACCAGGCCCAGCGGGGTTGCCGCGGTGACCGTATCCAGGTTCCACGCGAAAAACCCCTGACTTCCGGGAACCGGCCAGGTGGTCATGTCTACCGGAAAGGAGATCAGCATGAACGCCCGTCCCACCAACGCCGGGTTGAAGGGGTTATTGCCGATACCGCCAAACGCCATCTTGCCGACGCCGATCGCCACGATCGCGCCCACCGCGATCTGCCACAGCGGCACGCCGGCGGGCACGTTAAACGCCAGGAGCATCCCCGTGACCACCGCGGATCCGTCGGTGACGGTGGTAGTGTCGCGGCGGAACATATAGCGCACCACGAAGTGCTCCACCGCCACACTGGCACCCACGGCAACCAACGTCACCATAGCGGCACGAATTCCGTAAAACCATACTCCCACCAGCGTGGTGGGTATCAGGGCCAGCGCCACCGTCCACATGATCCGCGATACCGAAAGATCGCTTCGCTCGTGGGGTGGCAGGGCCACGACCAGGGACTGGTCCGTTGCCTGTGTACTCATATCAGCTCACTTTCCCGCCCGGGCGGTGGCCCGGCTACGTCGCAGCGCTCCCACCTGCCCCTTGCCAAGGCGCAGCCAATCGAGGATCGGCCGGTTGGAGGGACACGCAAAGTTGCAACTTCCGCATTCGATACAGTCCATGATGCCCTCGCGTTCGGCATCTTCCCATTTTTCCGCTTGCACCAGCTTTTCCAGGAGGTACGGTTCCAATCCCATGGGACACGCGGACACGCACCGGGAACAGCGGATGCAGTTGGTCACCGTGTTCCGCCGGGCATCGGCGGCACTCATGAAGATGATACCCCCGGAGCCCTTGGTGATCGGCACCTCAAAACTGGTAATCGCCTTGCCGGTCATGGGCCCGCCCATCACCACCTTGGCCGTTTCCTCCGGCATGCCACCGGCAGCCTCCACCAGGGCACTCACCGGCGTGCCGATCCGTACGCGGTAGTTGCCCCCACCGCCGCCGGCCACCAGCTCCTTGCCGGTGACGGTAACGATGCGCTCAATAAAGGGACGCCGCTTCTGAACCGCGTAGTACACCGCGATGGCGGTGCTCACGTTGCTCACTACGCAGCCCACGTCCAGCGGCAGCTTGCCGCTGGGCACTTCCCGGCCGGTGGCGGCCTGAATCAGTTGCTTTTCACCGCCCTGCGGATACTTCACCTCTAACGGCAGTACCTCAATAGTGCCCTCGGGGATTTCTCCGGCGGCGGTGAGCTGAGACAAACGTGTGGATAGGTGCTCGATGGCATCAGGCTTGTTGCCTTCGATGCCGATCCACGCCCGGCGGACGCCGATCGCCTTCATAAGAATGCGCGTGCCCACGATGAGTTCGTCGGCATTTTCCAGCATAAGCCGGTGGTCCGCGGTGAGATACGGCTCACACTCAACCCCGTTGATCAAGAGCGTATCCACGCTCTTCCCCTCGGGAATGGAGAACTTCACCGCCGTGGGAAAGGTGGCACCTCCGGCGCCGACGATGCCGCCCTCAGCGATGCGCTCCACGATGGTGGGACCTTCCACATCGATAGTAGATATCAGATCCGGCCCGGCGTCGATCGCCGCGTCCCACTCATCACCATCCACCGTGATGAGCACCGCCTGTCGGCGATACCCCTGAGCATCAACCACGGTGTCGATCTTTTTCACCTTGCCGGAGACGCTGGAGTGCACCGGAGCGGAGATGAATCCCGCGGCCTTGGCCAGCAAGGTTCCCACTTTGACCTCGGTCCCACGCTCCACCACGATTTCCGCGGGCTTGCCGATGTGCTGGGATACGGGAATCGCCACCTGCTTCGGCAGCGCCAGGTCCTCAATCGCCTTGTCGGCGGTGAGCTTGTTTTCCGGGGGATGTATCCCACCGATGACAAACGTCTTCTTGTGTTGCATATGCTGCTCTCCCACCCCACTCAGCCGGCGGCGGGTTCCGTCTCCTTCTTCTTAGGTTTGGGCTTGGGCGGCTCAAAGGTGGCGGCGATCGCGTTGGTGGGACACACGGTGACACACTTGCCGCAGGCGATGCATTTATCGTGGTCGATATAGGCCAGGTTGTTTTCGATCGTAATCGCCTGCACGATGTCGTCGCAGGTCTTCTTGCACAGCCCACAGGCGATACACGCCACGGAGCAGTTCTTCTTGGCGGCCACCGCCGGTTCGGTGTTGCGGCAGTTCACCCACACCCGGCGGTCGCGACGTCCCACCGGCCTGATCTCAAACAGATTGCGAGGACACGCTTCCACGCAGGCGCCGCAACTGGTGCACTTCTCCTGATCCACCTCGGGAAGGCCCGTCTCGGGGTTCATCGAGATCGCATCGAAGGGACACGCTACTTCGCAGTCACCGTGCATGAGACACCCGAAGGCGCAGCCGCTCTCGCCGGCGTAGGTGCTATGGGCGATGGCGCAGCTCTTGGGACCGTCGTAGGCCGATTTTGCCGGCGCCTTCTCGCAGGTGCCGCCGCAGCGGAGCACCGCCACGGTGGCGTTGGCGCCGCCCACTTCCAGGCCGAAGTACTCACCGATACGGGTCATCGTCTCTTGACCGCCTGGGGGGCAGTGGAGGTGGGAAATATCACCGCTATCAGCAGCATCCACCAGCGCCTCTGCCATACCGGCGCAGCCGGGAAAGCCGCACGCCCCGCAGTTGATGCCCGGAAGCATCTCCATCACCTCGCTCACGCGGGGATCTTCCTCCACCGCGAACCGTTGCGCCACGATATACAGAATCGTAGCAAACACCGCTGCCACGGCACCCAGGACAAGCACCGAGAGTAATATCGTTTGGGTCACTGTACACCTTCCTTGTGAAGCGCTGCCGGATGCACATCGAAATGGATAATGCCGGCAAAGATGTGTCGGGTGAGGTAGAGAATTCCGTAGTACGGCAGTAATGACGCCAGGCCGACCAAGGCCGCCGCCTCTTCGCTGCCCAGGAGACCGGCAAAGGAGAAGAGCACGCCCACCACCAGCGCCAGCGGCAAAACAAAGGCAAACAGGATGCCCAGCCAGCCGTGACGCTCTTGCATGTCGATATCAACCCGCGCGCCCTGGGTCAGGCCACCGTGGTTGGCGACGCGGATGATCTTGGTACTGCTTTCGCTCGGTGCGCAGAGGCCCTTGATCTTACATGAGGAGCAGGCACTGTGCTGAACGATCTGAATATCGGCTTCTGTCCCATGCAACGCGGTAACGACACCCGGTTGGGTGACCACTTTGCACTGACTTGGTATGTGATTCATGGTATAGCCCTGTATGGGATTTGTTGCTCGTAGTATACAGGGTGCCTTCTATTATTGCAACGCAGTTCACGTTAAAAGAGCTTTGTTTACGCAATAAACACCGGAGGTAATTTATTAGTTCTCTGGTCAGGTTTGGGGCGCCGGGCACCGGGCGTAGGCGCGGGGGCAGGCGCGGGCATCAGGCGCGGGCATCGGGCGCGTGCTGCAGGCCCGGCCATCAGGCGCGGGCCGTGCCCGCCCCGGGTGCATCAGGCCGTCGTGCATGACCCGCGGGCCGTGCGCGCCGTGCCCACCGTGCCCGCCCCGGATGCGCTGTAGTCGGGTGAAGGGTGATCGTGTAAGCTCTGCCTATGCAAACGTCCTTACAGTGGACCCAGGCGATGAGCCATCTCGCCAAAGGAACCGCGATCGGTGCCGCCAACACCGTCCCTGGGGTCAGCGGCGGAACGATCGCCGTGGTAACCGGCATCTACGACCGTCTGGTTGAGGCGATCGGTGATTTCTTCTCGCCGCGCTGGCGGCAGCACGTGCTGATCGTCGCCCCGGTGCTTATCGGAGCGGTGATTGGAATCGCGGCGTTCGCGTGGGTGATCGAGCTGGGTCTAGAACGCGCCCCGGAACAGACCTTTTTCGTGTTTGTCGGACTCATCGCCGGGAGCATTCCCTTCGTAGCCCAGCAGGTGCGGGAGCACCCCGTGCGCCCCCACCATATCGTGCTGTTTCTCGCGGCGCTGGCGATTCTGGTGGTGCAGGCGATTATCGGCAGTCCTCCCATGAGCGAGGCGATTACCGTCGTCGATCTGACCACCGTGGTCCCGCTCCTGCTGGCGGGGGCCGTGGCCACCGCTACCATGATCATCCCCGGCGTGAGCGGATCGTTTGTGCTGCTGATCATCGGAATGTACGCCACCTTTCTCCAGGCGGTCCGCACCGCAAACGTGCCGGTCCTGGCGGTGCTGATTGTGGGCGCCGCCGTGGGCCTGGTGGGGGCCAGCAAGGTGATGAGTCTACTGCTGCACCGCTTTCACGCCGCCACGTACTGGGTGATTCTGGGGTTGGTCACCGGCTCTATCGTGGGCATCTGGCCGAGTATCGCCTCCTGGCAGAGCGCCCTCGCCGATATGGCAGCAGTTGCGATCGGCGGCGCGCTGGCGGTCACGCTGGGCAAACGCCCCCGCCCGGGAGAGGAATAACGATGAAACGCAGCGATCATCCCCGTCTCAACGATACTGTCGTGCGCAACGCCGCCCTCCTCGGCGGAACTCACGGCAATGAACGCACCGGCGTCACCGCCGTGGCCCGGCGCCACCTGCCGTCCGTCGTAGAAGCGGCGGGGCTTCCGGTGCCGTACACGCCGCGCTCCTTTCACCTCCAGACGCTTCTCGGCAATCCGCGGGCGGTGGAACACAACCGTCGCTACATCGACTTCGACCTGAACCGCTGTTTTAACACCGAGGAACTGAGCGATCCGCACCAGTCCGGCTATGAACGGCAGCGCGCCCAGGTACTGAACGCGCTCCTCGGTCCCAAGGGCAGCGCCGATCCCGCGTGCCAGTTCCTGATCGACCTGCACACCACCACCGCTGCGCTCGGTCCCACGGTGATCATCCGCGAGGACGAACTGTTGGCGCGCGTCGTGGCGGCCCTGGTGCAACGGGAGCTGCCGCAGGTGCGCATCATGGGATACGGCGGCGATCCGCCGGCGGAATCACCGGCAGCCTCCCCTCCGGCAGCCGGCGGAGGTCCCGGCAGCGCGCACCGCGGCGGCGACCACCCCTACGTGGCAGAAATCACCCCCCATGGGATCGAGATCGAAGTGGGTCCCGTGCCGCAGGGCGTGATTCGGGCGGATGTGTTGATTGAGACCGAACAGATCATTAACAGTGTCCTCCGCGCTCTGGACCGCTGGAACCACGACGAGGAGCTGGAAATACCGGAGGAGATCACCGTCTACCGCTACACCGGAGATTCCGACTTCCCCCGTGCCCCGGACGGATCCATCGCCGGCATGGTTCACCCGGAGCGACAGGACCAGGACTTTGTGCCCCTCCACCCGGGGGACCCGCTGTACCTCGGCTTTGACGGTACGGTCACCACCTACGACGGTCCCGCCGGCGTGGTGCCGCTGTTTGTCAACGAGGCCGCCTACTACGAGAAGCGCGCCGCCCTCACCCTGGCGCAGCCGCACCGGCTGCGGACGCGGGGGTAGAGGCCGGCAACTAACCGTGGCCCATACCCCGCGCGCTCTGCGCACCCGGACCAGTTAAAGCCGGGGTCATGTTAGAACGTGGAGATCGTAAAGGTAATCACATCCTCGTACAGGCCGGAGGGGACGTTGGAGAACGCTCCAATTTCCACTGAGATCGGTCGGCGCACAAACGAGATCCCCGTACCTGAGAAGAAACTTGCATCCAATGTACGGGGAGAGCTGAGATCATAGGTGGTGCCGTTGTAACGAAACTCATAGGGTATCGTAAAACCACCGGGACGGTTTACGTTGAGCAGCACCCCTTGGTTGGCACTCTCCGCCTCCAGGAAGTAACCGCTATTGGCTCGAAAGAGCAGATCCGCGCTGCGGGTGGCACCGCTATTCAGGGGCCCGAAATCCATGGTGAAGTTACGATCCACGCTGGAGGTGGCACCGCCAGACTCTACGAGCCCCACCTCCGCCACCGAGCTCGTTACCGAGCTGATCTGCAGATTGCGGCGCTCCACGCGAACCGCCGTTTCCGGACTCGAGATTGATCCCTGGTAGAGCGATATCTCAACCTCGTCGGTGTAGGTTCCTTGCCGAACAAACTGTTCCGCCGGAATGCGCACCGTGAACTGATCGGACTCGGTCTGCACCGATGCTGATGTGGGAAACGAGCCCTGAATCACGTTGGCCGTACTCAAGGGCCCGCTGGTGTCCCGGGCGATCGCATCCTCCGGCGTGAAGATGTTGTAGTCTAACGAGAGCGTGAAAATAAAGAGAAAACGCCGCTGCAGTTCCCGCGGATCAAAGGACGATGAGTTTCCCCGGGAGACGGTCACAAACCACGCGGTGGCATCGCCCTCATGGGCCACGGTAATCGGAATCGGGGTACTGCTCTCGGAGAAGATCTCATTGGCCACGGACACACTGCCCGGCAGTGACGCAATCGACAGATCCGTCTGCGCGGTCACACTGTGAAGCGGCCAGAGAAGCAAGGCGGCGGCCAGAGTTGTCCGTATCAGTCTGCTCATTGCGACTCCTCCCGTAAGAATACCACGTCCCCAAGATTGTACCGGCCCACCACATCCTCAGGCACCGCGAAAACCGACTCCGCCTCGGGGTAGCGGTACAACTGAAGTCTGAACTCGCCCGGGGCGAGCTCGAGAATCTCAAACTCGCCCTCCTGGTTGGTAAAGAAGGGCGTCGTGGAACCATCCGTAGCGATGACCTCCCCCGCCTCGAGGGCGATCGGTTCCCCTGAATCATCCACCAGTTGCCCTCGGACGTACACCGAAGAGGCGCTGCCGATCACCAGGTGATATCCGCTGCGGTACCCCGGAGTAAAGGAGTAGCGTCCTTCCCCCACCGAGTACCCATCCGGAAGATTACTGCCGTCGGCGGAAATCGTGGAGGCCCGATAACTGCGTAGATCCGGCATCACCGCGGATCCACCTTCCACGATCGACACCAGTCCTCCACCACTGCCGCGGATCGGAACGGAGTAATCAGCGATCTGCTCGCGGGGCGTCACCAGCACAAAGGAGTCACGAATCGGGCGGCTGATCGCCACCTGGCGTCCGGCAAAGACCACCGCCGAGGAAAACTGTCCGCCCAGCCGATACTCACTCTCCGCAGCGCCGATCGTCTCCTGGGCAAAGGGCTCCACCCGGGCGCTGTAGGAGTAGGCGTCGTATCCTACCGATCCCCGTAGTATCTGCGGCTGGCCGGCACTGCGATCAAAGCCCTGGTACCCGGCGCTCCAACGCCAGGTATCCACCGATCGCTCGGGAACCGCGCTCACCGAAAGCGAGGCGGGACCGTCGGCGATATCGTAGCCGGCGGAGGTATTCACCGTGCCCCCGCCATCCGTGAACCGAATAAACAGGCTTCCCTGCCAGGCAACCTGGCCGTCGGCGATGGTAGGTCCGATTTGCGCGTTGAGCGAGAACCCTTCCGCCGATTGGTGCGTTGCGGTAAGGCGTACCGTGGTCTCCGCCGAGTCCTCCGGTTGGTAGCGCCAGCGGCGGACGGCTCCCATACCAAGAATCACCGCCGCCGGGAGGCGTTGGGTGTAGTACGCCCCTAGCTGAAACTCTCCGCCGGTAGCGGGACCGCCGACCGGTTGGTAGGCAGCGTTCTGCGCACCGGCAACCACCTCCACCGTCGGATTCCACCGACTGTGGAGCAGCGAAATCGCATGGGTCAGTTCGCCGGCGGCGCCGAGTCCATCAGGAAACGAAATCGCCCCGGAGACTTGGGTGATTCCCCATTCGCCGGCTCCCAGAACCTGAGCTCCCACCGTCGCTCGCTCCAGTGTGGCCTGGGAGGATGCACCGATCGTCAGTTCCGGCAGGACCCCCATGGCGTGCGAGCCCGACAGCAGCGGTGTCGACGGGTTCTCCCGGAGCACTCCTACCGCGTAGGAGTATTGGTGGCGCCCCGGTCTGAGTAGTCCGGGAGCAAAAGGAATCCGCACATCGGTGAGTGTCACCGTGCCGTCGCCGGCCTCGGTAGGTTGGGTCGCCACCACCTGGTTGCTCCCGCGTCCCAAGGGCAAATCGACGATCGTGTGGGGGCCTTCGCTGAGGTTATAGGTCCGATAGGTACGCCCATTGAGCCGAACCTCAACGGAGCCACGGCGCGGTACCACAAAGCTCACGCGTCCGTCCCGCTCCAGAGGGCGCCCTGTCTGCAATTCCGCTAATCGAGTCGCCGAGACCCCGATCAGCTCCGGGGTAGCGTTCAGTGGTCCCGCCTCGTACCTGGGAGTGCCCCCCTCGGCACGGATCTGGTATTCCGGCAGATCCCGGACCAAGCGGGCCGCGGACAACTCCACCGGATTCTCTTCCCAGTCTCCGGCACCACCCCGGACTACCACCGAACCTTCCGCCACCCAGGACTGGAAGTTCGCCACCGGTTCGAACTCCGCCTGCAATCTGCTCTGGCCACGCACCGAAGAGACTGCACCACGACTAAAGAGATTGACGTATCCTGAGATCTGTGCGGGCTCTTGCATATTTGGGAGGGTCGGAGCCACGCCGGAGTTGAGAATTTGCTCCCGAAGTCGATCGGCGGCGATTTCTACTTCGATTTCTACCCGCTCTGGGCGGTAGACGGTGGAAATGCCGAAGGGATTGAGCGAGCCCACCTCGACGTACGCCCCGTCCCGCTCCTCGGCAAATTGCCGGAGCTCAGTGAGTGTCTCATCGTTCACTACGTCCTGAATAGCGGCGATGAGTTCTTCTAACTGGAACGTCGTGGTATTGCGAGACAGCCGCCCGGAAACCTCACCGAGTTGGACACCCTGGCGAACTACGGGAATGGGCAGTTCCTGCTCCTCTCCATCGCCAAATACTTCCGAAAAGAGGTCCTGCCCCACTGTCATGGAGACTGGGAGCACAAATAATATGATGAGCCACTTAGCGCGCAAAGCGAAAGGAGATCTCATCCGGCACTCCCGGGAGATCGGCCCGCGGCACCCTGACCCGCCGGACGCCGCCGGGCAGCACGTTCACCGTGGCCAGCGCTTCAACCTCTTCCGCCGGAATCTCCATTTCTTCGGTCCCGGTCCGGAGCACAAGCAGACCATCGGCGAGCAGCGCATGGGCGGTACCCCGGTTCTCCACCGTCATCGCAATCTCTGAATCACCCACCGAGAGGTCGGTAACGCTCACATCGGGCGCCGCCCCCTCGGGCCGCACGTAGAGAGTCGCGCGATACCTGAGCATCATTCGCACACCAGAGGCTTCATCCTGGTCCCGGCCGAGGTTAATCGGCAACTGCTCCGCCACCACCCGGAAGGGCAGCTCCTCGGCGGGAACTCCATCTCCCAACCAGCGCACCCGTACCGTCTGCGTCTGCTCCGGTCGCAGGATCACCTGGGAGGGAAACAGCTGCAACTGGTCCGAGGCATCCTCGTTGAGCTCCGTTCCGTCGGGTTCGATGCGGCGCGTGGTCACCCGCATCTGTACCGCTATGGGGGCATCGGTGGTATTACGCACATCAAAGGTAGTGGTGGAGGTACCGCTCTGCGGCTCGATCGAGGCCGACATCGGCTGCAGTTGGAATGCTGCGGCCGGCGCCGCTACCGCCAGCAGGACGGCCACCGCCATTGCCACCTTGAACACTGCCGGTCGACGTAACGTGTGTGATCTCATGCTCATATCCATTAGTGTAACGGCAATCTCACAAAAAAAGCCCGACGGTTTCCCGCCGGGCCTCGCACATCTCACCGGCTGGTTAGTTCGACGAGATGGTGAAGGTTACGGTGTCGGAATAGGTGCCCGGATCGACTCCGGTGGCCGCGTTGTACGTGACCGCCACGGGTCGGGTGGCTCCGTTGGCGGATGAACCGCTTTCCACCACGTCGCCATTCGATGAGACCACCGTCCCATCGTAGTAGAGGTTATACGGAACATCCTCCGTTCCGTCGGTAAAGTTGAACGTATTCGTGGAGTTAACATCAACATCGTAGCCGACGTTACTGGAGATAGTTACCGTGGCCACCTGCAACTGCGAGGACTGACCACTCGAAAGCGCCAGGTTGGTAGCCGCCGGTTCCGGTGTCACATTAATCGACACAAAATCACCCACCGTACCACTCAGGTTGAGCGTGGCGGAGTCGGTAATCTGGGCGAATGCGCCCATTGCTACGCCAAACAAAAGGACCGTGAGAATCAGAAACATTTTTTTCATACTGCACCTCGAACAAAACTTTTTTTCGATGCCTACGGCATCTCTTAATTCATAACCTACTACCATTATCGGCAGATATCCAGTAAAACCGGCACAATTTCGGATCAATTTGGTCGGATAAACTCGGCCGCGGCGGTTACTACCTGCTCCGGGATCTCGTGACGGCCGGTAAACTGGTGCCAGTTCACGGAGAATCCGGCGGCGGTGAGCGCATCGCGCAACGCCTCCCCCTCTCGCAGGGGGAGCACCGGGTCCTGGGTGCCGTGGCTTTGAAACACCCGCGGCAGATGCTCGCCGTGGGGCCCCGGGCTGCGGCCGGCGGTGGAGAGCCCGGTCCACCACGATTCGGCGGTAAGGGCTCCGGAGAAGAGGAGCGCCACCGCGGGAAGCGGCAGCTTCGGGTTATCCAATCCCTGGCGCAATATCTCCGCCACTACCATCGCGCCCTGACTGAATCCGCCGAGAATCAGCGTCTCCCATGCCAGATTGCGGCCCTCCACCAAGCGCCGCACCTCCCACGCCGCCTGGGCCAGCCCGGCGGGCTCCAACCTCCGAAGGGAGAGAAAGTATCCGCCAAAGAGCGCCTGCTGCAGCTCTTCTTCCGTGCGGGGAAACCACGCGCGGCCGTAGGCCATGCCCGCCACGGTGATCGGGGCGGGGGCATGGGGGAACACCCAGCGCTGCGCGCCGCCCAGCGTGGGCGCGAGGGAAACCAGGTCCTGCGCGGAGGCGCCGAAGCCGTGCAGCAGGCAGCCGCTCCGACCCCCATCCCAGGGGGCGGTGCGGGCCACGTCGGCGAGATCCAACTCCACGGCGTCCAGCATCGCGGCGCCGTTATTGCCGCCCTGGCCGCCCGGGCGGGAGCTGTTCTCTCCCGCGCTTCCGGCTCCACCGAGTCCGTTTTGAGCACTCCAACGCGTTTCCTCACTCATGACAGGTCGTTCTCTTCCCGCACCAGCCATCCTCGGCGTTGCACGTAGTCCCGCAGTTCACCCGCCACGGAAACCACCTGGTCGGGGTCGGACCCCTTTACCACGAGGCGCGAGTGGTAATCGTAGGCGCCGACCACCGGATAGCTGCCGATCGCCACCTGACGGTGGGCTTTCTGCACCGCGTCCAACCAGTCGGCAAAATCACTTTCGTCGGCGGAGAGATACAGTATCGCCGTCCAGGTCCGATCCAAATGAGGCAGCATTTCCGCGATGCGTCGCATCTTGTCCTGCAGTGCCCGGGGGAGCCCGGGCAAGATGAAAACGTTGCTCCACTGAATTACCGGCCAGTGCCCCTCGGAACATCCGTGGACCCGCGTGTCCGCCGGGAGGTCGGCCATGCGCGTGACCATCGGCGACAGGGGTTCGCCGTAGCGCGTTTTCAGAAAAGACAGCATCTGC
>CAYQRW010000057.1:0-2514 GCA_964419735.1 uncultured Spirochaeta sp.
CTGGCGGACATGGGCTACATCACCAGTTTCTGTACCGCCGGATACCGCATCGGGCGTACCGGTGAGCGGATCATGCGTCTGCTGCGCTCCTGCCACGAGGGGGACTTCTGCAAGCTGAACGCGATTCTCACCTTTCGCGAATGGCTTGATGACTTCGCCACGAGCGAGACCAAGGCGAAAGGCGAGGCGTTGATTCGAAAAGAGCTGGCCACCGCGGCGTTCCGAACTCCCAAGCTGCACAAGAAGTTCAGTGACTACTATGAGCGGACGATCCATGGGGCCCGCGACCTCTATCTGTGAGGACACATCGATGGTGGGTAGCCGTGGTGAGAGAGGCGAGACGCGCCGGGCACACGAGACGCGCAAGGGACGCGCGGCACCCAAGACACGCGAGATAGCGGGGTGGCTCGCCGGCGAGTACCCCGGTGGCGACGAGGCGCTCTTTGCCGCCGCGCGCAGCGCCTTAAACCGCACGGTGGGGCCGGAGGTGTGGCTACGGGGGCTCTTGGAATACTCCAACCACTGCAGGTGTGATTGCTACTACTGCGGCATCCGCCGCGGTGCCGCGGTGGCGCGCTTTGATCTGAGCGATACCGAGATCCTTACCGCCGCCCAGGAGTGTGCCGATGCGGGCTTCGGCTCGATGACGTTGCAGGCCGGAGAGCGCCGCGATCAGGCGAGTGTTCTCCGGGTAGAACGGCTGGTGCGGGAGATCAAAACGGTCACGCGCCGCGGAGGGCTCCCGGAGGGGCTGGGCCTCACCCTGAGCCTCGGGGAGCAGCGAGAGGCCACCTATCGCCGCTGGTACCATGCTGGGGCACACCGCTACCTCCTGCGAGTAGAAACGAGCAACGCCGGTATTTTTGCCCGGCTCCATCCGCCGCACCAGAAGTTTGCCGATCGGGTGCAGGCGTTGCGGACGCTCAAGCGCATCGGGTACCAGCTGGGTACGGGAGTGATGATCGGAATACCTGGGCAAACGGTAGAGGATCTGGCGGCGGACGTGCTCTTCTTCCGGGATATCGATGCGGACATGATCGGAATGGGCCCCTACATCCCCTCCGCGAGGGCGGCCCCCTCATACCGGGAAGCGGCGGACCGGAGCGCGGCGGAGCGTCTCCAGCTCTCCCTGCGGATGATCGCCGTGACGCGGTTGCTTATTCCGGACCTCAACATCGCCGCCACCACGGCGTTGCAGGCGCTGTCTCCCACCGGCCGGGAGGCGGGGTTGGCGGCCGGCGCGAATGTGATGATGCCAATCGTCACGCCCGTCTCCCGGCGGGGATCGTACCAGTTGTATGACGGTAAACCGTGTGTGGACGAAGACAGCGCGGCCTGCCGCGCGTGTACCCCGGCCCGGGCAGCGCGATTGGGCCGCCCGGTAGTACCAGACGCATGGGGCGATGCTCCCCATGCCCAGCGGGGCATCTCACCGTCTCAGTCCACTGTATAGAAGGAGCAGAAGATGAACGAAGTGCAGTTTGTTGAATTAGCGCGCCGGTGTCGCACCGGCGACGTAGTCATCGCTCACAACCAGCGCGGGGAGCGCGTCGGCAGCGGGGTAGTGGTGTCCTTCGTGGACCCCGCCAAACCGCTGCTGGTGTTCCTGGTGGAAGGAAAGGTAGTGGTGGAGTTCTTTCAGGATGTGTTCTACGCCGCCGCTCCCTGGATTGCGGCGGACCACCTCACCGTGACGCGCCCGGCGGCCGCGGCCGGCGCGTCTACCCCTGACGCCGCAGCCCCCGACACTGCGGCCCCTGACGCGTCCGTCCCTGACGCGTCTATGTGGGCGGCTACCATGGCGGAGGTCTTCGGTATGCCCTTTTCCACCGACTCGCAGCGGTTTGATGCGTACGCCGCCGGGGTGTTTGGCACGCCGCGGGTGGTCTCTCCGGAGGTCTATGGCCGGCTGGAGGCGTGCATCGCCGATCCATCGCAGTCGGCTCACGTGCTGGCGGATCGGGTATCGATCTGGGAAGGATACCGGGACTATGCCTTCTCCTGAACGGCGGTACGGATTTATCGGGCTTATCGTGCAGGACCGGGACCGGGCCGGGGCACGGATCAACCAGATCCTGTCCGCCCACACCGAGTGCATCGTGGGGCGGCTCGGCATGCCGAATCTGCAGGAGGGAACGTTGTCGATCGTGACCTTGATCGTCCACGCCACCACCGACGAGATCGGCGCCCTCACCGGTAAACTGGGTGCGCTGCCGGGGGTATCGATCAAGTCGGCGATGCATAAGGCGCTGGAACGATGACCGAGGTAGGTTCGGCCCTGCCCGCGGTGTCGCCGTATCGGGTCACTCCCGCTCTGGTGCGGGCGGTGGCGCTGGTGAAAGAGGCCGCGGCCATATGTAACGGTGAGCTCGGCTACCTGAGTCCCGATGTGGTGGAACGCATCGTGGCGGCGGCGCGGGCACTCCACACCGCTGATGACCGGACGGTGGGCGGGGCGGTCGAGCTCGATGCGTTTCAGGGCGGCGCCGGCACCGCGATTAACATGGCGGTAAA
>CAYQRW010000057.1:2614-15724 GCA_964419735.1 uncultured Spirochaeta sp.
GCCCCCATCGACCCCTACGCTCACGTAAACTGCCACCAGTCCACCAACGATGTGATGCCCACGGCGCTGCGGCTTCTCATGCACGATCAGTTGTCCCGGCTCGAACGTTCGGTAGAGGCGCTTCAGGCGCAGCTACAGGCCGGCGAGGAGCGCTACGACATGGTGCTCAAACCGGCCCGAACACAGCTGCGAGATGCGGTAGTCACCACCGTGGGTCGCGAGTTTGCCACCTGGGCGCATGCGATCGGTCGCGACCGCTGGCGCTGCTTCAAGGCGCGGGAGCGGATTCGTGAGGTCAATCTCGGTGGAACCGCGGTGGGTACCGGTGCGGGAGCTCCCCGTCGGTATGTGCTGCAGGTGGTCCAGGTACTGCAGCGCCTCACCGCGCACCCGGTGTGCCGTGCGGAACACCTGGTGGAAGCGACCAGCAATTGGGATCAAGTAGTAGAAGCGATGGAGTCGGTGCGGACGCTGGCGGTGAACCTGCGGCGGATCGCCAACGATATTCGGCTCCTCGCATCCGGTCCGGAAACGGCGATCGGCGAGATCCACCTGCCGCGACTGATGCGCGGCTCCAGCATTATGGCGGGAAAGGTGAATCCGGTGGTGCCGGAAGCGGTCATCCAGGCGGCGGAGCGGATTATTGCCAACGATGGGTTGATTGCGCGACTTGCCGCCTCCACGGAGCTGGAGCTGAACGCGTTCTTCCCCGCCCTGGCATTCACCATTGAAGAGAGCCTCACCATGGCGCGCGGTGCCACCGAGGCGTTGGGCCACTACGTGGGCCGCTTAGAGGTAAATCATGAGCGGTGCGCCGCCAACGTAGCCGGGAGTGCGATGGCGGTGGTGGCGCTGCTGCCCCTGGTGCCCTACGGTGGCGTGGAGGTGCTCTTGCGTGCCGCGGCGGGAGCGGGGCAGGACCTGCACACCTATCTCACCGAGACCGCGCTGCTCTCGGAGTCCGATTCCCGGGCGTTGTTTGCGCCGGAAAACGTGATGTCCCTGGGGTACGACGAATCGCTGTATGCCGCGATTCATGAGCGCTCCGGGGCGGCGCTTGCCGCCCACGTAGCGGAGCTTGGAGGAACGTGATGAACCATCGACCGCAGTCCACACCGCGGGCGCTCCGTCCGCATATCGTGCTGGTGGGAAAGTGTAATGCCGGAAAATCGGCGTTGCTGAACGCGCTCGCCGGTGATGAGTTGGCGATCGTCTCCCCCACGGCGGGTACCACCACCGATCCGGTGACCCGCGCCAGTGAGCTGGTGCCGTGGGGGCCGGTGGTGTACGTGGATACCGCCGGCAGCGATGATGAGAGCGCCCTGGGCGCTCAGCGCGGAAGTAAGGCCGCCCGCGCGGTGGCCGGGGCCGACGTGGTGCTCTACGTCTACCGCCCGGGCACGTGGGATCAGCGGGACAGCGCGGAGCTGCAGCGCCTGCGGGAAATGTCGCTGCCGGTGGTGGTGGTTGCCACCCATGCGGATCTGGTCACCTCTGAAGAGCCGGCGGAACCCGCCGCGCAGGAGATGATCCACGTCGGCTCTCTAACCGGGCAGGGAATCCCGCAACTGCGAGAGCATCTGATCGAGATCCTCCGGAGCCGAGGGGATACCCAGAAAACGTTGCTGGAAGACCTGGTGCGGCCGTATCGCCTCATCATGTTGGTAGTCCCCATCGATTTGGAGGCGCCCGCGGGAAGACTCATCATGCCGCAGGTGCAGACGATCCGCGAAGCGCTCGATGGTGACGCCATGACGGTGGTAGTGAAGGAGCGAGAAATTGCATGGGCGTTGCAGCAGCTCTCCCGCCCGCCGGACCTGGTCATTACCGACTCCCAAGTAGTGCTTAAGGCCGCCGGGGCCGTTCCCTCGGGCATACCGCTCACCACCTTTTCGATCCTGTTTTCCCGTTTCAAAGGTGATTTGTCACTCTTCGTGGAGAACGTCCGTCGTATCGACTCCCTGGACCACGGCAGCCGGATCCTGGTCACCGAGAGCTGTAGCCATCACGCCCACTGTGACGATATCGCCCGGGTAAAGATTCCCCGCTGGCTTCGCCAGTACACCGGCAAGGAGCTCGAAATAGACGTCACCGGCGGATCAATCCCGGAAACGCTCCGGGGATATGAGCTGGTGGTACACTGCGGGGCATGCTCCATAACGCGCTCACAGATGAAGGCGCGCATGGGAGAAGCTCGCTCGGTAAACGCTCCTATGACCAACTACGGGGTCACTATTTCCTATCTTCACGGGCTCCTGGACCGTGTGCTGGAGCCGTTTAGTATGTAGATGAGTTGACACTGCATAAATTTGCGTTTATACGTGATCCCCCAGGTGCCTGTGATGTGCATCACTACTTCAACCTGGAGGTTCGGATATGGACAAAGACAACGCCGCTCACGTAGATAGCGATTATTCGCTGGAGGCGGTTCCCCAGACGGCGCGCAAAGGCTTCTGGCCGATGTTCGTTATCATGCTTGGATTTACCTTCTTCTCGGCCAGCATGAGCGTTGGTGCAAACCTGGGGAACGGATTGGACCTGTCCGGATTTCTCTGGGCGGTGGTTATCGGTGGGGCGATTCTCGGTGCGTACACCGGCGTGCTGGCCTACATCGGCAGTTCCACCGGCTTGAGTCTGGACCTCCTGGCGCACCGCTCCTTTGGATCCAAGGGATCGTTCCTTCCCTCGGCGCTGATCAGTTTCACCCAGATCGGCTGGTTTGGGGTTGGTGTGGCGATGTTTGCCATTCCGGTGGCCGAGCTCCTGGGAATGGAGCCGCTCCTGCTGCTGATCCTTGGTGGCGTCCTGATGACCGGTTCCGCCTACTTCGGCATCAAGGGGCTGGAGGTGATCAGTTTCATCTCGGTGCCGCTGATTACCGTGCTCGGTATATATTCGATGATCGTAGCTACCGTAGAGGGTGGCGGTCTCGCCCAAATTTTTGGACTCTCTGCCGGCGACATCACGGTGTTTGCCGGGGTGGGTATGGTAATCGGGTCGTTTGTCAGTGGTGGTACGGCGACGCCGAACTTCGTTCGCTTTGCCAAGAGCCACAAAATTGCGGTGATCACCACGGTGGTGGCGTTTTTCATCGGAAACACCCTGATGTTTGCCTTCGGTGCCGTGGGTGGTGCCTTTACCGGGCAGCAGGACATCTTCTACGTGATGATCGCCCAGGGATTGGCGATTCCGGCGATCCTGGTGCTGGGTGCCAACATCTGGACCACCAACGATAACGCGCTGTACACCTCCGGCTTGGGCCTGTCCAACATCACCAAGATTCGCAAGCGACCCATGGTGCTCATCGCCGGTGTAATCGGTACCGCCACGGCGATGTGGCTCTACTTCAACTTTATCGGCTGGCTGAGCTTTCTCAACGCCACGCTTCCTCCGGTGGGCGCCATTATCGCTCTGGACTTCTTCATGCACCGGGCCGAGTACAACGCGGACGAGGTGGCCGACCGGACGGTGAACTGGGGCGCGATCCTCGGTGTGATCGCCGGTGCGCTGGTGGGGAACTTCGTCTCCTTCGGCATCGCCGCGATTAACGCCATGGTGGTGGCGTGTGTCTTATACTTCGCCGCGGACAAGCTGGTGTACGGGAAGTCGGAGTAGCCCGTGAGTACGGAACAGCCGCGGTCATCGGGAACCGCGGTGGCAATCGGGATCGTCGTCCTCGTGGGGACGATCCTGACGGTTCTTCTGGGCCTGGCCTTACACCGCATCGGGGTGGGGCTGGCCCTCTATGAGGAACTTCAAGCGGCAGGTATCGATCCGCAGGGACCGCAGGCAGCCGCAGATAATCCTGAACTCGTGACCGCCGCCGGACGGCGAGGGGTGCTGTTCGCCGTTCTTACCGTCCTCGGCACGACGATTCCCGCCACGATACTCATATCCACGGCGCTCCTCTTTCGAGCTCACGGTGAGGTGCCGATCTGGCGTTTGGTGGTAGTCAGCCTGGGTCTCACGGCGCTGGCCGCCGCCGCGATAGCCCTGGCGGTGCCCCGAATCGCCACCGTAGGAATGGCGCCACCGTTCATCGGAGCCCTGGCCGTCTGGCTTGCCGCGTCCGCGGGAGCCCTCATAACCACCGTGCGGCGACGTCGGTCGAATAGCCGGAATTCGTAGCACAGTAGCGCTTTTTGAAGTAGCAAGTTTGACTCGCGCCGTCCAAAAGGCGTGGTACAATCAGCTGTGCGCACGCGTACCAACTCTTCGATAGTAGTGCTGGTCTGTCTTCAGCTATCCGTTCTCCTCGTTTTGTCCAGTTGTGCGCCATCGGAGCGTTCCGATTCTGCATCCCTCGCCTCACGTACGATCGTCTTTGTTCCGGCGGTGGAGGACCCGTTCTATCGCGCGATCGGAAGTGGCGCTCGCGATGCCGCGGAGGAGGCGGGAGTTCAGTACTCCGAAGCGAGCTACCCCGAGGTCTGGAGTGCCGACGCGCAGCGGGACGTGTTACGGGAAGTCGATTTCACCGCCGTAGACATGCTCCTAATCGGGCCGGTATCTACCGCAGCACTAAACGATGAGCTGCGTGAGATTCATGACGGTGGCGTTTCCATTATTACGGTAGATACCTACATTGGCGACGGGGACTATACCCAAGGCGACGACTCCTACGCGCTGAGCTTTGTGGGTAGCGACAACTGGAATGGAGGGAAAGAGGTTGCCGAGCGCCTTGCGGAGCTCGTGGGAAAGGAAGGAGCGGTGTACGTCAACACGACCCACTCCGATGTCTCATCGGTACGAGATCGGGTACATGGGTTCATCGCGGGGACGGCGGAGTTTCCGCATCTGCAGGTGATTGCCACCGATTACAATCAGGATCGTCAGAGCGTGGCATACACGCAGACCCTCTCCCGGCTGCAGGAGCATCCGGAGGTACGGGCGATCTTTGCCACCAATCTGTTTAGTGCCCAAGGGGCGTACCAAGCAGTCGTAGAAAGTGGTCTCACCGGGGCCGTGCGAATCGCCTCCTGGGACAGCACCGCGCCGATTATGAGCGCGCTTCGGCGGGGATCGATCGATATTGTGTTCTCCCAGACACCCCGGGAGATCGGCTCCCAGGCGATCGAACTTGCGGTGGATCACCTCCAGGGCCGGTCGGTGGCGCGCCGGATGCTGGTGGGCGGGCAGATTCTGACCCAGGAAACGATCGACGACGTGGATCTTGAAGCGCTGACCTACTGAGATATGTCGCTCTTTAAACGGTTCTTTCTAATTGCAACCTTGGTCCTCGTCCTCCAAAGCCTGCTGACCGCCCTGCTGGTTACCGATCGCGTGCGCGAGCAAGATCATCTTTTGGCGTTGCGAGAGCTAGACGACGAGTCACAACGCATATACGAGAACTTCAACAGCTGGAAACGAGTGCTCTGGCAAGAACTGGTTACGCTCCCTGACGATGTCACTTCAGAAGAGTTCAGGGCGCGGCTGGCGGCGCGACGAACGGTAGATTGGTTGGTACTCAGTAATAACGAAGACCGTGCCGCAGAGGTGTACAATCTGTCCGGCTTACCATTTTTTGAACAGTCCAACGGTGCGTGGCGCGCGCCCGTTCGTCCTGGAATCGTGCTTCAGCAGTTGGGAGACACGGTGATCCTGAGGGCGTCCATTGCTGCGCCTGCATCACCCGATGGGGACGGGGCGATTCACCTGGTCACCTTGGTGGATGATACCTTTTGCCGGGAGCTGGCGATCGGTTCCGCCGCAACCGCCACCTTCATGACGTCCCAAGGAATCTTGCCGGGTCTGCCTGTAGTCCCTCGGCGGGCATCCTTTGCGCGGACGACTTCCAACCAACGGGGCTATCTTCGTATTCCCGGGTTGCGTAACGATCTGGGAGAGCGCTTCAACGGGAGTGTGCGCAACGTCGGCACCATTCTAGCCAACGCGGAATACCTCACCGCCCATCTGGCGGTAGTCCTTGACGCCTCCTGGCAGGACGATCGCTTGCAGACGATTGGTCGAAACCTGGTACTGGCGTCGTTGCTGTCAATCGCGCTCTCCGCGGGTCTGGTTATGTTGGGTTCCTGGACGCTTACCAAGCCGGTAATGCATCTCAGCCACGCCATGGACCGGGTAGCGGCGGGAGACCTGTCGGTTCGCTTGGCGGATTCCAGGAGCCAGGAAACGAAGGCGCTGTTCCACGGCTTCAATAGGATGGCCGCGCAGTTGGAGATCGATGTGAGCGAGCGGGAGCGGCATATCGCCGAGATTACCGCGCTGACCAACACCAATGAGACGATCTTTCAATCGATCGGCAGCGGCATGATCACCGTGGATCCAGACGGCACCGTCCTCCGTGTAAATCACGCTGCAGCTGAGCTGCTGCGCGTGGCGGAGGAAGATTTAGTCGATCGCCCGGTGACGGATATCGAAATGGGGGAGCTCGGGGTTCACCTGATGGAAATTGCGGAAAAAGTTCGCACCGCCGGCGCGCAGGTGGTCGGTACCGTGCGGCGGACGCGGGATCAGGTCTATGAAGTCTCCGGATTTCCGCTGCGCGGAACGCTCACCAAGAGCCGCCCGGTGATAGAGGGGTGCCTCCTCATCGTGGACGACGTCACCGAGCGGGTTTCGTTAGAGGAGCGGATGGTTCGCGCGGAAAAACTCTCATCGCTCTCGATCCTCACCGCCGGGGTCGCCCACGAAATCAATAACCCCCTATCGTCGATTACCACAAACGTGCAGAACATCGCCTCGGAGATCGACGATCCCGAACAGAAACAAGCGATCGATTACATCCAACAGGAGACGCGGCGGATTCGCGATATCGTGGGACGACTTCTGAAATTCTCCGGAAACCGGAGCGAGGCCCACGGCTGGGCGGACCTCAACGAGGAGGTTCGGCTGGTGCTGGCCACGGTGGGCTACGCGTTCCCGGAGAGTGGGAATCTGCGCGTCGTTACGGAGCTAGCTCCGGAACTCCCGGCAGCCCGGATGCCCGGCGATGAAGTCCGTCAGATTCTGCTGAACCTGGTTACCAACGCCGTCCATGCGATCACCGCCGACGGAGAGGGCGGAGTTGTTCGGGTAACCACGACCCGTGAGCAGGATGTACTGATTCTGGAAGTAGAGGATAACGGTAGCGGCATACCCGAGGAGCACCAGCCCCGAATTTTCGACCCCTTTTTCACCACCAAGGGAGACGGTTCCGGGTTGGGGTTGTCTGTCGTGTATGGGCTGCTTACTCGACGAAACGGTTCCTGTTCCATCCGGTCAACTCACGGAGAGGGGACTACGGTGAAGATTACGATTCCTGAATGGAGAGATGCACCATGAGCGTGGCAGAGTCCTTTAGACCGGTTGTATGTGTAGCTGATGATGAAGAAGGTATTCGTTTCGGATTACGCCGACTGTTTATCCGCGGAGGGTATGAAGTCGTGGAATGCGCCTCCGGTGAGGCAGTGCTCAAGCACGCCGGGGAACGCCACCTGGATGCGCTCTTGCTGGATGTGCGCCTTGCCGGTGACATGGATGGGCATGAGGTCCTCCGGAGAGTGCGCCAAATCGACCCGGAGCTCCCCGTTTTGATGATTACCGGTTACGGGACGATCGAGAGTGCGGTGGATGCCATGAAGTGCGGTGCGGAGGACTATATCGTGAAGCCGGTGGACAACGCGCGCATCCTGAACAAAGTGGCGAGCCGCCTGGAGGTCAAGCTCCATGAAGCGCGATGCGGCAGCGACGCGGCGAGCAACGAAGCGTCATCAGCGGTAGCGGGAGCGGGAACAGCCTGCCTGGTGGCAGAGAGTCCGGCGATGCGCGGGCTCTTGGAAATGGCTGATCGAATCAAGGACCAGGACATTTCGGTTCTGTTGACTGGGGAAAGCGGTGTTGGTAAGGAACTCCTGGCCCGCCACATTCACCACCAGAGTAGCCGCCGTGCCGGGCCGTTTGTGGCAGTCAACTGCGCGGCGTTTTCCGAGACTCTGCTCCTGAGTGAGCTATTTGGTCATGAAAAGGGGGCGTTCACCGGAGCCGATGGACGCAAGAAGGGCTGTTTTGAGCGGGCCCACGGGGGAACCCTCTTTTTGGATGAGGTTGGAGACATGGCTCCCGATGCACAGGCCAAGTTGCTGCGCGTCCTTGAGAATCGCGAGTTCCTACGGCTCGGCGGCAGCGATCCCGTGCAGGTGGACGCTCGCATCGTGGCGGCCACTAACCAGGATTTGACAGCCCTGGTCGCGGAGGGCGCGTTTCGGGAGGACCTCTACTACCGGATTCACGTGGTGCGCATGCATATTCCGCCCCTGCGGGACCGGAGGGAGGATCTTCACCGGTTGATCCACTTGTTCGTAGAGCGGTTCAGTCAGGACTATGGTAATCCCGTCCGAGATATTCCGGAGGAGGCGATGGCGGCGCTACTCAACTACTCCTGGCCGGGAAACGTCCGGGAGATGAAGAACGTGCTGAGCCAATCGGTGCTTCTCAGTCGCTCGCACCACTTAGAGGTGTTTGGATTGCCCCCGGCCGATCACACGACCTCTCTCCACACCGGCGGTGCCGATGCGGACCTGGGGGACCCGGGCGAGTATCATCTTCAGATGTCCGCCGCTACCGAGGAGGTGGGCCGGCGACTGGTACTAACTGCCCTCCAGCAGAGCGGCGGCAACAAGTCGGAGGCGGCCCGAATCCTCGGGGTCACCCGCAAGACGCTCCAGCGGAAAATCGATCGATTTGGAATCGATCAGGACCACGTGCCTGGGTAGTCAGGTATCCAGGAGTGGGTCATCCGGTATCCAACGAAGACGGTTTTGCCGGTCCTCGATATGAGCGGTGACACCGGTGATTTTGCTCTAACGTTCTCCCCCATAGACAGTTAACTTAACATGTGACAACTCTGCCATGCCTGGCCTGAGTTTTGCTTATTCAGTCACATAAGTTTCCACAGAGGAGGATTCGATGAGACGAGTAGTGACGTTACTGTTAGTTTTGGCGATCGTAGCAGGGGGAGTGTTTGCTTCCGGACAAGCGGAAGATGACACGGTGCGCTTGGCGGGAATCGTGTTTCAAAACGATCAGTTCATGAGAATTGTGCAGTTCGGCATGCAGGATGCAGCCGACGAACTGGGTGCTGATCTGTTGCTGGGTAACAGTGATAACAGCCCGGCCCAGGAAATCGAGATGGTCAATAACTACATCTCCAGTGGGGTCGACGGCATCATGATCACCCCCCTGAGTTCGACCGCATCGGTCCAGGCGCTTCGGGACGCTCACGATGAAGGTATTCAGGTGGTAACCTGGAATACGCGCATCGACGCGGATTTTCCGGTGGCGGCAGTTGAATCCAGCCAGTTCCAGCTGGGCGAATCCACCGGACGAGTGGCCCGCGAATACATCCAGAACGAACTGGGTGGAAACGCAAAGGTGGCCATTTTAGCGTTTGACTCGCTCGTACCAGAGCAGAGCGGTGCCCGGGTAGACGGTTTTCTGAGCCAGATCGAAGACTTGGACGGTGTTGAAATCGTAGCTAAGCAGGATGCGTGGCTCGCCGAGGACGCGGTTGCCGTTTCCGAGGATATTATCACCGCCAATCCGGACTTAGACGTGATCTACGCTGCCAACGAAGGCGGAACGGTGGGGGCCGTGCAGGGTGTGCGCAACGCCGGTGGCCAGGGCGAAATCGCCGTTTTTGGGATCGATGCCAGTGAACAGCTTGCGGACTTTCTGTTGGCCGACGACGACGTGCTGCAAGCAACTACCGGTCAGCAACCGTATGAAATTGGATATCAGAGCGTAGAAGTATCCATGGCCGCCCTCCAGGGCGAAGACGTGGAAAAGGAAGTTGTGGTTCCCGGTATCTTGCTGACGCGGGACAATCCTGATGAGGTCCGTGAGTTCAGAACGTGGCTCGCCGACATCATCAACCGCTGAGCGAGCAATAACAGATGAGTTTTGTACTGGAGTTCCGGGGTATTCGTAAAGAATACCCCGGAACGGTTGCGCTGGACAATTTTTCCGCGGGATTTACCGGTGGAAAGGTTCATGCGCTAGTTGGAAAGAACGGATCCGGAAAGAGCACCACCATTAAGATTCTCTCCGGTGCGGTGAAACCGACTCGGGGCGAGTTGTTCTTCGATGGAGCCCCGCTGGAGATCCAGTCCCCCATTGACGCTCTGGAAAAGGGGATCGCCACGGTGTACCAGGAGCTCAGCCTCATTCCGGAGCTTTCTCTGGCGGAGAACATCGCTGCCGGGAGACTGCCCACCAAGGGCGGCGTCATTAAACGGGTTGACTGGCAGACACTTGATGAGAACGCTCAAAAATCGTTGGCAATGATGGGGGTGTCCCTCCCCACCTACGTGCCGGTGAGAACGCTCAGCGTCGGCCAGCAGCAGGTGGTCGAGATCGCCAAGGCGATGTCCTTTAATCCGAAAGTTCTCATACTCGACGAACCCACCAGTGCCCTTGCGCAGCACGAGGTGAAGAGTCTGTTTGAAATCGTGCGCCGCCTGCGAGATCAGGGAGTGACGATCATTTATATCTCTCACCGGCTGCAGGAACTGTACCAGATTGCAGACACCGTCACCGTACTCCGGGACGGCAAGTTGGTGGGAAGCTTGGAGATTGAGGAGGCCAACACCGAGCGGATCGTGGACATGATGTTCGGGGAGGTCGTTACCTCGGGACGACCCTATACCGAACCCAGCGCTGAACCGGTGCTGTTCGTGCAAGATCTGCATCGAAGGGGATGGTTTAAGGACGTTAGTTTTGTCCTAAACCGGGGTGAGATCCTCGGAATCGCGGGAATGCTGGGATCCGGAAGAACGGAACTTCTGCGCTCGATCTACGGTGCGGATCCTTTGGATGGCGGGACGATCAGTTTCGGAACCTATTCCGGTGGACGTCCATCTCTCCGATGGATGAAGGCGGAAGGCTTGGGACTGACGCCGGAGAACCGCAAAGACGCCGGTCTCATTCAGAACCACACCGTTCATGAGAACCTGACGCTGGCCGCCGTGAAGCGAATTTCGCCCGCCGGCGTCCGCAATAAGAGCAAAGAACGGGAGGCGGTGGATCGCCAGGTGGAACGCCTTGAGATTAGTCTCTCCTCCCCGGATGCGCTGGTATCGAGTCTCAGTGGCGGCAACCAGCAAAAAGTGGTCATTGGCAACTGGTTGAATGATGAACCAAAGGTGCTCTTCTTTGACGAGCCCTCCCGCGGGATCGATGTGGCGGCAAAACAGCACATCTTTCGGATCATCTGGGACCTCAGCGCTGAGGGTATCAGCTCCATTTTTGTTTCTACCGAGTTGGAGGAACTGCTTGAGGTGTGCCACCGCATTCTGATTATGCGAAACGGAACGATCTCCGAAGAGGTCCAGCCTGAAGAGATCACGCTAGCTGAGCTATACGCACGATGCATGGAGGATTAGAAACGTGTTGAGCAACATAATGAAGAAGCGGGGTACTTTGTCCGGACAGAGCATCCTGGAACTGGTACTCCTGGCGATGTGCGTGATCCTTGCGATCAGTGCTCCAGGGTTTTTTTCCGCCAGAAATATCCTGAACATCATGCGGAACGTCGCGATGCAGGGGGTGATCGCCTTTGGCATGACGATGATCATCATCTCCGGAGAGATCGATCTCAGCGTTGGATCGGCAGTGGCGTTTGCTGGATGTCTCGCGGCGATGCTGGTGCGAGACCTGAGCAATTTGGGACTTCCCTTGGGAGTGGCGGTCACGATAGCCCTGATCGTCACGCTGATTGCGGGGTTTGGTATTGGGAACTTTACGGCCCTGGTGCGGACCCGGTTTAACGTACCCAGCTTCATTACCACCCTGGCGTTAATGACGATCCTCTCGGGAATCGCGAACCTCATGACCGGCGGGTTTCCGATCAGCTCGTTTCCGCAGTGGTACAACTTCTTTGGTGGCGGCTACGTCCTGGGAATTCCCTTTCCCGCGATCGTCTTTCTGGTTGTCTTTTTCGTCATTCAGTTTCTCATGACCCAGACCACTTTTGGGCGTGCGGTCTATGCCGTAGGCGGCAACGAGGAAGCCGCGCGGCTCAACGGCATTAACGTTCGCTTCGTGAAGCACATGGTTATTGGCATTACCGGCGCCTTGGCGGCCCTCAGTGGCATCATGGTTTCCGCCCAGATCATGTCGGGTACGCCCACCGTGGCGGAAGGCTGGGAGCTGCAGGTGATCTCGGCGGTCATTATCGGTGGCACCAGCCTCTTTGGTGGAGCCGGACGAATCTGGGGAACATTTATCGGTGTCGTCTTTCTCGGGGTGATTATAAATGGCATGACCCTGCTCAATATCAGTCAATACTGGCAGTACGTGGTGCGCGGTGTTCTGATCCTGGCGGCGGTACTCGTCAACAATATCAGCGCTCGTCAAAAGGCATAGTCCACCAATTTCCTGCCGTGGTCTCCTTCGCTGGAGTGACGGAGTGCGCTTCGGTTCACTATGTTAGTGCTCAGCGAAGGAGTCCAGTAGATGCGAGGAATAACCGCGGCGGGATTCGCCGCAGTTCTCATAGGGTTGGGTCTGTTCAGTATCTCCGCCGTGTCGGCGGCTGATCAACTCTGGCAACGGGCGGTGGCGGCGTACCCGGAGAGTCAAGAGTGGGTGCCCTTTGAGTACGAGGTAGAACAGCAGCAATTCAACGGTAGAGAGCAGCTTATCTCCCACACGGTCTCCGTCTCTCGGCTACGCCCTGACGGTGAGGGGGGCTGGGAACCGGAAATCGTCCGGGAACAGGTACTCGAAGGAGATGCCGACCAGCGTTCACCGTTTGGTGGCCCCGGGGAGGAAGGGGACGGCCAGGAAAGCGGAGCCGAGCGGTTTGCCGCCGTATCCGCCAACCCGCTGGACCCTCAGATGCAGGACCGCGTCACCGTGTCTCGCATCGGCCGACGCCGGGCGCCTGAAGGGGCCGCCGCGATTCTCTACGAGTTCGAGATCCGCCCCCACGATGATGCCCGCGCCCGCGGCGAGGTCTGGCTGGCAGCCGACTCCGGCATGCTCCTCCGCATCGAGCGCACCGTAGAGCCGCCCATGATGGCGGTAAAGACTTTTTCCGTCATAGAAACGTACCAACCGCAGGGTGACCACTGGATCAGCACCGGCATGCACTTCGACGTCACCGGACGA
>CAYQRW010000058.1:0-15437 GCA_964419735.1 uncultured Spirochaeta sp.
CACTGGTGCGCGTGGCTCCACCGGTGGATCTCCGGATCGCCAAAGAAGAAGTACTCTCCCGGCACGACGATCACGTTACGCTGTTTCAGCCGCTCGTACAGCTCGCGGCTGGTGACCGGTAGTTCCGGAAGCCACAACCACAGGAAGAGCGCCCCCTCGGTGCGGTGCAGCGAGAACGGCACCCCAGTATCGAAGGCATCCGAAATCCAGCGCCGCCCCCGGTCGGCGCGCTCACGGTAAAACGGCTGGATCACGGACCGAGACAGCTCAAGAATACGTCCGTCCCGGAGCAGGGGCTCCACCAGCACCTGCCCCACCGTTGTGTTGGCCAGACTGAGCACCGCGTTGGCCCGACTCAGCGCCGACACGATCTCCTGGGAACCGATGATAATCCCAGTGCGCGTACCGGGCAGGCCGATTTTCGACAAGCTCATGCCCAGGATAATGTTCTCATTCCACATCGGTTGCGCCGGTCCCGCTACCACCTCGTCGAAGACGATATGAGGAAAGGGCATGCCGTAGGCGTTGTCGATAATCAGGGGGATCTCATGGCGCTGCGCCAGCCGATCCAGTCGATGGAGCTCCCCATCGGTGAGGACGTTCCCGGAGGGATTGGTGGGCCGGGAGACGCAGATTGCGGCGATCGGCGCTTCCGTACCGCTGCCGGCGGAATCCAGGCGCGCCTCCACCGCCTCAAAGTCGATATGGTACTTGTGCGTGTGGTCATCGATTCGTTCGATCTTGGGACGGCACGCCACAAACGCCTCAGGGTCCAACCCCTGGTCTGCATACCCGATGTACTCCGGCATCAACGGAAACAGGATGCGTCCACCCGGGCGAGTCGCGGGGCCGGAATCAGCGGCACCGCTAAGCATATTTAGGAGAATGAAGAACGCCGTCTGGCTTCCATTGGTAATCGCCACGTTGGCGGGAGTCAGGTTCCAGTTGAACTCACGATTGAGCAGGGCGGTGAGCGCCTCAATGAACACCGGCTGTCCCTGGGGAGAGTCGTAGTTGCCCAGCATCCGCTCCACGGCACCATCCTGGTCGAGGAGTTCCTGCAAGCGCTCACGCCACAGCGCCTCAACCTCAGGGATATGCGCGGGATTTCCCCCGCCCAGCATGTACTTCTTCTCGGAGCCCGCCAAAGCGCGGCCCATGTCGTCCATGAGATCCATGATTCCCGTGGGGCCACCGAGAGTAGTTCCGAATCGCGAAAACTGCATGGCGTCGGAGTATAGTAGAAAATTCGGTCAGTTGAAACTGAGGGGGCTAACGTGTAGCCTTCCTCCGTCATGGCACGCATCCGCACCTACAATAAGATCGCCCCGGAAGGGCTTGCGATCCTGGAAAACCGGGGCCACCAGGTGAGTCCCGATGTTGAAGATCCCGACGCGATTCTTGTGCGCAGCGCGAAGCTGCACGATATCGAGTTGGGTGCCTCCTTGAAAGCGATCGCCCGGGCCGGGGCCGGGGTGAACAACCTTCCGGTAGAACGCTGTACGGATGCGGGTATCGTGGTGTTTAACACCCCCGGATCCAACGCCAACAGCGTGAAAGAGTTGGTGGTTGCCGGGCTGATGCTCTCCAGCCGCAAGATCATCGACGGGTACATGTGGACGCAGCAGCTGGATCCCACCGCCACCGACGTGGCCAAGGAAGTGGAATCGGGGAAGAGTGCCTTCGCCGGACCGGAGGTCGCCGGCAAGAAACTTGGTGTCATCGGCCTGGGAGCTATCGGCGTCATGGTCGCCAACATCGGTGAAGCGTTGGATATGGAAGTGGTGGGCTACGATCCCTACCTCTCGGTGGAGAACGCCTGGGGCCTGTCCCGGTCGGTCCGGCGCGCCGGTAGCCTTGAAGCACTCATAGCCGAAGTTGATTACGTCACGCTCCATGCTCCCCTGAACGACGCCACCCGCGGCCTGATCGGGGCGGAGCTGCTGAAACGGGCCAAACCGGGTTTGCGGATTCTTAACTTCGCCCGGGGAGGATTGGTGGACAACGCCGCAGTTCTCAACGCGATCGCCGGCGGCACGGTGAGTTACTACGTCACCGATTTTCCCGAGGGAGAGCTGGTCGGCGTAGACGGGGTGGTTACGATTCCCCATCTGGGCGCCTCTACTCCGGAGGCGGAGACCAACTCCGCGGTCATGGCGGCACGGCAGCTCGCTGACTACCTGGAGCGAGGCAACGTCCGCAACGGGGTTAACGTTCCCAACTGCACGATGGACGGCAATGGCGGCGATCGCATCGTCTTTGTAAACCGTAACGTCCCCAATATGGTTGGCCAGGTAACCACGCTGCTGGCGGAGGCGGGGCTCAACATCTCCGATATGATCAATCGCCACCAGGGAGAACTGGCCTACAACATTATCGATATCGACAGCACCGTGGATTCAGCGGTGGCCGAAAAGATTCGCGCCATTGAGGGGATTATCCGGCTGCGGGTTATCCCGGCGCAGGAGGACACAGTATGAAAGTTCGCACTCTGATCTCTGGCATTCTGGTGATCGCCCTCACGGTACTACCGGCGTTGACCGCGGCGGCGCAAACGAGTGCCGCGGACCTGGACCCCGGACTGTACGCCCGCATCGAGACCAACCGCACGGTGGAGGGCACCAGCTCGATTCTGCTACAACTGGAATACGAGAAAGCACCGATGACGGTGATCAACTTCGTGGGGCTTGCGCAAGGCACGCTCGATCACAACCGCGACGACGCGCAGCGCTTCTACGACGGTCTTACCTTTCACCGCGTCATCGACGATTTCATGATCCAAGGTGGCGATCCGCAGGGCACGGGCCGCGGCGGGCCGGGATATCGCTTTCCCGACGAGTTTGATTCCACTCTGCGCCACGACCGACCCGGGATCCTGTCGATGGCCAACGCGGGTCCCAACACCAACGGAAGTCAGTTCTTCATTACGCACGTACCTACTCCGTGGTTGGATGACCGCCATACCGTCTTTGGCCACGTGGTGCAGGGCCAGGAAGTGGTGGATGCGATCCGGCAGGGTGATCGTATGAACCGGGTGGAGATCATCCGGGTGGGGGAGGCGGCAGAGGCGTTTGAGACCGACCAGACCGCGTTCGAGGAGGCGCAGCGCAGCGCCCAGTAGGCGTGCACCGGCGCCAGTTAGTCCAATTCTTCGTAGGCCTCGCGCAAGTCGCTCAGGTAGCGGCTCAGGTCGCTGCTGCGGGCGCGCAGATCCTCCAGAGAGCGTTCCGCCACGCGGCCACGACTGCTCCGGGCGCGGACGACATCGATCTTCAGCTGCTTCAACGCCCCCACGGCGGTATTGGTCCGCAGCGATAGCATCTCCCGGTCGGCCTTGAGTTCGGAGTACGATTGCCGCTGCGTATCGATCTGTTCGATGCTGCGACGATACTCCGCGGCCAACCGGGCATCGGTGGTGCGCGCGAGCTGCTCTTCCAGACGCCGGCGATCGGTCTCGAGGTCAGAAATGGGAATACCGGCGATCAGCGAGTCCACTTCCCTCAGGGCCGTGGCGAGCGCCTCGATCTGCTCGACGTAGGTATCAAGGACGTTCCGGAAGTCGCCTCCCAGGGGACGCTCCGCCTCCTTCATCGATTTCAGCTCCTTTAAGAGTTCTGCGCGAATCGCCTTGGCCTCCGCCGCAGGATTATTGTCCCCGGACTCCGGAGCGCTCCCGCGGCGGGTGCCGGCGGTCGTGGAGCCTTCCAGCGCAAAACCGGCGGCCTCCAACTGCTGCAGCACTTGCTGTTCTTCATCTCGACTCTTCCGGCGGTGCGCCACGAGTCCCATCCCCATGAAACCGATCGGAATCAACGCCCAGGGAAACGCCGATCCCGTGATGATATTGATCGTACCCAGCAACGCCATCGTCATGCCGTTGCTCGCCAGGTGTCCGCGGTAGCCGCGCCGTATCTTCCACAGCCGCCGGTGGAGCTGCAACTGTTTCCGGGTGGGCGCGCGCATCGCCTCCACCTGCTCCAGCTCCCGCTCGCGACTTTTCACACTCACCCGGTGCGATACGTACCCGATCCCCCACCCCAGTGCGGGAATAAGGAACCACGGAAAGGCACTGCCCCCCCACGCCCACAGCCCCACCAGGAGCGTATTCACCCCGATGTAGGCGGTGGTATGCCCCGCGAGTCCCGCACGTTCAGCCTTCATGCGCCGCGTGAACTCGTCGCGATAGGCCGCCGCCACGTCGGCATCGGAGCCGCCGGAGTGGCGGAGGATACGTTTTAGCCCGCGCTTCACCACGTCTCCCAGCACGCGGGCACCATCAAAATCGGTATCCCGGTCGCCGGCGCCCCGGTGGCAATCAGGACCGGCGCCACTGTGCGGCCCGGCGGCCGAGCCGGGCCCAGCATCCATCCCCGCCGGTCGGATGAGTCCTTCCTCCCGGAGGCGCGCCACCACCGCTATGGTCGGCGGGGTACTCAGCCCAACCTGGCGGGACAGATGCCGCTCATCGGGGCGAGTTCCCCGGTTCTTAATGGATGCGAGCACCCGTTGTCGGAGTTCGCGGTACTCCCCTTCCCCATCGGGAGCGCTCCCCGTGGAGCGTGCACCACCGGGGGGCGTGCCGTGATCACCACGGTCCCCACCGGGATCGCCGGAATCATCGCGATCACTCCCAAGAGTAGTACTCCCCCGTGGTCCCGGACGGAGATCCAACAGATCCAACTCATAGGCGGGTATCCGTGGGTGGTGCGTCGAGATCTCCTGTAATCCCAGATCTTCAACCGCGATTCCCTCGAGTTTGTCGCGGATTTGGTTGTAGAAATCTCCGGAAACCACCGCCTGCCCCGGCCGGGCGAGCTCCGTGAGCGCCCGCACGATCTCAATGCCGGCCCCCAAGGCGTCGTTTTCGCGGAAGAACACATCCCCCACGTGCAGCCCAATGCGGGCTCTGAGCCGGCTCCCGGGCGAGTCACCCGGCACCGGACCGAGTTCTCCAATCGCCGACAGGATCGCCCCGGCGCAGCGATATGCCTCGACGGTAGTGGGAAAATCCAGTAAGAGGCGGTCACCGTCGGTCTTGATCACGGTACCGTGGTACCGTTCCGCCACGGTGGTAACCCGCCGGGTCGACTCCGCCAGAAGCTCAAGCGTACTGCGCTCATCGGCCGCCATCATCGCGCGAAACCCCACGATGTCCAGGTAGAGGACGGCGGCCAATCGATAATCGGTGTGATCCATGCGGTCATTCTTCCCGGCAGCCCGCCGGTCGTCAAGTTGCAACGCTGCGGGTACACTACGAACCGATGGCAAAAAAGAGTACTTACTACCTGTGCACATCCTGCGGTCACCAAGAAGCAAAGTGGCTGGGGCAGTGTCCGTCTTGTGGCGAATGGAACACCTTAGTAGAGCGCGTCGCCCGGGGATCGGCGGGAAGGGCCTCCGCCGGGTCGCGGCCGGTGTCGGGCTCATCCCCTGGAGGAAGTGAGGAGCGGCGCAGTCGGCGCCTCAGCGAGATCTCACCGGAGCACAGCGCGCGCATCTCCAGTGGCCTGGGAGAGCTGGATCGCGCCTTGGGGGGCGGTTTGATGCCGGGATCCACCGTGCTGGTGGGGGGAGAGCCAGGTATCGGCAAGTCCACCCTCATGCTGCAGATGGCCGGCAGTGTCCAGGGGAACTCGGTGCTGTATATCTCCGGCGAAGAAAGCGCCTCGCAGATTCGCCAACGGGCGGACCGGCTGCAATTGCCGATAGACGGGGCCGCGGCGGAGCTATCGCTCCTGTGCTCCTCGGAGCTCGATGATCTCTTACAGGAGCTGGAGCGGATCTCGCCTCGCATCGTGGTGGTGGACAGCGTGCAGACGATGATCAGCGCCGACGCCGGGTCCGTACCGGGCACCGTGAACCAGATCAAGTTTGTCACCCACGCGCTCACCGAGTGGGCGCACCGCACGCGGGCGTGTGTGCTGATGGTGGCTCACGTTACCAAAGAAGGCCAGATCGCCGGTCCCAAGGTGGTGGAACACATGGTAGATGCGGTGCTGCTCTTTGAGCACTCCGGCAGTGATCTGCGTTTTCTGCGCGCCACCAAGAACCGTTTTGGGGCGATCGAGGAAGTGGGAATCTTTACGATGGAACACCGGGGGTTGGTAGAGCTGAAGGACACGGGACGGATCTTTCTCGGCGGGGAGCGCGGAGTGCGGCCGGCGGGGGTGGTGGCGGCTCCATGCTACGAAGGAACTCGCGTACTGGTGGTGGAAATTCAAGCACTCACGGTGGCGGCCAAAGGATCCGTGTCGCGCAGTTTCTCCGACCGGATCGACAACCGCCGCGTCAGTCGGGTTGCGGCGGTCCTGGAAAAACACCTGGGGCTGCGCTTTTCCGATCAGGACATTTACGTGAACGTAGCCGGCGGCATGCGGATTCAGGACGTGGCGATCGATCTTCCCCTGGCGTTGGCGCTGTACTCCGCCCGCACCGGCCTCACCCTACCGGCGGGGACGCTGGCCACCGGAGAGCTCTCGCTGGCCGGAGAGATCCGTCCGATCTCACACCAGCCGCAGCGAGATCGCGCGGCTCGGGAGATGGGATTCACCCGCCTGGTGGGCCCGGAAACCTCCAGTCAGGGCGCGGCCACAACCGGCGGCGGCGCCGCGGTATGGGAGAGCGTCCGCTCCCTGCCGGCGGCGATTACACATGTGTTTGATACGAAGTAGTGCGGGCCTGGGTGAGCGGGCGCGTGGGGCTGTGGTCCTGGCCGCGCATACGCCCGTTACGGAAATAGCAGCGGCAACGCGATGAACGTGCCCGCGGCACTTCCCACGGTGGAGAAGAAGAACACCAGCAGAATCCGGGTGAGTCGATTACGATAGACCCCCCGGAGACTCAGGATATCGGTGTTCAGGTTCTCGAAGTCGGTGACCCGCGGCTTGCGCAGGACCGCTTCCAGGAGTCCGCTCACAAACCCCACTCCCACGGTGGGGTTCATGGAAGTGATGGGAGCCGCCGCAAAGGAGGCGATAATCGTCACCGGATGCGCCAGGGCCGCCAGGGCGCCGGCGGCGGAGAGCGTCCCGTTGACCAGAATCCATCGCGTCAGCGATTGCAGCCCGCCCTCAACGCCACCGCGGAAAAAGCCCCACAGAATCAGGCCCGCCACCACGGCGGGTATCACGTAGGGTGCCGCCTTGCGCAGGATTCCGGGAGGGGGGATCACCTCGAGCGCGTCTTTGTTTATGAGCGGTTTCCTGGCGGGGGACGTTTCACCCGCGGGGGGCGTTTCGCCGGGAGCAGGGGTGGTGCCACCCGCGGGCACAGCATCACCGGCGGTGGGAGTCGCTTCACCCGCGGGGGCGGTGTCGCCGGCGGCAGGGGCGGCATCACCGGCGGTGGTGTCACCCGCAGCAGGGGCAGGCGCGCTGTCCGCCTCCGTGCCGCTCCCCTCATCGTTGCCTCCGTGGTACTCATGGAGCTTGGAGAGCCACTGGATAATCCCCGGTACGTGACCGGCTCCCACCACCGCCAGCACGCGGTTGGAGGGGGACTCCCAGATACTCTGCGCCAGGTACTGGTCGCGCTCATCGATCAGCACCTCCTTCACTGAAGGCAGGTAGTCGGCGAGTTCCTGGAGCATCGATTCCAGCTCGTTCTGCTCTTGAAGCTTCTTCAGATCCTCTTCGGTGACCTTTTCTCGGGAGAAGGCGCTGGCCAGCATGCTGGCAAGAAGTTTGTTCTTGCCCCAGAGTCCCGTCTTGGCCCAGGCGCGGCGCAGGGTAGCCGCCACGGGACGGTCACCGAAGGAGTAGCCGATTTCCGCCCGCTTGGCGGCGTTCACCGCCGCGATCATCTCCGACCCCGGTGTAACCCCGGTGCTTTCTCCCATGCGCCGCTGAAAACTGCTGAGCACCAGATTGCTCAACAGGAGAAACGCCTGACGTCGCTTGATGATTTCGAAGATATTGAGCTGCGACCAGTCCTTTTTTTGCGCCACCGACCGGTAGCGCCCCTCGTCAATCTCAATGCAGACGTGGTCCACATCGCCGGACTGGATCGTCTCCTCCACGGCGGTGACACTGTCAGCGGAGACGTGCGCCGTGCCGAGCAGATAGAAGGTACGGCTTCCCAACGTCACGACCCGTATGCCGTACCGGGTCGGATCAAACGGGGGATCCGGGGCGACCGTTTCCGGGGGAGTTTCATCATTCATGCGTTGATTGTTCCTCTTTGTCAAAGCCAAGGGCACCGATAAATCGCTTGCGTAAGCCCTCATCACCGGGATACAGATCCCGCGGTATCGCGCCACCTCCCATGTGGATGTGACCACCGCCCGCTCCAATGCCCTCCAGCGCCTCGTGAATCACCACATCGCAGGCGTGGTCCGGATGCTCGCTGCGCACCGAGAGGCGGTGCTCGTCGCGCTCACCACTGACCACCACTACAAACTGGATCTCTCGGAGCTGAAGGAAGAAATCGGCGATAAGGGCCATCACCTCAGCGGTGTATTCGCCCTGCAGCGCGATAAAGGCAAAATCCCGCGCGATGACGCAGGCATCGATCGCTTGTCGGAATGCCGCCAGATCTTTCAGAGATAGTGAATTGCGCAGCAGCCGCGCCGCCCGTTGCCAGTCTCCCTGGCGAAACAACACACCAAACGCTTCCAGATCTACATCGGCAACGCCGCGGGTCATGAACGCGGTATCCATCATCACTCCCATAAGGAGCGCCGTGGCTACGTTGTGGGGGAGTGCCACACCCGCAGTCCGGTAGTAGTCATAGAGAATTGTGGAGCAGGCACCGTATTCATCACGGATATCGACGTAGTCGCACTGCGCAGGGTACGGGGGCGGGTGGTGATCGATAACCGCAACCACCGTTCCCGGAAGGGTTGTCATGTTGGAGTTTCCCACAAACCCATCCACCACGATGAGCTGTGCCTCATCGGCCAGTTCCAGCTCCCCCACTTGGTGAATGTCGATCTCCAGGGCCGCGATCGCATCGCGGAGGGACTCACTCTGAATCGTACCGCCGTAGGCCAGGTACACGGTCCATCCCTGCCGCTTCAACAGTTCCGATAAGGCGTAGGCGGTCCCCACGGCATCGTGGTCAGGAAAATCGTGAGCCTGGACGATCACGGCGCGATCCTTATCCAAGTGGGCTTCCAGGCCCTCCAATCCAATCATAACCCTACCCCACCCTAATCGGGGGTGCTTAGCCTCTCATAGCGATGGCGAGCAAGGCGGGTCTCCACAAAACCGACAAGTTCAGTATCTCCCACCCGGCGATAGAGCTCTCTCGCGCTGTTAGATTGGTCCAGCGCCTCGAATTGGCCGGCCAGGTAGAACTGCATGCGAGTTTTCAATAGATGCTCCTCTTCGTCTTCCACTGCTCGGGTTATGCCCCCGGCGTACCCGGGTCTCAGATAGTAGCGGGCCATATCGTACCATAAACTGGGCCGGGGCAACTCCGCCGCCGCCTCTTCCATGAACCGGTTCGCCCGCTGCGTATCTCCCGCCATCTTCCAGGACAGCGCAGCAAGAAACGCGTTTCCATGGTCTCTCGGATCCGCGGGGTCGCCCTCTTCCCACGCTTTGCGAAAGTAACGACCGGCATCAACAAAGCGTTCATCCTCAAAGTACAGCGTAGCCAGCGGTTGAAATCCCGGGTAATAATCGGGACGCCGTTCAAGGGCAGTCTCGTAGTCGGCGATCGCCCGCTCTCGATCCTGCCGTTGATCGTAGGCGCGCGCCCGGTAGACGTAGGTCAGAAAGATCGATGGATCCCGCTCGATCACCCAATCGAAATCCTCAATCGCGTCCTGCACCTGGTTTCGCTCAAGCCGGACCAAGCCGCGATCATAGCGGTGCCACAGATAGTCCGCTTCCAGTTCCACGGCACGGTTCAGATCTTCTTCAGCAGTCTCGAGTTCGTACTGCATCGCCCGGGCCCGACTTCGGTCGGCGTAGGCGAAGCTGTAATCCGGAGCGCGCTCGATCGCTCGGGAGAGCACCTCTTCCGCCTCTTCCGGTTCGTCGGTACGAAGCTTTACGTTCCCCATACCGATGAGCGCCACCAAATTGTCTGAATCCACCGATAGGCTGGCGGCAAACGCCTCTTCCGCCGCCTCGTAGCGCCGGTTTCTCAACTGGATCTCTCCCAGCGCTGCCTGTGCCTCGGAGTTTTCCGGATCACTCTCCAAGGAGCGTTCCAGTAGCTCCCGTTCCCGATCCCGGTCTCCGGTACTGCCCTCCAGCAACGCCAAGAGGAACAACGCCTCCGGATGATCCGGATGTTCTTCCAAGACGGAGTTGAGAATCGACCGTGCGGAATCAGTGTCACCTGCTGCGACGTACAGATTTGCAAGCAGTACTTGCGTTTCCGGGGCTTCCGGATCCTCGAGTTCAGCGTCCTGGTAGGCGGCGATCGCTTCTTCCGGGTCACCCAGGGACATAGCCAGACTGATCGACTCGTAGGCTTCGTCCGTAGGATCGAGGATCGGGTCCTCTTCCGGCTGTTCTTCTTGTTCAGGAGGCTCGGGAGCTCGTTCCGGCGTCGTTGAACACGCGCCGAGCATGATCACAAGCACCATTCCGGCGAGAAATATTCGCATAGGGGCGGAGTATAACAGATGAAATCCGGTTGGGCTATAAAACGAAGACGGCCCGGAAGAGACTCCCGGGCCGCGGATAATAAAGGCGAAAGTTGCTGGAATCAGCCGCTGAAGGCGCTCCAGAACCAGCGCTGCTTCTCAAATCCGCGGAGCATTTCAACGCCGAAATCGGCGGTGCCCTCGTCGTTGTGCTCGCCGGCGGTGGAGATCAACTCGCGCACGGAGGAAATCTGGTGCTCCAGATCCTTCAGAACCAGCTTAGCGGCCTCGTCGGCGTCGTATTTTCGGCTGGGAAGCTCTTCAAGTGAGCTCATTTCCAGATACTCTTTGAAGGTCGTTGCCGGGCGATTACCGAGGCTGAGAATCCGCTCCGCCACGTCATCGATCTGCTCTGCCAACGCGGTATACATCGTCTCCAACTCGCGGTGGACCGTGAAGAACTGCTTCCCCTCGAGGTTCCAGTGCAGCGCGTGCAGGTGACCGTAAATCACGTGGTAGTCGGCAAGTAGCGTATTCAGTTTCTTGGTAACCACCTCGGTGGCGGTTTTGTCCAAATCAACGTTTGTCATCATAATAGGTAACTCCTTTCCTCTGACTGTGGGATAGTATACCAAAGAATCCGCGTATCGGCAAGTTATTCAGAACGATTCTTAATAATTCCCGTGGAACCGCGGGCTGTATCCCCTTGCCTTAGCAGTTTGGTCATGTTATCTTTCATTGGTAGTTAGTTTAACCAAACATTTTTCGGAGAACATTATGAATAGCGATGCCGTCACCTACACCGAAATCGAAGATATGATCTCCCATAGACACTTCTCCTCAGCGATCGCCGTTCTTTCGGGTATGGTGCAGGAAAATCCCGCCGACCCCACCGCGTGGTCGCTGTTGGGCCAAAGCTACACCGAGGCCGGGCACCAACAGGCAGCCGTGGCAGCCCTGACGCGGGCGGTACTCCTCGACGATGAAAGCCCCGCCACCTGCGAGGCGCTGGGAGTGGCGTGGTTGCGAGAGGGAGACTTTCAGACCTCCCGGGAGTGGCTCCACCGCGGACTTTCGGCATGCCGCGCATCCAAGGGCGAGTGCTCCGCTCAGCAACGGGGGTCGATCCTGCGCAACCTTGCCATGGGCCTCATCATGGAACAGCGCTATGACGAAGCTCAGTTTCTCCTTGAGGAAGCGATCGAGGATAGTCCCCAGGACCTGCTCACGCTGCACGCCCTTTCCGCGCAATACATCAACAGTGAACGGTATGAAGAGGCCTCACCCCTGGTCGACCGCATTCTTTCGCAGCCGGAGCTGCCGGAATGGCTACGCACGGCGGCGGAACATCGCCGCAGTATCATCGCCGGGGATGAATAGTCCAGCCAATTGATCGATAAAGTTTTATCGATATACTTGACACGACAACCGGTTCGGACGTACCGTCTTACTCACGGGGTGGGCCCCTTCGGGGGCTTCCCGTTTTTTTTCCCCGCCGCAGGGTCCCCACCGCAAGGCTGAGCGCCCGGCAGCCCGACATCAGCCAGGCTGCCGCCCCTCCATACACCGCCGATTCACGGGTATTCCACCCCGATCTGCCGGCGAATCTCATCCATAGTTGCCATGATCTCGATCGACTCGTTTATCGGCATCACCGGGCTCTCGGTGAGTCCCTCCCGCAGGCACCGCTCAACCTCTAACGCCTGGTACTGCATACCGCGGCCCTGAATCTTCTCGTCGTAGCGTTCTACCACCGCCCCGGCCTGGTCGTAGTGGGTAAACCCGGTCTGGGTGTACCACACCGCATCGATATCGATTCGACCTTCGGTGCCGATCACCGAGGCCACATTGGGACCAGGCGTGAGAAACCCGGTATGCATCGAGGCCTGGGCGCCGCTGGCATATTCGAAAATCATCGCCGTCAGTTCATCCACTCCCAGTTTGGTGAGGGTGCCCTTAGCAGTGACCGTTTGCGGGCGACCAAAGAGGTAGGACGCAAACGAAATCGGATAGACCCCGAGGTCCAGCAGCGCACCCCCGCCAAGTTCCGGCTCATGCAGTCGCGCCGCCTTGGAATACGGAATGTACTGGTTGTGGTCGGCCAGCAGCACCCGCGGCTCACCGATCGCGTTGGAGCGAATCAGTTCCACGGCGCGAACGATGCTCGGGAGAAAGCGCGTCCACATCGCCTCCATGACGAACACATCGTTGCCCCGGGCGGCATCGGCGATACGCCGCGCCTCATCGGCGGTTACCGTGAAGGACTTCTCCACCAGCACGTGCTTACCCGCTTCGATCGCCAGCACCGCGTTCTCCGCATGCATCGGATGCGGCGTAGCCACGTAGACGATATCCACCGTGGAATCCGCCACCAGCGCCTCATAGCTCCCATGGCGCTTGGGGATGTCAAACCGATCGCCGAACGCCTCCGCCGTCTTCTGTGACCGCGACCCCACCGCGGAAACGTGCAACCCCGCCGTGATTAGATCCTGCACCTGCAGCGCGGCGATTCCACCGGTGCCAATAACTCCCCATCCATAGTGTGTACTCATATCTGCATTGTACCCCCGGATCGGCGCGGGCGATAGGAAGCGGAGCGATTAGGTTGATGCCGTGATGTCATGATGCTAACTTATCTCTATGAGGACGACGGTCAACTTGGATCAGGATATTGTTGAAGTAGCCCGCAGTCTGTCGCAGGCGCGCGGCATATCGCTGGGAGCAGCCCTGTCACTACTAGTCCGGCGTGGTATCAGCGGCACTTCTGACGGCACAACTGACCCCGGAAGAGAATCAGCGCAATTTCCTACCTTTGAGGTGGCGGAGTCCACCCCGACCTTCGGGACGGAAGCGGTTCGCCGCGCGCTGGAGGAGGAATGAGCCCGTGATTGCACTCCCGGACGTGAATACCCTGGTGGCGGCGGCCTGGCCCAACCATATCCACCACCACGCGGCCCGCCGGTGGTTGCTCGACGAGGGATCTCGTGGGTGGGCCACATCTCCGATCACCCAAACCGGCTTCCTCCGGGTGTCGATGAATCCCGCCGTCGTGGGACGGGAGGTGCGTTTCACCGACGCCGTGAATCTCCTACGCCGGTACACCGCGCATCCGAGTCACCACGAATGGGACGTAGTGCCCGCCCCCGGCACGTGGCCGCAGTGGCTTTCCGATCGTGTTCAGGGATACCGGCAAGTGACGGACGCAACCCTGATCGCGATCGCACTCCACCACGACGGCATCCTGGTAACCCTGGATTCAGGCATCGCTACCCTGCTCACCGCTGAACACGATAGTAGAGTTCATTTGATTCATCCGTAGGTCGTCGTTGCGCGCCGTGGGGAATCACTAATCCCGATTACTACACAACTCTTGAACCCCATGTCTGGAGTGAATATATTCTATTCATGGGATCAACCACGGTACACATACCCGACGAGATGCTCCAGCGGATCGACGCGATCGCCCGGCGACGCGGGACGAGTCGTAACCGGGTGGTTCTCGCCTCGCTGGAAGCGGAGATCGCCCGGGATTCCGGGGAATGGCCGGATGCATTCTTTGACCCGCCCAGCGATGCGGAGCGTGCGGTGCTTGTCGAAGCAACCCGGGAGATCGAAAATGTCATCGCCGGGTCGCGGCGGAATCGCGGGGCGGTTCGGCTGTGACCGTCTCCGTTCTCGATACCTCCGCGTGCGCGGCAGCGATGCGCCACGATCCTGAGATGGAGACGTTTCTCCGGTCCCGGGCACCGGGGGAGGTCGCCCTGGTCCCCCCGGTAGTAGCAGAGATCGAGTACGGCATCCAGCGCCTTGAAGCAGACACACGAAAACGAGTTCTTCTGGAGCGCGAGCTATCCCGACTTCTGGAGACTATTCGTGTCCTGGAGTGGACCAACGAGTCCTCGGTGCGGTTCGGAGCGATCAAATCGCAGCTCGAGCACGACGGCACACCGATCGACGACATGGATATCGCGATCGCCGCGGTGGCGGCCAGCCACGGCGCGGAGATCGTCACCGCCAATCTGGCCCATTTTTCCCGGATCACGACCCTCACATCGCGGCATTGGTGAGGCAGTTCTTCCGGCACTGTACGCGGGACGTGTGCCACCGCCGGCGCGCAATCACATCATAGGTTTGGGAGGGCAAAGATCGAACTTCATTCCGCGGAGCTGGTGGGACGCGAGCAGTGCATTCCCCGCCTCACCCCGTTTCCGCAAACACCTCAGCCAGGGAGACCGAGAGCTCCGGTACCGCCTCCGCCGTAACTGTATCCTCCGGGCCAAAGGCGCCGATTCGCCGATACGTTCCGTCCTCACCGAGACGGTACACCTCTACAACCTTCTCGTCCTGGTCAACGATCCAGTATTCCGTCACGCCAAAGCGCTCGTACAGGTCAAACTTGCGACGGCGGTCAATGAGGCCGCTGTCAGGAGAGACGATCTCGATCACCAGGTCAGGCGGGCCGGTCATCCCCTGCTCCGTGAGTTTGGTGCGGTCACAGGTGACGGTGATATCCGGCTGCACCACCGTGGGAGCATCGTCGTCCTCGTCGGTGCTCAGTTTGACGTCGAAGGGTGCACTATATACCACGCACCCACTGGTACGATCGGGATCGTAAATCTGATGAAAGAACGCCCCACTGATTTCCTGATGCCGCCGCCGCGGCGCCGGGCTCATCGCATAGGCGATCCCATCGATCAATTCGTACCGCTCACCCTCGGGCCACGTGAGATAGTCGGACCACGTGTACCGCTCCGCTTCCTTCGGTAGCTGCATGTCCCTATTATGCGGGTGGAACGGGAGGGGCGTAAAGGCTGGGTTGCCCAGGTGACCCCGGCGTGCCGTCTCTGGCGAGCAACGCCGGAACAGGCGCTGCGGGAGCGCAGCGATCTTCCCGCCC
>CAYQRW010000059.1:0-15287 GCA_964419735.1 uncultured Spirochaeta sp.
CTGCACAGCTCACTGATGCGCGCTCCTGTGGAATACAGCGTTTCCAGGAGAAACCGCGTCCGCGTGGCGGTAAAATCATCACCCTCCACCTGGAGCACCGTGTCAATCTCGCTCTCAAACAGCGTCTCCGGCAACCGCTTGGGAGTCTTGACGCTCCTCAGAACGTCCGCAGGGTTGCCCGGAATCGTACCTTCCCGTGCAAGAAAGCCCAAGAACCCGCGGATCGCGGAGATTCTGCGATTCACGCTGGTTGCCGCCAGCCCGCGATCCCCCATCTCCCGGACCCATCGCCGGAGCAGTTTGGCGGTTACCGCCGATGCACTAGCGATCTCCGTCTCCCGTGCAAACTCCAGAAACCCCCGAAGATCCGCCTGATACGCGCGCAGGGAGGTATCGGCCATGCCACGAACGGTGCGCTGGTAGTCGAGATACCGCTGTACATCGTGGGACAGCCCATTTCCGCTCACTGAAGACCTCCCGCTGCTTGCAAATCGTGCCGCCATTCCTCGATGGACCGTGGCGATTCCACCGGCCCAAACAGCGAAAGTCGTTCCCGGTCGTACGGTTCATCGTCGCCGGGGAGAGCATCCTCGGGCGCCTGCCAATGGCACGGAAGAATCGCATCGTCCTTGAGGATCCGTACCACGTGGTCCATCGTTTCAACGTACTGCACCGTGTGATCGGTGAGCGATGAGACCCCGGTCCACCCGGCTCCGGAAACGTGCACCACCATCGTAATACCGATATCCAACCCATGATCTACGGTGATCAACGCCCCGGAGCCTTCCGGTGCCTGAAACAGTACGAGCGCCTCTGAAAGACCGGCGATAATCCGGTTTCGGGCGGGAAACTGGTACCTCCGGGGAGGCGTCCCGGGAGGATACTCGCTGACCAGCACGCCGCCGGCATCTAGAATCGCGCCCGCGAACTCTCGGTTACGGAGGGGGTACACCGTATCGATACCAGATCCCAGAACCGCCACCGCGTAGTCACCGCGGCCGGCACCTACCGCACCACGATGCGCCGCGGCGTCGATTCCGAGGGCCAACCCGCTCACCACGGGAAAGCCGAAGTGTGCCGCCTCTCGGCCCAGCGTGAACGCTCCCCGCCGTCCATCATCATCGGGGTGGCGGGTACCCACCATCGCGATTCCCGGCGTCGTCCGGTGCAATGCATCCAGACTTCCCCAGACGTACAGCATCGCCGGCGCATCAAATACGCGGTGCAGCTTAACGGGATAGCGCGCATCCCCTATCCAGAGCAGATGGTGATCGCTCGCCTCCAGCCAGCGCAGGTCGTGCCGCGCTTCCCGCAGCAACTCCCGCGGGTACCAGGGGCGGCCGAGCGCGCGCTGGATCGCACGCTCCACCTGGCCGTGAGAGATCGACTCCAACGCGTCCACGGTGGGCGCCTGGGAGAGCACGATAATCTGCTCCAGGGAGCTCAACGGGGTGTATCGACGCACCAGCGCCAGGGCGGCCGGTTCCGGCACCGGAGCGGCCAGGGCACGGTCGATTACCTGGAGGCGCCACTCACCGCGGGAGGTGTAGCGGTTTACGGTGGCATCACGTCCGATCATCTGTCACTCCCCAGGGCGTCCCGGTTTTCCGCGGCCCGCTGCCGTTGGTCCGATGAGGCAGCACTCTGCGCCAGCTCGGCGTAGATCTCCCGCGCTTCATCCACATTTCCCACGCGTACCAGTATGTTCGCCAGCAGAAAGCGAACGGAGGGATCTCCCGTTTCTTCCCGCGCCAGACGCCGGGCGTAATCCAGCGCCTCCTGCGGTCGATCACGTTCGAAAGCAAGCAGCACCGCCATGCCGTAGAGCGCTTCCCGATAGTCCGGCCGCAGATCAAGAGCTTCCTGATACATGCGCTCTGCCAGGTCCAATCGGTTCTGCACGTCACCTTCGTCCAGTTGTCCCCGGGCACTGCGCCCCGCCGCAACCCCCGCCAGGTAGTAGAGCACCGCGTTCTCAGTCTGTAGCTCCATCGCCGCTTCCAGCGCCTCCAGCGCGGGGCCGTACATCTCAGCTTCCATGAGCTCCCGGGCCAGCATCTTCTGGAACGTGGCGATCCGCCCCAAACGACGCGTCGTATCCTGCACCGCCTCCTGGTACTCCGCGATATCCTGTCGCAGTTCCTCGATCCGGCTCTCTCCTACCGCTACCCCCTCGTAGGTGGCACTCTCCGTCTCCACCAGAAAATCCAACGTCGGTCCATCTTCAGCGGCGCAGCCCACGAGAAGACCAAGAATCGCGAGCACGAGCATGCCGCGAATGTAGAGCCAACGTCGAATGCGGGTCATCAGTAGGAATCGCCTCCCGTACTCTTAGACGGGCCACTGCGTCCTGCTGCTTCGTCAAGGATCGCTCCCGTACTGGATGCACCGATTCGATCCGCCCCCGCCTCGATGCACGCCCGGGCAAACGACAGATCCCGGATGCCGCCGGCTGCTTTTACTCCACGCGTTTCGCCGGCGATCAGGCGGAACATCTGCAGGTCGGCCACCGTGGCCCCCGCGGTGGAGAAGCCGGTGGAGGTCTTGAGAATCGCAGCCCCGGCATGAACTGCCGCCGCTGCCGCGTCCACCTTCTCCTCGTCGGTGAGGAGCGCCGTTTCCAGGATCACCTTTACGATCTGCGTCCCGGCGGCTGCCACCACCGCCCGCACATCATCGTAGACCGCGTGCACGTCACCATCCCGCAGGCGACCAATGGAAATCACCATGTCAAACTCGCCGGCGCCGGCGGAGGCGGCGATTTCCACCTCCGTAACCTTCGCGCTGGTGGAGTGGTAGCCCAAGGGAAACCCGATCACGGTACACACCTCGACGTTACTCCCCTCTAGTAGCTCCCGACACAGCCCCACCCGATCGGGGGGGACACACACACTGCGGGTGCCGTACTCCCGCGCCTGCTCACAGAGGGTGCGGTACTGGTCCGCGGTGGCTTCCGGCTTCAGAAGGGTGTGGTCAAAGTACTGCGCCAGCGGTGCCCCGGCTGCGATACGTGGCGACCCACCGTACTCGCAGGCCGGCCGCTGGGCGATGGTGAGGCGCTGCTGCGTGGCAACTGCCCGTTGCAATATGTCCTGTTCGGTCATCGTAAACTCCTCGTAAGTATCGCACTATCCTCGCGGATGAAACCGTTCATGGTAATTCCGGAGGTCTTCCGTATCGATATGCGTGTAGATTTGTGTAGTACCGATATCTGCGTGGCCGAGCAACTCCTGCACCGAGCGCAGATCGGCTCCCCCCTCCAACAGGTGCGTCGCGAAACTGTGCCGCAGGGTGTGCACTTTCGCATCAATTCCGACCGACTGGGTGAGTTCGTGAAACCGCTTCCACATCCCCTTGCGGGACAGGCGTGTGCCGCGCCGATTCAGAAAGACCGCGCGCTCAGCGATGCTACGCACGAGTTTCGGACGCCCCTCATCCAGGTAGCGCTGCAGCCACAGCACCGCTTCCTCCCCCAGCGGAATCAGCCGCTCCTTGTCGCCCTTTCCGTGAACCCGCACCAGCGCTTCCCGAAGATAGAGGTGGTTCTGATCGAGGCTCACCGCCTCCGATATCCTCAGGCCCGAGGAATAGATGATCTCAAACAGCGCCCGGTCTCTCAGGCCCCCGGGAGTGGCGATATCGATGGAGTCCAGAAGTTGATCAACCTGCTCCACCGACAAGACTCCCGGCAAGCGGTGCTCACCGCGGGGAGACGCAATACCTCCGGCGGGATTGTCCGGACGGATCTCCTCCAGCACGCAAAACTGGAAAAAGGAGCGCAGCGCGGACAGTCCCTTGGCGATCGTCCGCTGATCTACCGGCTCGTCGGAGGTCTGCCGCCGAATGAGAAAATCGATGATCTCGCCGGTGGAGAGGCGCTCCAGCGCGAGCCCATGCTCCCGAGCGTCCACATGCGCCGCGGAACACTCCCGCATGTACGTCTCTATCGTCTGTTTCGAAAGGCGAAGCTCCGCGTGCAAGTAATCGCGGAATCGCTCCAGCAGGGTATCGGCCATGGATACGCTCACGTCCTCGCGCCTAATGCCGTTTTCCGCTGGCCCGGCGCTGTCTCAGGATCGCCGGGATTCCCAACTGATCGTCATCTTCTTCCTGATCCGCGAAGAGATCGTCCTGGTGAGTGGAGCGAGTGAGATTGTTCCACATATCGAGATTGATGAATTCCGGCTGTTTCTCACTTCCCGAGGGCGCCTGCGGTTCCTGCTCCACCGGCTCAACTTCCGGCTCCTCATGCACCGTGGGTTCCGTATGAAATCCGGTGGCGATCACCGTGACCCGAATCTGACCGTCCAACCGTTGGTCCACCGCGGTACCGGCGATCACCAGCACATCATCGTCGGCGTTAGCGGTGATGATCTTCATGATCTCCTCGTACTCGGTGAGGCTGAAGTCGTCTCCGCCGGACACGTTCACCAGAATCTTGTTGGCCCCCTCAATGTGGGCGTCTTCGAGCAGCGGGTTGTTAATCGCATTGGTGGCCGCGTCTACCGCCCGGTTATCGCCGTCGCCGGTGCCCACTCCCATGAGGGCATCGCCCTGACCCGACATAATCGTGCGGACGTCGGCGAAATCGATGTTGATCATACCGTCCTTGGTAATCAGATCACTGATACCCTGGACCCCCTGGCGGAGGACATCGTCGGCGATCAGGAACGCGTCGTTGATGGGCGTGTTCTTTTCGACGATCTTCAGCAGATGCTGGTTGGGAATCGTAATCAACGTATCTACGGCGTTGCGCAACCGCGCGATACCATCTTCAGCCAGGCGTGACTTTCGCTGCCCCTCAAAGGAGAACGGTTTGGTCACCACCGCCACGGTGAGAATACCGAGATTCCGGGATATGTCGGCAATAACCGGAGCCGCTCCAGTACCGGTGCCACCGCCCATTCCGGCGGTAACAAAGACCATGTCGGCGCCTTCAAGAATTGAGCGGATCTGTTCTTTGTCTTCCAGCGCGGCCTGCTCACCGATATCCGGTTTCCCGCCGGCCCCGAGGCCACCGGTGATCTTGGTTCCCAAGGGAACCCGCAGTTCAGCCTGAGAACTCTGCAGGGCCTGCAAGTCGGTATTGACCGCAACAAACTCCACGTTGGTCAGGCCCGCTTGAATCATTCGATTGACCGCGTTACTGCCGCCGCCGCCAACCCCGATGACTTTGATCACCGTGGGACTGGTCCCGGACGATGCGATCGACAAGTCGTCTTCGTAAATCTGAAAATTCATGCACTCCCTCCCTTGTGCATACGCTTCATTGCTGGTGAAACCCTAAAAGAAGTGTTTCATCCAGCGGCGTAGTCCATCTAACATGCCGCCGGTGCGGGCCTGCTTGGTCGGCGCCCGCAGACGGCCCAGGCGGTGAGTAAATAGCACCAATCCCACCGCCGTGGCAAATTCGGGACTCTGATACCTGTCCCCGAGGCCCCCGTAGCGACCGGGCTGGCCGACACGCCCGCCAAGATTGAAGATATCCTGACCGAGCTCTACCACTCCCGGGAGATTGGCGCCCCCGCCGGTCAACACGAGTCCTCCGGCGATTCGGTCCAGGAGTCGTTGCCGATCCAGGCGCTCGCGAACCATCCGGAAGATTTCAGTCATGCGCGGTTGGATTACCTGACATACCTGCTCGCGAGAGGCCTGAATCGGTGGTCTGCCGCCCACCCCCGGTACGATCACCGGTTCGCCCTCTTCCACAAGCGGTTCGTAGGCGCATCCCGCCTCGCGCTTTATCATTTCCGCCGACTCCGTCGACGTCTTGAGCATAATTGACAGGTCCCCGGTGATCTGTGCCCCGCCGACGGGGAGCACAAAACTGTGGTACGGCGCACCATCCCGATAGACCAGCACGTTGGTGGTTCCCCCACCGATATCGATCACGATCACCCCGAGCTCTTTTTCGTCCTGCGAGAGGACCGCCTCCGCCGCCGCAAGCGAACTGAACACGACCTGCTGGATCTCGAATCCCGCCCGATTGACGCATTTTACCAGGTTCTGCGCCGCGGTGACGGAACCGGTGATCATGTGGACTTCTACCTCTAGCCGGACGCCGATCATGTCCAGCGGATTCTTAATTCCGCTCTGCTCGTCGATGACGTAATCCCGCGGGATCACGTGCAGAATCTCGCGATCCATCGGTATGGAGACCGCCTTGGCGGCCTCGATGACGCGGTCCACATCTCCGGAGGTGATCTCGCGGCCCTTTCCGGTGACCGCCACCACCCCACGGGAGTTGAGGCCTTCGATATGGCTGCCGGCGATACCGCTGACCACGCGCTTCACCTCACGGCCGGCCATCTGCTCCGCCGCTTCGATCGCATCCACCACGCTCCGTAACGTGGCTTCGATATTGATCACGACCCCGCGCCGGAGACCGGAAGAAGGGGCGGTACCGATCCCGATAATTTCGAGCTCTCCGTTATCGTCGTACTCGGCGATGGCGGCGGTAATCTGGCTGGTTCCGATGTCGAGCCCGACGATCATGTCATCAGCGGCCACTGACGTCCTCCTTCATCCGGTAGACGATCTCTCCCGACCGGAAATCAACCTCGGCAATATCCTCTGCCTCTCCCCGTTGCGTCAGCACATCAAGCACCATGAGCGCGTAGGTACAGGTGTTTTCGTCGATCGTACCGTTCATGCGTACCGGCACACGAAATCCCTCAGTATACATCAGCACATCAAAGCCATCGCTTCCGCGATTTTCCACGTGGAGTTCGGAGATCAGTCCGTAGATCTCGGGTGATGACACGCGCAATTCGTGCAGACTCCGCATCAGCGGTTCTAAACCTGAGGGGAGGCGACTTCCCACTACGTCACCTTCAAACCCGATTCCCGACAGTACCGGCACATCCCGATCCGCCAGGTGACCGCCGCTATCGTAGATCATTCCCGTCTCATCCAGCGCAACGGGAACGCTGCGCCCGCCCTGACTCATTACTGCCGTCGCTACCGCGCGCCGGCGGAGCAGCTCCAGCCGCACCGTGTTGGGAAACACTCGCTCCACGGAGGCGGACCGAATCAGGGGATGCTCCTCCACGCGGGATGCCACGCCGTCGGGGCGCACCCCGAAGTAGTACCGTGGACCGTCCAGGCCCGCCAGGTCAAGGAGGGCTTGCCGATCGATATCGAAGTCGGCCTGCACCACCACCCGTGATATCCGCACCCATGGCAGCACGACGGTTACCGCCATGACGTAGGCAGCGAGTATGACACTGAGGACCACCGCCAGGATCACCAAGAACCGGGAGCCGGAGGAGGGATCCGTGGCGCGTCGCGGTCGTCGATGGATCGCTGCTTCAGCCACGAGAACCTTCCCATACTCGACCGTCTACCCCCGCCATGGAGAAGCGGCGTTCCTGGCGTTCACCGCCGGAGGCGTTAAGAATCAATCCGCACATGGCAAACGTGATGACCAGGGAGGAGCCGCCGGCCGAGAAGAACGGCAACGGAATCCCCGTAGCCGGGACGGCGCCGGCGACCACGGCGATGTTAAGCAACGCCTGGAGGAAGATGCTGGTACTCAATCCAAAGATTAGGAGCGATCGGAACCAGTCGTCCTGACGCCGCGCCAGGTAGAGGCCCCGGCCGAAGAGCAGAAGAAACAGCCCCACCACCGTTATGACCCCAACAAGACCCAGCTCCTCGGCGGCAACCGCGAACAGAAAGTCTGATTGCGCCTCCGGAAGTCCGCCGAACTTCCGGGTGCTTTGCCCGATACCGGCGCCCCAGAATCCTCCGTTTTCCAACGCGCGCCGAGCGGCGAGGATCTGGTAGCCACTACCCGACGGGTCATACCCCGGATTGAGAAACGCAATGATGCGCCGCACCCGATGCTCCCGGGTAAACAGTGAGATCAGCGTCAACGGGACGGCTAGGGCAAATAGCCCGGCGAAGTACCGGTTAGGAACACCGGCGGCGTAGAACATCGCCGCCGCCACCAGGCCAATAAACACGGCGGTGCTGAAGTCGTTCTGCAACAGGACTATTCCAGCAAATGCGCCGACGATAATCGTCGGCGGTATCAGCGACTGCAGCGGCTCCTCAAACTCCCCCTCTCGTCGAGCAAGAATATGAGCCAAGTAGATCACCATGGTGGCCTTGAGAACCTCAGACGGCTGGAACGATACGTTGAAAATGATGATCCACCGTCGCGCCCCCATGTAACGAGCACTGATCCCGGGAACGAAGGTGAGCAGTGATACCACCACGGAGGCCAAGACGATCAACGGTAACAATCGACGAATCCAGGACAGGGGCACCACCGCACTGATCGCCATCACGACGATGCCCGTCACGATCCAGAGGGCGTGGCGCAACACGAAACGCAGCGGCTCTCCGTACAGCTGCTGGGCACGAAACCAGGACGCGGACCAGAGCATGCCCAGTCCAAAAATGATCAGCGCCACCACGAGGGCGATAAACACCGGATCAAGGCGATGATCCTGAGAATCGATCTGATCTGCAAAGAAGGCGCGTCCTGCCATCGCCATTACCGTATCTTCAAGGTTGACAGGCTCAGAATCGCAAAGAGCCCTCCCAGAATCCACAGCCGGAGCACAACCTTGCTCTCCGGCCATCCCAGCAACTCAAAATGGTGGTGAATCGGAGCCATGCGAAAAACGCGCTTCCCGGTCAATTTGAAGGACAGCACCTGAATGATCACCGACCCCGCCTCCATCACGAAGACGCCCGCCACCACGATCAACAGGATCTCTTTCTTGGTCATCAGCGCCAGCGCCCCGATAGCACCCCCCAACGAAAGACTACCGGTGTCACCCATCATGATTTCCGCCGGATGTCCGTTAAACCACAGGAACCCGACGCAGGCACCCACCACCGCGAGACTGAGGATCGCGATCTCACCGCCCCCCGGCAGATAGGGGATTTGGAGGTAGCCGGCGTAGTCCACCCGGCCGGTGACGTAGGACAGCACCGCAAAGGTGAGTCCCACCATCAGCACCAGTCCCGTGGCCAAGCCATCGAGTCCATCGGTGAGATTCACCGCGTTCGAGGTACCCACGAGAAGTACCACGGCGAAGGGGACGTACCAGTAACCCAGATCCGCCACGGCACTCTTCACGAACGGCACGTAGAGTTTGGTGGCATTTTCGTTACCAAGCGACACCAACAGCACCGCGATCACGGTGGCGATACCCACCTGGCCGATGATCTTGTACCACCCGCTGAGACCATCTTTGTTTTTCTGCCGGATCTTGCGGAGGTCATCGATCATGCCGATGCTCCCATACCCAAGCACCGCCAGCAGACCGATCCAGGTATAGACGTAGTTGATGTCCATCCAAAGAATGCCGGAGATCACGATGGAAATGATCATGAGCAGCCCCCCCATGGTGGGGGTTCCCGACTTAGATCGGTGCGTCTCGGGACCATCGCTCCGGATCTCCTCGCCAAAACGGAGCTGGTGCAGCTTGTGAATCGTCCACGGCCCCAGCGTAAAAGTAATCAGTAAGGAGGTCACCGCCGCATAGGCACCGCGGAAAGTGATGTACTGGAACACGTTAAACGGCGTGAAATACTGGGTCAGGGGAAAGAGCAACTCCTTAAGCACGAACGGCACCTCCCGCGGTGAGGCCTTCGATGAGCTGCTCCAAGGCAACGGCTCTGCTCCCCTTCAAGAGAAGCGTATCCCCCGTTGCCAGATGCGGACGGATCGCATCGCGCGCTTCCGCCGCGGATGAGACCGCCAGAATCCGGTGAGCCTGGTCGGTGCCGGCGGCCTCCGCCACGGTGGCACCAAAACGTTCCCCAACGCAGCAAATCAGCCGGGCGGATGAGGACAACGCCGCCTGCAGTACTTCGCGATGGCCGGCTTCCTCAAACGCTCCCAGTTCGTACATATCCCCCAGAATGAGGATGGTGGCGCCCATCTCCTGGGCCATCTGGATCGCCGCCACCATGGAGCCGGGATTGGCGTTGTAGGCATCGTGGATGATCGTAATGCCGTGGGCTACAATTTTCTGACTACGACCTTCAGGGAGCGAGATCTTTTGGAGTGAGGAGAGGGCGGAATCAAGACTTACCCCCAGATTCTGCGCCACCGCCAGCGCCAGGAGCGCGTTGCGACCGTTGTGTCGTCCGGGAATCGGAAGCCGTGCCGTGAGATCTCCGATGCGCACCACTGCCTGATACTCCTCAGCATCGACCTCAATTGACGCTGACTGCGATGCCGGCCCCGTTTCGACTATGGTTCCGGCAACATCGGCGGCGAGAAACTCTCGGAAGTCATCATCTTCGGGAATGTACAGCGTCTCGCTCCCCGTAAAATAGGCCGCGATCTGCTTCTTCTCGACGGCGATCGCCTGCCGGCTGCCCAAGTATCCAATGTGGGCGGTACCGATGTGGGTAATCACCGCATGGTGGGGACGAACGATGCGCGCGAGAGCTGCGATCTCCCCGGGACGGCTCATGGCCATTTCGTAGACGGCAAAGCGCACGTCTCGGGGCGTATCAAAGACGGAGAGCGGGAGCCCCGTCTCGCTATTGTAATTGCCGTGAGAGACAAAGCTGCTGTCGGTATCGCGGAGAATCGCCGCCAGCATCTCTTTAGTCGTGGTCTTGCCGTTGCTTCCGGTGACCCCAATCCGCACAGTTGTGCGGGAGAGGTACTCGTCCACGTACCACGCTGCCAGATCATGGAGCGCAACCAGGGCATCGGGCACCACCAGTACCGGTAGGGGCCATGACGCACCATCGGGCGCGGTGGATGCGCGAACCACCGCGGCGCAGGCGCCGGCCTCCGCCGCAGCCCCAACATACCGGTGGCCGTCGCTCCGCTCTCCGGGCAGTGCAAAAAACAGCGCCCCCGGTCGACAATGGCGCGAGTCGATGCACACGGATCCTGGAGTAGTGCTTCCGTCGGAGCTCTCGTGACGGGCTGATAGAATGGAAGATAGCTGTTCCAAAGGTGGGAACGCGCTACTGCCCACGGCTGCCTCCGTCGATCTCTATCCGTTGAATCCGATCCGCCGATACCGGGGAAAGTCCCAGATCCTCTTCCGCGATCGTGCGCACTCGGGTGGGAGACCGCAGACCGGCAATCCCCACAACCAACCGCTTATTCTCTTCGAGAAGCTGAAGATGGGTCTCCTGGATCGTCTCCAGGTTCTGTTGCAGACTGACAAACCGGTACGATTGCCACACGTTTACCACGAACAGTGTGGGCACGATCAGAATAAGTGAGAAACCGACTATCCACCGTCTTGTATCGTTCATTCGGAGCGTTCTCCTGTGGTGCGCTCCAGCACACGAAGTTTCGCACTCCGAGACGCTGGATTGGACGCAACTTCCTGCTCGGTGGGGACAACCGGTTTCCGCGTGAGTAACCGAAACTGCCCCTCTTCTTCATACATCGGCCGACTTTGGTCGACAGTCGAACGTTTTTGGGTCGGGTGCCTCACCAGCGGTGCGCGATCGTCGTCGCCGGCACGTCCCGCAAGACGGCGGTAGGTGTGCTTCACGATGCGGTCTTCCAGCGAATGGAAGGTAATCACCGCGAGCCGTCCTCCCGGCGTCAAACGGTTCGCCGCGGCCGGAACCGCGCGCTCAATCCGTCGAAGTTCGTCATTGACCGCAATTCGCAGCGCCTGAAACGTCCGAGTCGCCGGGTGGTTTCGCCCGTGGCGATACTTGGGAGGAACAGCCCCCTTTACCACCTCGGCCAACTGGCCCGTAGTTTCGATACCCTCAGAGCGCTGCTCTAGAATTGCCCGGGCAATCCGCCGCGCATAGCGCTCCTCGCCGTAGAGATAGAGTACATCCGCCAGCTCCGCCTCACCGATTCTGCCGATCAGTTCCGCGGCGCTCTCCTCGTCCTGCGACGCGTCCAGGCGCATGTCCAAGGGCCCGTCTTCTCTGAGCGAGAAACCGCGTTCCGCCTCACGGAGATGAAACATAGACACCCCAACGTCCAGGAGGATCCGATCCTGTGGAGGCAAGCTCGGCAACACCTCGTCGAACCATCCATGAATCAGCGTGAGCCGCTGGGTATCATCCCAGCGCTCCCGTCCGCGGCGAATCATCTCACCGTCGGCATCGATCGCGGTGACGGTACAGTGCGTACAGAGTTCCAGAAGACGGGCCGTATGGCCGCCTCCTCCGTATGTCCCATCACACACGCGGCCGCGCGGCGGAAACGGAGCGAAATACTCCATCACCTGCTCCGCCATGACCGGCGTGTGTTCAACAGACATCGTTAGAAGAAGGAGACGGACCCTCCCAGTTCTTCGGCCGCCTCCTGAAACTCATCTTCGTTCTCGTCAAGGTACGCTGCGTATTCATCCACATCCCATATCTCGATGTATTTTTTGATACCGTGCATGACGCATTCCTTCTTGAGCCCGGCCGTCTCCTTCAAAAACGGCGGGATCAAAATGCGTCCCGTTTTGTCCAGCTCCACCTCCTGTGCTGGTGCGATGATTCGCCGCTGTAACAGCCGCGCCCTTCGGGAAAAGGGGGAAGCCGCTTCCATCAGCTTATCGGAAAGCTGCTTCCACTCCTGCGGTGGAAATAACCACAGACAGCGGTCGATACCGGAGGTGATCACCAAGGTGTTACCCGGAACCTCTGAACGGAGCTTGGACGGCACCATGATCCGTCCTTTGTCGTCCAGAGCGTTGCGATACTGCCCAGTAATCATCCCTTATCTACCACTTTCACCTATGTTTTCCCACTTTTTCCCACTCCCTGTATATAGTAGACCGATCCCATCGGATGTCAACGTTTGTAGACAGAATTCCTGCGAGAATAATCGGTGTATCGGAAAAACCACTATACAGGTGGATAGTTGTTTTTCAATTGTGGCGGGTAGACACAAAAAATGCCGGTTTCCCTGGGGAATACCGGCACGAATTGATCAATCAGCGATGGAGTGGAGGTTTGTCGGCTACATAAGGTGGCGAATCGTCTCCACCGACGCAAGCTTCATGCGACGGTAGTTCAAGTGCGCGAAGATGGGGTGCTTCTTCTCCAGCGCCGTGAGCCACTCCGTACCCATATTTCGCTGTGACAGTGCGTCATACACATGCGTGAAGTTGAGTAGATGCTCTTTGACGCGCCGAGTGGCGTACGGCACCACCGTGTGCGCATTCAGGATAAACGGCCAATCGGAAGCCATCCCTAGGATCACTTCCCGGGCAGCTTGATTAAGCGCACGTTCTTTCAGACCACTTTCATCGGGAAACCGAGCGACCAGTTCTCCCATACGGTCAATTGCTTGGTGGACGTGGCGATAGACCCAATCATTAGAGCCATCCATCCAAACTTCGGCGTAGCCGCGACTACCCCAACTGGAAAAAGTTGGCTCCACCCTCTCCGCCGTTCCGTGGTCCCGCAAATAGCGGGAGGGCGTCACCATCTCGAGCGTCCCCATGGCATCATCACCGTTGTGCGCCGCGGTCTGCTCAGCATGCGCTACGCGAAAGAGCTCTTCCAACCATTGCGGCCCCTCGAACCACCAATGCCCAAAGAGCTCGGTGTCAAAGGGACTGGTGATGACGGGGACCGAGGGCAATACTTCCCGCAGCCGTCCTACATGCTCCCGCTGACGGTGATAGAAATCGCGTGCGTGCGCCTGTACCCGGGCGTGGGCCGCATCGGGGTCATAGAGACGCTTATCATCCGTTTTACCGGTAATAGCGTGGTACTTAAAGCCGGTATCGATCCGAATGTCCTCTTCATGAATGTAGGGACGAACGTAGTCCAAGGGTAAGTCATAGCCGATGTCCCGGTAGAAGTCCCGATATGCCGGGTCTGCGGGATAGCCCTGCTCGGAAGACCACACCCAGGTAGCGGTATAGACATCCCGCGGAAAGGCGGCCACTCCTCCCGCCGTGGTCACCGGCGCGTAGGTGCCGTTGGTCGGTGACGGCGAGCCAAACAGAACGCCGTGGGCGGCGCTGACGTAGTACTCTACCCCCGCGTCGGCCAGGATTTCGTCCAGTCCTTCGTAATAGCCGCATTCCGGCAACCAGAATCCCCGCGGATGGGCGCCGAAGTTCTTCTGGTGACACTCGACGCCTAAGTCAATCTGCAGCCGCACCGTCTCCGGGAAGTTGCGAAAATTGGGGAGGAACGCGTGACTCGCCGCGGTGGCCAACAGCTCCAGGTGACCCCGTTTAGCGAAGTAGTTAAACCCTTTGAGGATATTTCGCTCGTACGTATCGTTCAGGTCAACAAGATCCTGCGTATAGCGAGCGTGATACATCTCAGCAAGCCGATGCTGGCTTGGGTCATCCTGGGTGCGCACCAGTTCCTGCTCCGCCAGCTCGATATTTCGAGCAACATAGGATGCGTAACGGTTGAGCAGAAACTCGTCCTGCAACATGAAACTCAACGTCGGTGAAAACGACATCGCCAATTCGAAGGGGATACCATCGTCATCAAGATTTTTCATCGACCGCAACAACGGTAGATACGTTTCACTAATCGCCTCGAACAGCCACCGCTCCTCGAGAAAGGACGGGTATTCTGGATGACGCACCAGCGGGAGATGCGAGTGCAGCAGCAGTATCGATTTTCCGGTACTCATGAAACTTCCTGGTTCCGATCGGGGAACTCTTCGTCAAAGGGTGTGGACTCCAGGTATTCTAGTCCGCATAGCTCGTACAGCGCCATGCGGTGGGGATCTAGACTACCCGGGGACACCGGGATGCGATCGTTAGGCGCATAGACCTCGTTCGATACCGCCAGAAGCTCCCGACGGTGATTATTGCGCGCCACCAGCTGGATGCGATAGGAGGTCTCTCGTCGCGGCAGATAGATGTACCAGCTCGAGTCATTGAGTTGAATCGGTATCTCGAAGGAATCGCGGATGCGTAACTCCTCGGTATGCCCGTCCAACTCCAGCACGCGCAGATACAGGCCGTCGAATCGGACGGATTCCTGGTATTCCTTGATCTTGCCGGAACTGACGTCCCAGTAGGTAAACGCCCAGCGAGGGTCCCGCAGCATAAGGGTAATCCGGTTAGTCTCATACCTCTCGGGAAGCTGAATCTCATCAAGTTTATCCTGAGATAGAGGAGCCTCATCGTCCCGCAGCAGCGCATATTTCTTCTGCTGGATCTTGACGGTTACGGAATTGGCGGACTCGCGCTCCTCCCGGTTCTCAACGATCAGCTCGGTCAACTGATCGATCACTTCATCTCGACGGAGATCGGGCTCCGGTTCTAAGCCATTTTGGGAAGCGACCAGAAGCAGCGCTTCCAGAGAGAGCTCCTCCAGCCGTTTGCGGATCATCGGATCATCTCCAGAAGCAT
>CAYQRW010000060.1:0-15148 GCA_964419735.1 uncultured Spirochaeta sp.
ATCGGCTTGGTCTCAGTGGTGGCATTCTTCAGGGCCGCCGGCAGGAGAGAACGGGTCTTTTCCGCCGCTTCCTTGGCCTCCCGGTTGACGCTCTTCCAGAGGTCCAGATTCTTCTTGAGGCTGGCGGTCAGTTCACCGGTGGTGCCTTTCTCCAGCAGATTCTCAACGTTCGATTTCAATTGATTCCGGTTGCTATCCACCGCGAGGCGCATGCCAAAGCCGTACTCGGCGTTGTCCTCGAAGAGGCTGTTGGCCCACACGGGACCGTAGCCCTTGCTGTCGGTGGTGTACGGCACGGCCGGGAAGGTACCGCCGTAGATCGAGGAACACCCGGTGGCGTTGGCAATCATCATCCGATCCCCGTAGAGCTGTGCGATGAGGTGTACGTACGGTACCTCTCCACATCCCATGCAGCTGCCGGGATACTCAAAGTAGGGCTCGTCCCACTGCACATCCAGGTTGGCCACCAGATCACTCTTGGAAGCCCATTTGGTGATTACCGGACCGGGGCGTCCACCCTGTTCAACCCGTTTGGTACCACTGGGGATGCGACCATCAATCGGCATTTCACTAACGGAGATGTTATCTCCCTTCATGCGCCAGATCGGGTCAACGATCTTCTTGGCAAAGTCGCTGGCGTCATCGGGTACCAGTTTGATCATCTCAGCCGAACTATCGGCCTGCTTGGGTACCGGTACTTCCTGAACCGCGTCGGCGGCCATGTCGATCGCCTTCCAGTTCATTTCAACGATCTCGCGACCTTTCTTGGCAAACTGTTTTTCCACGTACTTCTTGACCAGTTCCAGCGCTTTCTGTGGGTCAATTACGTTGGCAAGTTTGAAGAACGCCACCTGCATGACCGTGTTGATCCGGTTTCCAAGCCCCGCTTCTTTGGCGAGCTTGAACGCATCCACGGCATACACTTTCACGTTCTTCTTGATGATCTCATCCTGCATGTCCGTGGTGAACGTGTTGAAGACGTTCTGCGGATCCTCGGAAGTGTTGATCAAGAACGTACCGCCCTGGGCGATACCTTCCAGGATGTCAAAGCGACCAATGTATTGAGGTCGGTGCAGCGCGATGAAATCACTGGTGGTAAGCAGGTACTCCGACTGAATCGGCTTGTCGCCGAAGCGCAGGTGACTGACGGTATATCCACCGGACTTATTGGAATCATAGCTGAAGTACGCCTGGACGTATTTGTCCGTCTCGGTTCCGATGATCTTGATGGAGTTCTTGTTGGCACTGACCGTTCCGTCTGATCCGTATCCCCAGAACTTACAGCGCACAATGCCGTCCTGCTCAACATCAATGGAATCGTCCACCGGAATGCTCTTGTGGGAGAGATCATCGTTAATACCCACGGTGAAGTCGTGAGTTGCCTTACCGCTGAGGTGATCAAACACCGCCTTCACCATGGCAGGAGTAAACTCCTTGCTGGAAAGTCCGTAACGTCCGCCGATGATTTCGATGTCACTCTTGGCAAACGTCTGGAAGATATCCAGATACAGCGGCTCTCCGGGAGCGCCGGGTTCTTTGGTGCGATCCAGCACGGCGATCTGTTTCACCGTATCCGGCAGGGCGGCCTTGAGATCTTCCGCGGACCACGGGCGATACAGACGAACCTTAATCAGTCCGACCTTTTCGCCGTTCTTCACCAGGTGGTTTACCGTCTCCTCGGCGGTTTCCATGCCACTGCCCATACCGACAATGACTTTCTCCGCATCCTTGGCACCGACATACTCGAAGAGGTCGTAACTGCGACCGGTCTTCTTCTCGAGCAGCTGCATGTACTTCTTCACGATTCCCGGAACGGCGTCGTAGAAGTTGTTCACCGTCTCACGACCCTGGAAGTACACATCCGGGTTCTGAGCACCAACCTTGACCATCGGGTCTTCTGGGCGCATACCCACTTTGCGGAACTCTTCCACATGCTTCATATCCAGCATGCTGCGGAGCGTTTCGTAGTCCAGATCCTCGATCTTCTGGATCGAATGACTGGTGCGGAATCCGTCGAAGAAGTGAACAAAGGGAATCCGTGATTCCAGCGCCGAGAGGTGAGCGATAGCGGCCATGTCTTGGGCTTCCTGCACGTTGTTACTGGAGAGCAGGGAGAACCCTGTCTGCCGGACACCCATGACATCGGAGTGATCCCCAAAAATAGAGAGGGACTGGGCCGCGATCGATCGCGCTGACACATGGAAGACTGCCGGGAGGAGCTCACCAGCGATCTTGTACATGTTGGGGATCATCAGGAGCAGGCCTTGGCTGGCCGTGTAAGTGGTCGTAAGCGCGCCACCAGTGAGTGATCCGTGTACCGCACCGGCGGCACCCGCTTCACTCTGCATCTCGATGATCTCCAGGGGCTGACCGAAAAGGTTCTTCTTCCCTTGTGCGGACCACGCGTCGGCGTGTTCCCCCATGGGTGAACTTGGAGTTATCGGGTATATCGCTGCGACTTCACTGAACGCGTAGGCGATCCGTGATGCCGCTTCGTTCCCGTCGAGGGTTATAAAGTTCTTTGGCATAGACGTTCCTTTGTTGCCAGGTTTTTCGTCTACCAACCGCCGACATGACGGGGCGAGACGAATGATCTGTTCGGGAGATTTGTTACGGTCACTATAGCCCGATTTTTTGTATGATGCAAGCGCCGGAGGATGCGAGGTCTCTTTTGTTGCACCGCGTTTCACGATAAACCGGCAGCGTCATTCGTACAGCAGACGTTGATAGTCGAGTGTTGCGAACGTGGCCACCAGGCGCTCCGATGGCGATGCCTCGGTGGGCGTCGGGTCAGAAACGGGCGGCACCGAGGCGGTGTCGGTTGCTGGTGTGCCCCTCTTGGAGGTGGTGTCAGGCTGCGGTGTGCTTGGATCAGCGAGGATCTCATCCACGTGAGCGGCATAGGAGGATAGTCCAAATCGTGCGTCCACGGCGGCCGGGCCGGCTGCAACGGACTCCGGACTCCGCCCCAGAGCCATCTCCATCTGCCGGAATAGATCCTCGTTCAGTGCCCGGACCTCCTGCCGGTAGGAAGCGTGGGCGCGCATATCCTTAAGATAGGTGAACTGCATGTGCGGCAACAGAAACGAGAAATCGATCGTGTCTGATTCAACCATGCGGGCCACATCCTGATGCAGCTGGTGGACGATCTCCTCCGGGATATGCGGCGCCAGGCGATCGATCCGTTCGGTATATCGAAATCGTAGTAACGCCTGCGGTCCTGACAATGACGGACTGCTATTAGGAACTCGAATACTCGCATAGAAGGCGTGGGGCCACGACTGGTAGAGGTCCTCCACATCCTGAAGTACGGGGAGACGCCGTGCCACCAGGGGAGTGCCCTGCAGCAGCGGATCGATAAACTGGTATCCGAATCCTTCCTGGACCGAGGTAGAGACGATCGCATCGGCCGTGCGCTGGATATCCTCGAAGGTCAGCCCCACCTCCTCCAGGCGAGTTCCGATCCCCCACAGGCCCGCGATCGTGCCGTCTTGAAACGCGTGCTGCACCATCTGGGAGTACTGCTTCTCCGCCTGCGAGACGCCGGGCAGTGTTACTACCAGGGATGCCGGCTGGGAGAGCCCCATAGTGATCAGGGCCGCCTCGAAGACGTTCTTGCGCCGAATCGTCCGCACCGGGTACAGCAGAAACAGATCATCCCGCCGGAACCGGGCGAACTCCGTATCAAAGTGCTCGGCCAGGCGCTTGCGCACATCCGGGAGTTGACCGGACCGAGGGGGCTCGGCTCCTGCCGGTACCGGGTTGGGGAGATAGTGGACGGTGTGCACCCCGGCGTTCTGGAGCAGCGTGCGGTCCCGGGAATTGATCGTCACATAGGTGAGGTTGGGAAGGTTGGGATACAGATCTTCCACCCCCGCCTGACGGAGATACCGCAGGTTGGCGTACCGGCCACACTCGGGAAAGTCGTGGATGTGGAGAACGATCCGTTGTTCCGGATGCGCGCGGGCAATCTCCAACAGCGCCCGGGTAAACGCCGGATTCTTGCCGAGATGGTAGTTGTGCACCCACCAGACGCTATCCGTGTTCCACCGTCCGCGCAGTTCCTGGGAGATCCGTTGGGAGAGGACCTGGGCCCCGGCGGCAACCTGAGACTCGCTGATTTGCCCGACAGGACCGGTCTCTCGCGGGTTTTCGGACTCGCTCACCGGTGGTGCGGGGGCGTACTCCGCCAGGCGCTGTCGGGACATGTAGCCAATCTCCGGGAGCACCGTTACCGGCGGGCCATCGGTGAGGCGCTCGAGGTTTTCCCGGCTTCCGGTAACGATTTCGATTTCGTCAACGGCCGTGCTGTGAAACTGGAGTGCCCGGCTCATATGTTCGATCACCCCGGTCACTCCGCCGGGCAATAGGTGGTAGTGAAAGATTATTACGTGCATAACACCGTCCTCATTACCGCTTCGGAATTGCGGGAAATCCCTGACTGACATATTCTTGCTGATATGGACTCTGTTGTAACGCAACTGACCAAAGCGGTCTACCCGGACCATCCCGAGCTTCCGGTTCGCATCGAGGAGCTGATTGAGCAGTACCGCGCGGCTATCGGCGCCCATCGGGAGCAGTTCTCCTCCAGTGCCGGCGATTTTCCCCTATCGGCGGATGACGCGATCCTGATCACCTACGGCGACATGTTCCACGGGCCCCAGGGGATGCCCCTGGAGTATCTGTACCGTTTTCTCGATGAGCAGGTGGAAGAGACGATCACCGGGGTGCACATCCTGCCGTTCTCCCCGTACTCCTCGGACGACGGGTTTTCCGTGATCGATTACCGCGCCGTGAACCCGGAGTTGGGGACATGGAAACAGATCGAAACGATCGCCGGCGAGTTTCGACTCATGGTAGATCTGGTGCTCAACCACTGCTCTGCCCACAGTAGGTGGTTCCAGGGATTCCTGCGGGACGAGAAGCCCTACCGGGACTACTTCATTACCGTGGATCCCGCTGAGGATCTGAGTATGGTGGTACGGCCCCGGTCGCTCCCGCTACTCACCGCGGTGGAGACGACCCACGGCACCGAACACGTGTGGACCACGTTCAGCGATGACCAGATCGATCTAAACTGGGCCAATCCCGACGTTCTGCTGGAGATGCTCGATGTCTTTCTGGGATATCTTGCCCGGGGTGCGCAGGTCGTCCGCCTCGATGCGATCGCGTATCTCTGGAAAGAAATTGGACACAGCTGTTTGCACCATCCCCATACGCACCGAATCGTGAAGCTCTTTCGCCGGGTGTTGGAGCTCGTGGACCCCGCGGGGATCCTGATTACCGAGACCAACGTGCCCCATCGGGAAAACGTGTCCTATTTTGACACCGGTGATGAGGCGCACATGGTCTACAACTTCTCTCTGCCACCGCTTCTGCTGGATGCGGTGATCCGGGGCAGTGCCGAACACCTGCAATCGTGGGCGGCGAGTCTGGAAGATCCGGGACCGGGAGCGTCCTTCTTCAACTTCTGCGCCAGTCATGACGGCGTCGGACTGACCCCGACCCACGGCATCCTCACTGATGAACAGCGGGAGGCTCTGGTACAAGCGGTGTTGCAGCGGGGGGGACGTGTCTCCTACAAGGCCACCGCCACCGGTGATATTCCATATGAAATGAACATTAACTACCTGTCCGCCGCTACCGATCCGGCGTTGCCCAACGCACAACGGGCGGAACAGTTTCTGAGCACTCAGGCGATCATGCTCAGTCTCGCGGGAGTGCCCGGGATTTACATTCACAGTTTGCTGGGCTCGGAGAACTGGGAAGCGGGGATCGAGCAGACCGGGTCCAACCGGTCAATTAATCGGGAGAAAATGGCGTTTGCCACGGTGGAAGAGGAGCTGGCCGATAATACCTCCCTCAGGGCGATGGTCTTCTCCGGCTACAAACAGCTCCTGCGCGCGCGGGCGGGACACGCGGCATTTCATCCGCGCAGTCCCCAGCACGCGGTGGACAGCGATGATCGGCTCTTCGTGCTCCTGCGCGGTCCGTACCACGAAGACCAGGACGCTTCTGAAGAGTCAATTCTCGCGATCCATAATCTCTCCTCCGATGTAGTGGAGTTCCGCGACCGCCGTGACAAATACCCGTGGTCGGACACCGGGGTGATGCGGGATCTTGTGACCGATGATCTGGTATTTCCCACGACGGAGGGGGCACTATTCTCGCTGGAACTCGAACCGCACGAGGTGTTGTGGCTGCAATTCTGACCACCATTGATAACACCGGCCGACGTCGCCGTCTCGGAGTGCCTACGGTTGTCGTGTTGCTGCTGCTCGTGGGGCTGCTTCCGGGGCGGACACCGCTTCCCGGACAGACGGCGCCTCCCGGACAGACACCGCTGCCTCCGGATGCGATCGATCCTCCCGCCTGGCCTCGGTCCGGTGAGATCTATCCCGCACCGGAACCGTTTAGTCTCAACGGGTACGATGCGCTCCAGGCGATGGCAATAATTCGCCGGGAGGGGCTCCTGATTGAGCGGACTGGGGACGGGCGTGAAATCGTCGTGGTTGATTCGATTGAGGCGATACCGGCGGAGCCGATCGAAGACTATCCCCCGCAGCACCAGCGGCGGTGGGACCTGCTGCTCAACGGAGAACCGCTGCGCTGGGATACCACCTATATCGAATACGGCGGGCGCCTCCTGAGTCTGCGACTCCTGTTTACCTACCGAAACCAGCGCCCCGTCCCGGATATTCCCTACGTGCTGGAGTAGCTACTCTATACGGTAGCTATTCCATGCCGTAGAAGCTGCGCACGATGTGCCACAGCTTGTCCTCGAGATTCCGGTAAGAGAAGTACTTGAGTCCAAGTTCGTAGTTCGTCTGTACCATCGCCTCCACGGCGGCTGGATCGTCCAACAGCGCCTGTGTCTGGCGTACAGTATCCTCCGATACGAAATCATCCATCTCAACCACGCGAAATCCCAGCGGCTTGATGTCGTGAGAATAGATCGAGTAGTTGTTGACCACGATCGGTTTACGGAAGTACACCGCCTCCAAAAACGCGTTGCCGAATCCCTCAAAGACCGACGGATACGTCACCAGATCGGCGTGGGGGTAGACGTCGTCCAGGCTGTACACCTTGCGGCCGTCGGCGGTCTGCGTGCGCTCATCGGCGATGATGTCGTCCACAAAGATCGCGCGAATCCCAAGCATCTGGGAGTATTCCTTGATCCGTTGCTGATACTCGTAGCCTTCGTCTCCGGAGGCGTGAGAGATCACGAGGGCCGCTTTGCGGCCCAGTCGGGCCACCAGCTCTATGGCATGTTCGATTCCCTTGCGCTGTACCACCCGCGTGGGCTGTAGGATAAACAGCTCATCCTCCGCCACACCCAGCACCTGGCGCACGTCGGCGTTGTACTCATCTATTCCCGGCGCGGGGGTCTCAAAGTCCATCACATTGGGAATCAGTGTCGAGCTAATGCCGGTGCGCAGGGCTAACTGGTTTCCCCCGGAGGAGTTGATAACGACGTGGTGGATACTGGGAAGGTGCGGGGGGTAGCAGGCGTTGAGATAGTCCCATACACAGTTCACCAGGAAGCGCTTCCGTTCCCAGAAGAAGTCGTGGTGGTGGGCGATCGTATTGATGCCGGTTTCCGCGATGAACTCCGTCAGCGCCATACCGAGGGGAATATTTAGCGGAATCGTGAGCGCGTTCTCCGGAATGAGGATGTCGATCTTGAAGCGATCCACGAACTCGTAGAGCGACCCCTTGATGTGTTCCCGATGGTCATGGATCGTATCCGTCAGCGTCTCCGGACGGTTCTTGTACGAGAAGCACGCCTGATACGTCTCGCGCACCTCCGGCTCTTGAAAATGGAAGAACGGCGCCACCATGCTCACATCGTCGGGGGTGTCCACCTCACCTCCCAGGTAATAGCAGTTGCAGTGATTTCGAGTAAGGATCTCAGCCCATTTCTTGGTTTCCAGTGAAACCCCGTCGGTTCCGGCGATACGGAATGATACAAAGCCCACATTTTTCTTCATGCAGCAAGTGTAGGCCGCCCGGGGTGCCGGCGCAACTGGAAAGTACTAGAGATCCGTCTGATCTCAGATGTAGCGATTCAATTGAGAGAGCATCTCCGTTGCGCGACCCTGCAGGAACACATCGGTAATCGACTCAGTGTAGGTGGTGCGCACGGTGTTAATCTCGATAATGGTGGCACGATTCTGGTGCGCCATGTGTGGCAGGCGGGCCGCCGGATGAACTTCCCCGGTGGTGCCCACGATAAGAAATACATCTGCCGTGCGTGCGGCGTGCTCCGCCCGGCGGGCGGCCTCCCCGGGGATGCCCTCTCCAAAGAAGACAAAATCCGGCTTGAGAAGCCCTCCCTGGTCCGACATGGGCGGCAGCGAGGCGAGGTGATCCTCCGTCGCCGGGACGCGGGTACCTGTCTCGGTGCACACCAGCATCCGGCTATTGCCGTGGTACTCGATCGGGTCGCGCGTGCCGGCTTCAGTGTGTAGATTGTCGATGTTCTGAGTGATCAGTGCTTCCAGGAGGCCCACCTCTTCCCAGTACGCCAGCACCTTGTGGGCGATGTTGGGCTCCGCGCGCCCAAAGTTCTCATAGAAGATCTCCCGGATCACCTGCCAGGAATCCTCCGGATTGCGGAGAAAATATCCGATCTCCAGGACTTGCGGGTCATAGCGGTCCCAGAGCCCTCCTTCACCCCGGAAAGAGGGGATACCGCTCTCCACGGAGATTCCGGCCCCGGTAAACGCCACCAGGTGGTCCGCTCCATGAATAATGTCGGCGGTATATCGAAACTGGTCGTCCCGTTCGCTCATTTCACCAGCTTCGAGATCGCTTTGAACGGTTCAGTACCGCTGACGCGGGCGATCTCAAAGAGAATGGACTCCACCGAGGTGATCCGCCCACCCTCACGCTCAATGCGGCGGGAGGCGATTTCCTGATCCCGGGCGCTTCTGCTGGAGGTGGCATCAAGCACTACCACCGGATCGTATCCGGAATCCAACAGGTCAAGGGTAGTTTGCAGAACGCACACGTGGGATTCGATTCCGGCGATCACTACCGTGCGCCGGGCGTGGTGCTGCAACTGTTCGGTGAACGCCACCTCATCGCAGCAGCTAAAGGCGGATTTGATGATCGGGGTGAACTGCTCGCCCAGCGCGGAGCGAACCGGCTCCACCGTGGGACCGAGACCCTTGGGATATTGCTCGGTGACCAGGATTGGGAGATCCAGCACGGTGAGCCCACGAATAAGGGTGCCGATCTTGGTGAGAACCTGATCGGCATCATACATATGGGGATGAAGCCGCTCCTGGACATCGACAATCACGGCTATTGTATTGTCACGGGTGACACGCATCCTGCTATTATGCAGGAATGCTCAACCTTTTTGAACTGCCCCCGTTTCTCACCGAGCGGATTGTCCTGGGACCGGTGACGCTGCCCTTCACGCTGTGGGAACTGGTGGTGCAGTTTCTGCTCCCGGCGCTGGGCGTTCTGGCCGCCCTGTACCTGGTCGCGCTCATCGTGCGGCGCACGCTGAGGCGGTTGGAGCTCACTGAGGAGACGCGCCGGCGCGTGACTCATTGGGTGCGCCGCATCCGTCGTATTTTGTGGGCGCTCACGATAGTAGGGTTGGGCTCGCGCCTCCTGGGAGCGGAGGTCATCCGGTGGACCGGGGCATTTTTGCGGATTCTCAATCAGCCGTTCTACAGCTCCGGCAGCACGGAGATTTCCTTCGTGACGCTCATACTGGTGATTCCCGTGTTCTATCTTGCCGGGTGGCTCTCCCGCATGACGCGACGGATGATGGAGCACGGGCTCGTGCGACGGCTCAACCTGGACTCGGCCCGCGCCTTTTCGCTGCTCAACGTCTCGCGATTCGCCGTGATGGGGCTCACCGTAGTGGTAGGGTTGAGCATCATCGGAATCAACCTGTCATCGTTGGCGGTTCTCTTCGGTGTCCTCGGTATTGGTGTCGGCTTTGGACTGCAGCAAGCAGTCGGTGACATGTTTGCGGGGCTGATTATCATCTTCTCCCGCCCAATTAAAGAGGGAGATCGCGTGTTGATCGATGAGATCGAGGGTACCGTACTACAGATCAAGCTGCTCCACACCGTGGTCAATACCGTAACCCATGAAACGATCATCATTCCCAACTCGAAAATTACCGGCAATACGATGCACAACTACTCCTACGACGATGTGTCGATTCTGCTGTGTACCCCGGTGCAGGTGAGTTATGGCAGCGATCTCGATCGGGTGGGGGAGGTGCTGCTCGAGATCGCGCAGCGCAACCCCTGGGCGTATGACGGGCGGGATCACCGGTATCGCGTGTGGTCTTTCGATGATTCAGGGATTACCGTCAAACTGTGCACATGGATTCGCGACGCCCATGAACGGGTGCCGGCACTCAGCTGGACCAATCTTGAGATCTGGCGGGCGTTTCGCACGCACGGAATTGAAATCCCCTTTCCCCAGGTTGATCTTCACGTCAGGGATTCCGAGCGACGAGGCGGAGGTACCACCGACACTGGAGAGGTGGCCGGCTTAGGCGGAGACTTCACTCCCTGACATCAGTTGTTCTACTTTTTCCGGATTCTTCTCAAGAATGTTCTTGAGCGTGATACTGTCAAAATAGTTGATGATGTGGTCGGACGCTTCCTGCCACACGGAATACACGAGGCAGCGGTCCATGCGGTCACAGGGATCCACGCCATCGGTTTCAGTACAGGCGGTACAGGGAGTCAGATCGAGCCCCTCATCCACCGCAACGAAGATGTCCTTGATCGTGATCTCTTCCGGTTGCTTTACCAGCACGAATCCACCGCCCGGGCCGCGGACAGAGCCGATGATACCGGCCTTCTTGAGTCGAAAGAAGATCTGCTCAAGAAATTCAGGGGAGATGTTCTCCTCGGCGGCGATCGCCTTAATCGGACGAGGCTTGCCCGTAAACGAGGCCGCGAGGTTGGTCATTGCCCGCAATGCGTAACGACCTTTGGTGGTTATTCTCATGATAGCTGACAGTATAGATTGAACAAGCAAATTGCTCAAGATTGAGGAGGAAGAATGTCAATCGTACTCGCCGTAGCTCGGGGCCCTGAAGGCGCCCAGATTGAGTGGATGCACTCGGCTCATTCCTCGTTATCCGAAGCGGCCCGGGACGAGCCACCGCACGGGGTGTACTTGGTGGCCCGCACCTACCACGGCGGTCAGGTTCTCGAGCTGGATGCCCACTTTGATCGCATGGAACGCTCCGCCGCGGCCCAGGGGCGGCCGCTTCGCATTCCCCGAACCCAGCTTCGGCAGATTTTGCGCGAAATGCGCCTCAAGCTGGGGCGAGAGACGCCCCGGGATGGGCGTTTCCGAGTGACTGCCGTTCTGGACGATCCCCCCTGGTATCGTCTGGCTATGGAACCGGCCCGTGGAGTTGATCCGGAACTGCTGCGGCGGGGCGTTCACTGCAGTGTGCACCGGGGTGCGGTGCGGACCGATGCGGCGATCAAAAGTACCGCCTGGATGGTAGAGCGGCGGTCGTTGGAGGCGCCGCCTCACCGGCGCGCGGAACCAGTCTACGAGCACCTCCTGGCGCGGGAGGATGGGGCGATTCTCGAGGGGGCCAGCTCCAATTTCTACGCGTGCATCGGTGGCACGGTGCACACCGCCGGGGAAGGGGTGCTCCACGGGATTGCCCGGCGGATCGTCCTTACCGTGATCGATGACCTGGCGCCGGAGGTGACCGTAGATTTCCAGCCGGCCACCATCGCCCAGCTCGAGTCTGGGGCGATTCATGAGGCGTTTATCACGTCCTCCACCCGCGGGGTAGTGCCCGTGCGGTCCATCGATACCGTTCACCTCGGTCCGCCGGGACCGCTTACCACCAAGATATCTCGGCGGTACGCCGCGTGGCTCGAGGCTCACCTCAAACCGCTGTGACCCGTGGCGGTGACTTGCCTCCCTCCGTTTGCCCGACGTATCCTCATATCATGAGCTGTTACGTGTGCGATATCGTCTCCCGCTTCTCCCCAGGTACCTCGGCAACGATGTACTTCAACACCTTTTTCGGGTATCTGGTGACCCAGGTGTCCCAGATCTTGCAGGATTACGGCTACACCGTTGACCGGGTGGAGATGATGTTTTCCGTGACGACCGATAACGTGCCGGAGGTGATTCAGCGGCTCTACGAGGATGACCGTTTCTCCGAGGATGAGAAAGGCAATATCAACGTGCTGGTGCTCCGGGAGGGTGAATCTCCGGACATGGAGACGATGCAGTTCATGAAGCCGCTGCAGCAGTGGTTCCAGATCGTGAACGCCTCCGATCTGGTGAGCGTTATCGACGAACACAAAGTCCTGGTGCAGTTTCAGCCGATTATTTCATTGAACGACCGGGCAGTGTATGGCTATGAGTGCCTATCGCGGGGCATCGCCCAGGACGGATCGATTATCCCCCCGGCGGATCTCTTTGGGCAGGCCAAGGATCTTAAGCTACTGTTCAACCTGGATCGGGTGGTGCGGGAAAACGCCCTGCAGAGCGCCTGCGACAAGAACGTCCCGGGTTACATCTTTATCAATTTCCTGCCCAACGCGATCTACGATCCCGAGTACTGTTTGCGGACCACAATGGAGAAGGCGCGGCAGGTAGGTATTCCTCGGGATCGGATTGTCTTTGAAATCGTGGAGTCGGAGTCTTTTGAAGATGTCGAGCATCTGAAGCGGATTCTCACCTACTACCAGTCCCAGGGCGTGCGGACCGCTTTGGATGATGTTGGTAGCGGCTACTCTTCGCTGAATACCCTCGCCACGCTACGGCCGGATATCATGAAACTGGATTTGCACTTGATTCGAGGCATTGACACGGACTCGCTGAAACAGTCGATCTTCGCCGGATTACAACGGATCTCCCAGGACAACGGTATTATTCTGCTTGCGGAAGGAGTAGAAACGGAGGAGGAGCTGATGTTCCTTCGGAATAGTGGAGTCGACCTGGTGCAGGGATACTACTTCTCCAAGCCCGAAAACGAGCCCGCCTACCAGCTTCCTCCCGATTTTTGAGGGATGGAATGGCGCCGGCGCGATCGCCTACGGGGCTATGAGCTACGGGGACATAACCTACGAGACCGGCTCAATCAGACTCAGCTCCGCCGTGTGCTGCGCAGCAGTTCCAGCAATTCTCCCAGGATCATCGCGGTAGCCCCCCAGACGATTTCCTCTTCCGCAAGGAAGCTGGGTGCGGTGAGCTCAATCCCCCGGGCGTCTACCCGGCGGTGTGCCTGAGTCTGCTGAAGCATGTTCAGCGATCCACGCACGATCCGCCGCACCTCCCGCGGCTGGCGGCGGAGGGTAGGCCAGAACGAATCCTCCGGGTTCTCGCGGTCATACCACGCCACCACCGGCGTAATCAGAAAATCGCTGACATCGATGTACAGGTCACTCAGGGTTCCCAAAACGGTTACGTGCTGCGGTTTGAGGCCGATTTCCTCTTGAGCTTCCCGGAGCGCAGTGTCCGCGCTGCTCGTGTCCTCCGGTTCTGCTGCACCCCCGGGGAGCGAAATCTGCAGCGCATGGGGTCCCCCGTCGTCCGAGCGTTGAATCAGGGGGAGCTCGGTGTCCCGGTCTGCGGGCACCAAGGTGATCAGTACCGCGCCGCGCCGCGTTGCCGACGAGACGGAACTCATCCGATGACGGCGAGCGCCGAAGGGCATCATCGTCTCGTGGGCACTAGTTCCCGGAAGCGGAAGCTCCAGCGCTCGGGTGAGGTCGGCGGAATGCAGTTTCACGCTGGAGAACTCTCCAGGCTCCGCAGTACAACTTCGACGACGCCGCCCTCCTCCGTCTCCGGCAGGAAGAGTTCCCCATCGTACTGTGCCGCCAGCGCATCCACCATGGATAAGCCGAATCCCGAAAGCTGCTGGGGATCATGCGAGGGGAATCCGGGACCAGTATCGCGAACGGTGATATGAAGCGCTCCGCTGTCCTCGCGGTAGAGGTGGACCGCGATCTCCGGAGCGCCTGCCTCTGAATGGCCGTACTTCACCGCATTCACCACGAGTTCGTTAGCAATAATCCCCACCGGTACGGCAACGGTGCGGTCCAGAAGCAGGTCTTCCACCGACAAGGTGATCGCCACGTCGGGAAACTGCTTCATGAACTCCTGGAGCACCTTCTTGATGTGCACGTGGCCAAAATCCTCCGTCCGGTACAGCTGGTCGTAGATCTCCGAGACAACCTGCACCCGGTGTTCCGCTTCAGCCAGTGCGGATTGCACCGCCTCTTCCGAGGAGTTTCCACTCTGGAGTGACAGAAGCGACCCCACCAAGGAGAGATCGTTCTTAATACGATGGTGCACCTCCTTCAACAGGATCCGGCGGTTAGCGATGTCCCGTTCCAGTTCCGCCGCACGGGCCCGCTCATTGACCACCAGTACCGACCGGTGGACCAGCACCAGAATCACCAGCGCGATAGCTACGGTGGCGATCGCCATCCGGCGCAGAAACGTCTCGGCTGAAGCGTAGAGCGTGTCGGTGGGACGTGTGACCGTAAGGTTCCACTGAGATGCCACTTGGTATTGGACGGTGGCACAGAGATCGTCATCATTATCGTGGGAGCCGCCCGACGGACACCGATTACCGGAAGCAGCCACTATTCGATCTCCGGTAGAGAGCGTAGCCCCGGTATCATCAAACAGCCGAGTAGCCCGGGAGAGCTGTTGCTGGAGAGAGCCCAGGGATATCCCCACCAGATCGTACCCCAGCAGGCCTGCGAGGGGGTCGCGGATCGGTACCACTATCACAAAGACACCGATGGAACCGGATCGGATTACCGTCCCGGCGATCTGGCCGCTGCCGGGGTGGAACTGAAGAGACCCCGGCATAGTGAGGCGGGGTCCTACCACCACCAGAGGATCACGATTCCGATCAACTCGGGTTACGGCGACGACATCATCGGCGGCGTTCACCGCTTCGGCCAGGCGAGGCGCGGCAAACTCCCGGTGTTCTTCGAAGCTAATCTCGCCTTGAACGTAGCGTCGCAGCTCTCTGCGAATCTGCGTTCGGCTGGGAATCTGGGAGGCGAGATCTATGGAATGGTCCAAATACCCGCCGATCGTGCTGTAGATCAGCTGAGCCTCGAGTTCAAAGCGCTGATCGATCTGGCGGACGAGCGCCCGCCGC
>CAYQRW010000061.1:0-15095 GCA_964419735.1 uncultured Spirochaeta sp.
TGGAGGTCTCCGCTGAGGATCTGACGTTCAGTCGGTCTACAGCGGTAGTAACGGCACAACGATAGGTTCTCCTGTGATCTTAGGATAGCTGATCTTGGGACAACTGGCGGGTGATACCGGTGCCTCCTCCGGTATCACCCGTTCTTGTCGAGCGCATGTCGAGGACCTATTCGGCGCTTCTGTCTGCGTTTGGGGTGAATTATGGGGTGACCTTCCCCTATAATTGTAGATATGAGCGTCAGGCAGGTGCGGAATCTCATTATGATGCTGGGTTTTCCCTACGGAGCGATTCTCGTCTTCTCGGCATTTGGTCCGGTGCTGTCCAGGATTGTGGGCCTCCAGGACGCCGCCTTCATGAGTACGGTGTTTCTTATCACCTTAGCCGCTTCAATGATCGTGCCCCCGGGATGGCCCTTCGCGGTGGAGCGGAAGCGGTTGTACCTGCCGATCATAACCTCGGTGGCGGCGCTCTTGGTGGCCTCGTTCCATCTGCAGCCACGCCCCGTGCAATGGGTCACGCTCGCGGTGATGGCGTTGGTCCTCGGACGGGTGGCGGTATTCTGGTCCCGCAACTTCTTGGGGACGGTCCCTCGCCATCTGCGAGGGCGGACGATCGCTCACGTGTTGATGGCGTCGTACGGGTTTCTCTATCTGTTTAACGTGGTGTCACCATCCTTGCCCGTGGCAGTATTATCCCCAGCGGTGGCGGTGCTACTTTTCATGACGATTCCGTGTTTCCACCGGCTTCCCCGCGACAAGACGTTTCTGCTTTCCTGGAGCGTACAGCCGGATCGGCCGGTACCTCTCTATCGGCGTGTACCTGTGGGCGCCCTGACGGTGGTGTTTCTCATCTACATCGTGGCGGGCTTCACCTTTGCGGCGATGTTTCCGGAATTCGCCCGAAACCCCGCCGACCGCTATTACAACGTGCTCTCCTATGTTCTGTTTGTGCCGCTGGCGGGGTATGTCAGCGACCGGTTCGGACGTCTCATGACGATGTACATCGGCGTCGCCGCCACCGGGTTGGCGTTGGTGTTTTTTCAATTGAATCCCGGTGTTCCGCAGTATGTGCTCTCGCAGACCGCGGTGGAGATCGGATGGGCGTTTCTGGGAGTCTACGTCTGGGTGTGGTCTGCAGACCTGGTGTTTCTTTATAAGAACGCGCAGCTGCAGAACGTCGGGGTGGCCACGTTCCTGCTGGGTACCGCTGCGGGATCCGCCCTGACGATCGTGTTCTGGGAGGCGTTAGTGGCGGAACGACAGTTCTTCCTCCTGCTGATTCCGCTGTTTGCCGCGATTGCCCTTATGGGCCGGGTAGTGCGGGAGCGTGCCATATCGCCACCCGATGAAGAGGGGGGTGAGGATAGTGCGCTCCCCGTGTCTCTCCGCGCCATCCTTACCGAGCGTGAAGCTGAAATCGCAACCCTGCTTAACGGTGGGCAGAAGAACCGAGAAATCTGCGACGTGCTCCACGTTTCCGCAAACACGCTCAAGACACACTGTCGGCATATCTACCGCAAACTCGATGTCCAAAATCGCGTAGAGTTGCGCGAACTGGTGCGGCTGACGCGTGCTGAAGCTACCCTGGATGCACGGCCGATCGGAGTGGGCTGAAACGCCCCCCGCTTCCGCGCTATACTCACGCCTATGAGTCGTCGCAGCCCCGTGGTGGTGAAGCGTGTCCGCCGGGAGATCGCCTATTTCAACATTATTTGGTCGCCGTTACTGCCGGTTTCGCGGTGGGACATCAACGGGGCGGTGCCGTCTATGGCGGGGATCTGGGAGCTCTACTACCTGGAGAACGCCCGGGTGCCGCGGATTATGAAGATGGGGCGCGCCTGGTATGGGGGGCTGCGCAGCGAGATCCGCACCGAAAGTGATCCGGACCTGCCGCAGAACGCGCGCCACCGGGCCGCTCTTGAAAGCGGCGACTGTTACTACCGCTACACGATCTGCGAGTCGGGGCAGGATCTTACCGACGTCTACTCCGTGTTGCTGTCTCATCGCAACGTTGGGCAGCCGCCGGTAACCGCCTCCGGTCGATATTCCGATGTTCGGATTCAGGAACCGGATGAGATGGAGATTCACCGTAACCGTCGGCCCCACGAGGAGCGGACGCCACCCCCAATGATGGGCAGTCGGGTGCCGAATATGTTTGATGTGGCGGAGGAATGGAAGAAATATGATGCCGAGCAGGCTGCAACGGCCGAGCAGGCCGCCGCCGCGGAGCAGCGTTCCGAGCCCTCCGGTACCGACGCGGAGTCGGAAATCTGATATATATACGGAAACCGGCTGCCGAACCGCCTATTGACCGGTGAAAACCTCAAGAATATACTCGTGAAGTTATATTTCAAAGAGGAGGTGCTATGCGAGGCATAGTCAAGATGTGGTCCGTGACCACAGTGTGGATGCTGGTGTCCCTAATTGCGGTGGGAAGCGTCTTTGCCGGAGGAGCCCAAGAGGCTGCCCCCGCTGAGGAGCGCGACACCCTCACGATCGGTATCGGCGCCGAGCCGGAGTCCCTGGACCCGGTAAACATGACGTCCGCTCCGGCCGCCACCGTTGGTGAGCACGTGGTGGAGCGACTGATTTACATGGAAGAGGATGGATCTCTCACCCCGATGCTGGCGACCAGTTGGGAAGCCAACGATGACAGCACGGTGTGGACGTTCCAGATTCGTGAAGGTGTGACCTTTCACGATGGAGAGCCCCTGAACGCGGAAGCGGTGGCGGTCAACCTGCGCCGCTTTGTAGACCCCGATGTGGGTGCGGCGTACGCCTTCCTGCTGGGAACGGTGGAGTCGATTGAGGCCACCGGTGAGTATGAGCTGACCATGGAGCTCTCTCAGCCGTTTGCCCCGATTCTCGCCCACCTGTCACATAGCTTCATCGGTATTGTCAGCCCGGCGCAGCTCGAGGGCCTCGGTCCTAATGACACCTTTGAGATTCCGATCGGTACCGGACCCTACCGCATGACCGAGTGGAGTCGTGGTGAGCAGATCGTGCTCGAGGTGAACGAGGACTACTACGGCGATCTGTCCCAGATCCCCACCATCGAGTTTGACTTCATTCCGGAAAGTTCCGCGTTGATCGTGGCGCTTGAGACGGGTGAGGCGGATGCGATCATGCGCGTTCCCCCGCAGGAGACCGATCGTCTCGAGGCGATCCCCGAAATTGAAGTGGTCTATGAGACCAGTGTGCGGACCGTGTACATTGGGTTTAACAACCAGAAAGAGCCCTTTAACGATCCCCGCGTCCGCCAGGCGCTGAACTACGCCGTGGACAAGCAGGCGATCGTGGACGGCCTGTTTGACGGCGTCTTCAACGTTTCCGATGCTCCGGTGGTACCGGCGGTATTTGGACACGAGTCGGTGGGACCCTACGAGTACAATCCTGAGCGCGCCCGGGAGCTCCTGGCGGAAGCCGGGTACGAGGATGGTCTGGACATGACGCTCCACCACCCCACCGGACGTTATCTCTTGGACGCTACCGTGGCGGAAGCGGTGCAGGACATGCTCGCCGAGGTTGGCGTGAACGCCACGCTGGAGACGCGCGAGTGGTCCAGCTACCTGGAGTTCACCAGTCAGCCGCCGGAAGAAGCTGAGTACGATGCGTTTATGCTCGGTTGGGGAACGGTAACGCTGGACTCCGACTACGGCCTGTACGCACTGCTCCACAGCCGCCAGTGGAATCCCAACGGTAACAACCGTGGATTCTACGAGAACGAGCGCGTGGATGAGCTGCTTGATGATGCCCGGGTTGAGACTGACCGCGAAGCGCGGGAAGAGCTCTACGCCGAGGCGATTGAGCTGATCTGGGAGGACGCCCCGTGGATCTTCCTATATGATCAGGGTCAGATCAACGCCAACCGCACCAACGTGGAAGGCCTGATTCACCACCCGCTTGAGAACTTGAGCGCGTGGGATGCCTACTTCGCTGACTAAAATGGTATTGTAATGAAGGCCGCCGCCCCGGCCGGGGCGGCGGTCTTCTCATCTTCCGATCCGATCAGCCTTGCGTTAGGAGGCTACTACCCGTGTATCAGTACATTATGCGCCGACTGCTGCTCACGATTCCGGTTGTGATTGGGGTCTCGCTGATTGTGTTTTCCATTATCCGGCTGCTGCCGGGCGATCCGGCACGCGCCTTGGCCGGCGTCAATGCAACTCCGGAGTATATCCAACAGGTTCGTGACCGCTACGGTCTGGACGATCCGGTTCACATCCAATACGGCAATTTCATGAGCGGCTTGGTTACCGGTGATCTGGGTGTTTCTACCTTTAGTAGACGCCCGGTTACGACCGAAATTGGGGAGCGCTTCCCCCGGACGCTGACGTTAGCGAGCATATCTTTGCTTATCGCCACGGTGGTCGGCGTGTCCGCGGGAATCGTTTCCGCCACGCGGCGCAACTCCGTCTTTGACAACGCCAGTATGTTTGTGGCGCTGGTAGGGGTGGCGGCGCCGGTGTTCTGGATGGCGCTGATGCTGCAGCTGTTGTTTGCAGTGCAGTTGCGGTGGCTGCCGGCCACCGGCATGGGCAGTGTGCGCCACCTGATTCTCCCAAGCATCACTCTGGGAATGGCCAGTGCCGCATTAATGGCGCGGATCACCCGCTCCAGTATGTTGGACGTGCTCAAACAGGACTTCATCACCACCGCCCGGTCCAAGGGATTGGCGGAACGGGTGGTGATTTACAAGCACGCCCTGAAGAACGCGCTGATTCCGGTGGTGACGGTGTTGGGTCTGCAGTTTGGTATTCTGCTCGGGGGCGCGGTACTCACGGAGACGGTGTTTGCCTGGCCCGGAGTGGGACGCTTGTTGGTGGACGCCATTCTCCGCCGGGACTATCCGGTGGTGCAGGGCACGGTGATGCTCCTGGCGTTTCTCTTTGTGATTATCAACCTGGTGGTGGATGTGATATACGCGTTCCTAGACCCCAGGATTCACTACCAGGGCCAGGACAACTAAGGGGTGGCATACGGATATGAGTAATCCAGAAATCGTTCCGGAAGAAGTTGAAGTAGACGTTGCCGGTGCCGAGGAACATAGCGAGTTTCGGGCGGTAATCCGTCATCTGCTGCGTAATCGCGGCGCGGTAGTGGGCCTGGCGATTATCGGGCTGTTTGTGGTGGCTGCGGTGTTTGCCCCGGTGCTCTCAACGCACAGTCCCACCGATAATGATCTTACCAACCGGCTCCAGCCGATCAGTGGTGAGAACTGGCTGGGAACCGATGAGCTCGGGCGGGATCTCTACAGCCGCATGCTCTACGGGGGCAGAATCTCCCTGGGCATCGGCCTGATATCGGTGATAATCGGGATCGGCATCGGGGTGCCGATCGGCTCGGTGAGCGGGTACTACGGGGGTAAGCTCGACATCATCACCCAGCGCTTTATCGACATTATGATCGCCTTTCCGGGAATCCTCTTGGCGATCGTGGTGGTTACGGTGTTAGGGGTAGGTGTCGAGAACGTAATGATCGCCACGGGAATCGCCAGCGTGCCGATCTACGCCCGTCTGGTGCGCGGATCGGTGCTGGCCGCCAAGGAGCAGAGCTACGTGGCGGCGGCGCGGGCGGCGGGAATTGGTGACTTCAGTATTATCTTCCGCCACATCCTGCCCAACTGTCTGGCTCCGATTATCGTGCAGAGCACCTTCCAGATCGCCACTTCCATTTTGTGGGCGGCGGGTCTGGGCTTTCTCGGACTGGGCGCGCAGGCGCCTACGCCGGAGTGGGGCGCGATCCTCAGTAACGGTCGCGACTACATCCGTACCGCGCACCATCTCACCACCTATCCGGGCCTGGCGATTCTGTTTATGGTGCTGGGATTCAACCTGGTGGGAGACGGACTGCGGGACGCGCTGGATCCCAAGACGCGGTAACATGAGATGACGCGCATGGCAGCATTACACACCAATAGGAACATCGATGGCACCTCTACTTGAAATCCGTGACCTGCAGACCAGCTTTAACACCGACGGCGGCAAAGTTCGGGCCGTAGATCACGTGAATTTGGAAATCAACGCCGGGGAAGTGGTGGGACTGGTGGGGGAGAGCGGCTGCGGCAAGACCGCCGTTTCATTGAGCATCCTGCAACTGCTCCCCACGCCCCCCGCCTCGATTGACGGCGGCGAGATCAACTTCGATGGGCGCGACCTGCTGAAGATCTCCAAAGAAGAGCTCCGCAAGGTCCGGGGCAACGATATCGCCATGATCTTTCAGGAGCCCATGACCAGCCTCAACCCGGTGTTCACGATCGGGGACCAGCTGATGGAGGCGATTAACCTGCACCAGGGGCTCTCCGGCGCGGAACTCCGCGGCCGAGCGATCGAAATGCTCAGGACGGTGGGAATTCCTCGCGCCGACGAGGTGATCGACGAGTACCCGCACCGCTTCTCCGGCGGTATGCGCCAGCGGGCGATGATCGCCATGGCATTGAGCTGCAATCCTAAGCTGCTCATCGCCGATGAGCCCACCACCGCCCTGGATGTGACGATCCAGGCGCAGATCCTGGAGCTCATGCGGGAGCTCTCCGAGCGCATCGGCACGGCGATTCTGTTTATCACCCATGACCTGAGCGTGATCGCGGAAATGGCCGACCGGGTGGCGGTGATGTATGCCGGCAAGGTGGTGGAACAGGCGGACGTGCAGACGCTGTTTCATTCACCGTCGCACCCCTACACTCAGGGGTTGATCGGCAGTCGCCCCACGATCGAAGGTACCGGAGACCGGTTGGAGTTTATCCCCGGCAACGTGCCCAACCCGCTGAAGATGCCCGGGGGCTGCCCGTTCCATCCGCGCTGTCCCCACGCCATGCCGGTGTGTCACGCGCAGATGCCGGGAGTGACGATGCTGGATGACCGCCATTTGGTTCGGTGCTGGTTGCATGAGGAGATACAGGAAGGCAGCAATGGTTGAACCACGCTATGACCGCGACCCGGTAGTATCGATCCGGGACTTGAAGAAGTACTTCCCCATTAAGACCGGGGTCTTTAGCCGAACCGTAGGTCACGTGAAGGCGGTAGACGGTATCAGTTTCGATATCTACCCCGGCGAGACGTTTGCCCTGGTGGGGGAGAGCGGCTGCGGCAAGAGTACCACCGGGCAGGTGGTGTTGCGGCTGCAGAACGCCACCGCCGGGGAGGTGCTGTATCGCGGGGAGAACGTGTACACCGCCACCGAAGAGCGGTTGCGGCTCATGCGCAAAGAGATGCAGATCGTCTTTCAGGATCCCTACAGCGCCCTCAACCCACGGATGACCGTGGGGGCGGCGATTAAGGAGATCCTGCAGGTGCACAACATTGCCACCGGATCGGAGGCGATGGACCGTGCCGAGGAAGTGCTGGTGCGCTGCGGCCTGCAGTCCCACCACGTGCACCGCTATCCGCATGAGTTCTCCGGGGGCCAGCGCCAGCGGGTGGTCATTGCGCGGGCGCTTGCCCTGGACCCGCAGTTTATCGTGGCCGACGAGCCGATCTCCGCCCTGGATGTAAGTATCCAAAGTCAGATTATTAACCTTCTGGAAGACCTCCAGGATGAGCGGGACCTGACGTACCTGTTTATCAGCCACGACCTGAGCGTGGTGAAGCACATCGCCGACCGGGTGGGGGTGATGTACCTGGGCCGGCTGGTGGAAGTGGCGGAGAAGGATGAGTTCTACAAGAATCCGCTGCACCCCTACAGCCAGGCGCTGCTCTCGGCGATCCCTAAGAGCGATCCCACGGTCAAGAAGGAGCGCATCATCCTCAAGGGTGACGTACCCAGTCCCGCCAATCCCCCGGCGGGCTGTCCGTTTCACACGCGCTGCCCCTACGTGATGGACGTGTGTCGCGCCGTGGTACCGCCGCTGCGCGCCACCGAATCCGGCCACTTTGCCGCGTGCCACCTGGTGCATCCCCCGGAGGAACTCACCACCGCCGGCGCCCCCGGTTCGGGAGTGTCCGTTGCTGATCTTCCCTAAGAGCAGGTCTCGCCGTGGAGGCCGGCTGTGGAGCCGGCGCCGCCCCAGCCGCCGGAGCAAGCCGGAGCCGGAGTTCCGCGGGACCGACATTTTTGCTCTGGTGGTCGCCGGCCTGCAGGTGATCCTGCCCTACTTCTTTATTATCCTGGCGGCGATTGTCGTTACCTACCTGCTGGTGGCAGCGTTCTTCGGTATGTGAGAACGCGCCCGCGTGCGCGCCGGGCCGCCGCGGGTGCCGGCCCGCCGTGGGCGGTCGCCGCGGGTCCTGTGGCGCTGACCAGGTACACGCGTTCATGGCATGATCGCTGCCGATGAGTACCGCCGCCACCGACCCCAACATCGTCTTTCTCTCCGCCGTGCTGGTGATCGCCCTGGGCTACGTGCTGCGCAAGACCGGGCTGGTCACCCGGGAGCATGGCACGATCCTGGCGAAGCTCGTGATCAACGTAACTCTGCCGGCGCTCATTCTGGAAACCCTTCCTGGTGTCGAACTGTCGTTCTCACTGTTGTTCCTGCCGCTGCTGGCGTTGGCCCACAGTGCCGTGGCGTTCGCGGCGGCGACGGTGCTGTTTCGCCGTCGCCCACCGGCGGAACGCGGTCTCATGACGATGTGCTCCATGGGATTTAACAACGGACTGTTTGCATTTCCCATCGTCATGGGGATTTGGGGCACCGAGGCGGTGCGAATGCTGGCGATCTTCGACGTGGGCAACGGGCTCACCGTACTGGGTATCAACTACGTTGTTGCCGGCTGGTTCGGCGGGCTCGCCGCGGCGCGGGTGGCGGCGAGCACCGCAGCCGGGGGTGAAGGTGGGAGTAGCGCTGCGGAGAGCTCAGGCCGAGCGGGGGGCGGCGGCGCCGAGCTGGGCGAAGCCGGCGCTGGTAGTAACACCGGCGCGGAACCGGTGCTCCGCGTGGGCGAGGCGCTGCGGCGAATCGGCCGCACGCTCATCACCTCCGTGCCGATGGTGGTCTTTCTGTTTGCGTTGGTGCTCAACCTCACGGGGTGGCGCTTTCCCGCCGCCGTGGAGCGGGGGATCAGCACCGTGGCCGATGCCAACGGGGCGCTGGCGCTCTTGGTGTTGGGCATCTTTCAGTCGCTCCGGGTGCGGCGCAGTGATTGGCCGGTGATCGTCCGCGTCCTGGGATTGCGCTATGCCGTGGGAGCCCTGCTGGCAGTAGCCAGCATCCTGTTGCTGGGAGCGACTCCGTTGTACCGACAGGTATTAGCCATCGTCTTCATCCTTCCCATCGGCATGACCAGCATCCCCTTCAGCGTGGAGTTCGGCCTGGACACGCGGCTGGCCACCACCATGGTCAACCTGAGCATCGTGGTGAGTTTCGTGATCATGTGGGGCGTGGTCGTGGTGACCGGGTGATGTGTACATGACCGAGGACCAGGAGTTCTTGCTGAAACTCGCCAACACCCGCATGCCCTTTGGCAAGTACGCCGGGCGCTACCTGGTGGATCTTCCGGAGCCCTACGTGGTGTGGTTTCGGGGGAAGGGATTTCCCCAGGGAGAGCTTGGGGTGATGCTGGCCTCCATGTACGAGATCAAGGCCAATGGACTGGAGGGGATTGTGCGGCCGTTGATCGAGGATCCGCGGTATCGTGGGGGTGGGACGGGGTGATGATATTGGACACCGGCCGTTCTGCCCCTATGTGCTCTACCAACGGGCCGAGACCGGGGAAGACCGCGCCACCTGACCCCGACCGCGCCCCGACTCGGCCGCTCTGAGCACCTTGCGCCCCGTAGAATTGTGCAAACAATTTGTGTTGCCCGGTAAAGACCTGTGAAGATCGGCGAAATCCGGTGGAAACATTTTGTTTGCACTTTTCAAGGGAGTAGCGGGGTGCGGCGGGGTCTGGACACCGACTTGTTGGCAGCCGACATCTCGGTGGGTGCCACGCAGCAGAGGTGGCGCAACAGAGTTGATGCGATCAGGTGGGCCGTTCGGGCTGGTCGGTAACGCTGCCCGCTTCGGGCGTTTCCTCAAGAATCCGGGGGATTCTCAAGGGAGCCCAACAGCGTATCAACTCTTCCCGTTCTACGCGATCGACAAGTCTCTTAAACAGGTCTTCCAGTTCGTTCTTCATGTCTACCAGAGCGCTCCGCGCCCTCGGCTGCGAAGAATTGTCGAGAATTACCGCTGAGATGTCCCTGCACCTCGGCTGCTTCCTACCACACCGCCCGGTGGTAGTAGTCCCTGATCGCGCGGTCCGAGGTTATGAGCGGCGACTCACGGTGCATCGCCAGGGCGGTGATCCACCGATCCGCGGGATCACGGTGCGCCCAGTCCAGTAACGCACCGGCTACGGCGAGGGTGCCGTCGAGACCACGGATGTTCAGGCGCTCCACCGTGAATAAACGCTTTCGGTATTCCTCGATCGGTCCGGGGAGCTCCAGAGCACCCTTCCGGTGTTTCAGGGCGATCTCCCACAGAGAGATTGAAAGGACCTGTACCTCAATTGCGGCGTCGATGTATCCGTGTGCCCGGGGAGTAAGTCGCTCGGGTGCGAGCGTCCAATACAACAGCGCCGAGGTGTCGAGCACCACGGCCTCGATCGGATCCACCGGATCAGGTGTCATTCCACTCGTCCACCCACTCGGCCTCCGTCGGCAGATCCGGATCCTCGTGAAGTACCAGCCGGCCGCTCATGTCGCCAAAGACCTCCCGGACATCGCGCTTTGCCACATATGGCCCCACCACGATACACGGCCTCCCGTGGTCCGTAACGACTATCTCCTCACCGGTTGCCTCGATTCCGCGCATGATCTCCAGCATCCGTGCCTTGAACTCGCTCTTTGCCAGGGTCTTCATGCGTACAGTATGACCATAAAAATGGTCAGAATCAAGGACGTGCTATACGCGGAAACCGCAGGGTGCACGACATTGTATTCGGAAGACCTGAACGCCTGCCAGGAATACGCCCATGTGACGGTGGTAAACCGCCTTCGCGGATTGAATGTGGGCGGCCCTGACACCTTCGGCCGTCGGCGTGGAGGTATGCGCGGTGGCTCGCCAAGCGGGCGATCGCCTCGATTACCGCGACATCCTGGAAGTCTTCGAGCGCAGATTACCTCGGCGGGACAGTGTATTCACGACGGTCTGGATGCCAACCCCCCCAAGTCTTCGAACTTCTGCATGACTCGTCCCGCAACGCGCGGAGATACTCATCCGTCGAGTCGTAGGGATTCTCGGCGGTGCCCTCCCACGCTACCGCAAGCGAGCAACCAGATTGTGACGAATCACCGGGCATTCATCTCCTTACTTGCGGGGCTTGCTCTCCGCCATCCAGGAAGCAGGCGTTCGTTGCTGACGAACAACTCCGCTATACCACCATTACTACGTCAGAATACTGCGCAATCACGTCGTCATGGGTTACCAATCGAAGCGGCTCCGTCTGCGCCTGGGCGATGAGGATCCGGTCGAAGGGATCACGGTGAATCGCGGGAAGCGCGTCAACTGCCGCGGCATGGGTCGACGTAATCGGAAGGTCCCGGTACCCGGAAACGGCAAACCAATGGACCGCCTCGGTTCCGGAAATTGGCATCCCGCCACGACCGAGGGCATGCTTAATCGAGATTTCCCAGATTGATGCCGCGCTTATCCAGACCTCATTCTGCGGGGCCAAAATCGCGCTTCGCGCAGTCTCCGGGAGACGCGGTGAGTCCGTAACGGCCCACAGTGCGATATGCGTGTCCAGAAGGAGCCTCATGACGAATCGGACCGGTCGCCGACAGCTCCGCCAAAAAGATCCGCGAGATCGCCATAGGGGGTGTCAATATCGTCAGGGACCTCAAAAGCGCCGCGAGCAGCACCGATTCGCCGTACGGCACCCGCCACATCGGTCGATTCAGTTGCCTCCAACCGGGCCACCGGACGGCCGTTCCGCGCGATAATGATAGTCTCTTCCCGATGTGCCTCAACATCGGCGATAAGCCGTGAAAGGTTCGTCTTGGCTTCCAGCATGTTTACCTGCTTCATCCTGACTAAGATTAGTCAAGGTCGGTATCCCAGTCAACTTCCGCTCGCGGATACCTTGGACGGCATATATGTCCCCGCACGTTGGCTTCTCTCTACCACACCGCCCGGTAGTCGTAGTCCGTGATCGAACGATCCGCGGGATTACGGTGCGCCCAGTCCAGCAGCGCCGAGGTGTCGAGGACCATGACCTCGATCGGATCCACCGGATCAGGTGTCATTCCACTCGTCCATCCACTTGGCCGCCGTCGGCAGATCCGGATCCTCGTGAAGTATCAGCCGCCCGTCGATATTGATCCAGCTGTGCAGTAGGTGTAATCTATGTATATGTGCTACACAGGAACACCTGTAAAATGGCAAACGTAACGATTTCTATCGACGACGACATTCTGAAGCGCGCCAAGAAAATCGCGATTGATCGTGACACCAGCTTCAACGGGCTGGTACGCGGATATATCGAATCCCTCGTGGCCTACGACCAACGACGGCGAGAACTGCAAATCGAAGAGCTGGACAAGCTCTTCGAAGAAAGCAACGCCGATGTCGGCAGGGTGACTTGGACGCGAGACGAGCTTCATGCGCGATAACGGCTTTCTTGATACCAACGTGTTGGTCTACGCTAACGACACGGCGGAACCGGCGAAGCAAGCTACCGCACGTAAGCTTATTAGGGATGTGTTATACGCGGAGACCGCAGGGTGTACAATATTGTATTCGGAAAACCTGAACGCCGGCCAGGAATACGCCCATGTGACGGTGGTAAACCCCTTCGCGGATTGAATGTGGGCGTCCCGGACCCCTTCGGCCGTCGATTACCTCAGGGGAGCAGTGTTCTCAGGCTCGTCAGGATACCAGACCTCCAGATCGCCAAAATGATCCCGAAAGAAGCCTCGGTCCCGGGCGATCAGGCGCGTGGCGTGGTTGCGGGCATGCGCACCGATGAGAAAATCCGCAACTACGCGACTGCGACCGCCGCCGGCGTGGAGGTATGAGCGGTGAATCTTCCCCGCGTCTAACCCGTCCTGTGTATCCATATCGACCACGTGAATCTCGAGGTCCAGAAGGAGGCGTCGTACCTGTGCGTCCTCCCGATACGCGGCGCGCAATTCCGCGACTACCACCGGGCAGACGATAAGCGCGCCCTCTCGACTCGACTGCCTGAGGGCGTACCGGGAAGAGGTGGAAAACGTCGGGTCCCTAGCCAGAACGTCAATCAGGACCGATGTGTCCACCGCACTCGTCACGACTCGTCCCGCACCATTCGGAGATACTCATCCGTCGAGTCATAGTGGTTCTCGGCGGTGCCTTCCCACGCTTCCAGGGCATCGTCGATCCCCGGACGCCGAAGCGTCACCGCACCGTTCTCCACCGATACCTCCATGCGCATCCCCGGCCGGAGGCCCAACTCCTGCCGCACCGCCTTTGGAATCGTAATCTGTCCACGTTCGCCGATAGAACTATGCATGCTAACATGGTACGGACCTTGCAGCATGCCGTCAAGGATATGCAAACTCGCGTATGAAATCCACCGAAACCGGAAACGTAGGGTACTACACCACCATCACCACGTCGGCAACCGCCCAGAGTTCGATATGTGTATCCCGAAGTTTCCTCATGACGGGTCCGGCGGTTCCGGCTCAACAATCTCCACAGTGGGAAACTCCCGGCGGACCCGTGCCGGGTCGCGGGTAAGCAGGGGCAGACCTGCAACCGCAGCGTGCGCTCCAATGAAGAAGTCCGGCAATGGGCTTGTCCTGTTCCCTCCGAGTCGCTGGTATGCCACAAACGCCTTGCCGGCAAGAAACAACGCCTCTCGAGGAATAGGCACGACATGGAACCCAACCCCGGTTACGGCCGCCTCCAGGGACTCAATGGTATGGAACCCGACGGAGACCTCGGCGTAGATCACCGCATTGATACTCAGGATGTGGGTGCTGCCACACCGCACAAGCGTCTCCTTTGAAGACGCAAAGAAGCGCGGATCTCGGGTGAGGAGGTCCAGTACCACGCTGGAATCAACAAGTGCTTGTTTCATTGGCGGGTGAGGGCAAGAATCTCATCGGTGGACATGCCCACGTCGGCACGCCCGGCGTAGCGTTCCATCCGTTCCGCCACAACTTCCGGCCGAATCACGCGTCGCACCAGCGCCTGGTCGCCCTTCAGTTCGAACTCCACCTCAGTGCCCGGGGTGATACCAAGGGCGTTGCGGATCGGCTGGGGGATCGTGACCTGTCCTTTTTCCGTTACGCGCATAGTAATACTCCTACAGTAATACTGTAAAATGGTCCGTCGGTGGTCAAGGTGGAGGCGAGGCGATCAGCCGGGCTCATCCAAAGGGCCGAACCATCCGGTTCCGTCGGAGCATCAAGGGGGCTGCCGGGGGCCTCTGCTGGATCGGCCTGTGCGTCAAGCCGCCTCAAGCTCCAGGACAAGCACCGTGTCTGAGCGGGCTTTGTATGAGGTATGGAAACTCACAATAACGCAGAAGGCCGACAGGCAGTCCCGCTCACCTCGGACCTCGTGTTCAAGTACGTCTTTGGCGGGCAGCAGAGTACCCGCTACTTGCGGAGCCTGCTCTCCGCAATTCAGGAAGACGCAGGGTACCCCGCCGTCGCCGCGGTAACGATTGCTAATCCGTTTAACCTGCAGGATGCGGAGGACGCCAAGCTATCGGTGGTAGATGTCCGCGCCACAGATGTAAACGGGGTGACCTTCACCGTGGAAGCGCACTCTCATAACCACCATGCTTTTGGCTCTCGGGTACTCTACTATTGGCCAAAGCCTACGGCGCGCAGCTGCAGAAGGGCGACTTCTACACCACGCTGAAGCCGGCAGTTGGCATGAACCTACTTGATTTTCGCCTCTTCCCCGAAGAGATGGGTGCACCGTTACACACCACCTTTGTGCCGAGTTGCGTACAAAAGCCGGCGTTGCCATCGCTGCCGGATATGGTGCTGCACTTTCTGGAGCTCCCGCAGTATGACCGACACAAAGCCCCCACCTCGACAGCATTGGAGCGGTGGTTGTATGTAAGGCGATTAAAAACGTAGTTTTTATATCGCCGACAATTATTATCAACAGAGGGAGGCCTGACGCCATGGAAGACCCTGTCATGAAGCAGATCCTTGAAGAATCACCGGAAATTGCC
>CAYQRW010000062.1:0-2280 GCA_964419735.1 uncultured Spirochaeta sp.
CTCCGTTCCACGAACTTCAGTATACACCCGGCATGGTTCCTGGGAAACGGGGCCCCGCTTTTCGTTGGTACCGGCACCGACGCAGGGCTGAGCGTGGCAGCTTGACAGGAATCGGATCAATTCTTATATTAGGTAAACGCAATATAGGAGAAGATATACATGAACAAAAAGACATGGGGCGTTGCCGGTGGGGCCCTGGCCCTGGGAATCGTCCTGACCTTAGTGGTTGTTTACTTCAGTATGCCCAGCGCAATGATGCTGGAGGACGAGAGTTCGTACTCGTTTGATGAAACGGTGGAGCGCTTTGAAGCTGAGGTTGCCGATGCCGGATGGAGTGTCGTGGTTACCCACGACATGCAGGAAATTCTCGAAGGTCACGGCCACGATGTGGCGGCGGTGAAGATCTTCGAGCTGTGCTCCTCGCGGTATTCCGCCGAGGTTTTGGCAGTAGATGAGGCGCGAACGATCTCGCCGATGATGCCGTGTCGCGTTTCGATTTACGAGACCACCACCGGCGAAACCTACATCTCCCGGATGAACTCCCAACTGATGGCCAAGCCCTTTGGTGGCGTGATTGCTCGCGTGATGGACACCGCAGCTGTGGAAACTGAGGAGATTATCGAAGCGGTATTGAGCGGAGATTCAGTAGCCGTACAGTAGTGAGTATTCACTCAGTCATGCTGTTCAGATGAACCCCCCCGCCGGGGCGCACGAGCCTCGCCGGGGGTTTCCTTACTGTGTAACCCAGACGCATCAGCGTTTTACTCGCATATCCGAAGTCATGTTCCAGATCACCGTAGAAAAGCCCAGAATCAAATAAGCGCTTCCAAAGTTGCGAATCCTTGAGAAGAGATGGAATTATTGAGATATTATATTCCATTTTTGTGATCATGTGCGGAGTTGAAAGGTGCGGGCTAACTAGTGTTGAACTTGACGATAGTAGTCGCGGGCGGTCTCAAAAATTTCGCTCAAGCGAGACCAGTGCTCAAAGAGTGCGTTCAGGGTGGTCACGGTCTGTTTCCTCGATTCCGGATAGTCGTGGGCCAAGTTATTCCGTAAGGCTCGAAAGTAGAGCCAGTCCTCCTCTGAAGGAATAGCTCTAAGCTGCTCCAGGTTTGAGAGGATATCGAGAAAAGGCCGTGGTGCAGTATCGAGACGAAGGACCGCGTCGAGGGATGGCAAAAACCTCGTCGCCATCGAATCCTGCAGCTTAATGAAGCGGTAGATGAACTGATCAAGTAGCGCAGTTTCGTCATCGGAAAGTGCGCTCAGGCGTTCCTCCGTGAGCGGGAATCGACTCTTCAGTCGATCGGTTGCGTGAGCAATTCGATTCAGGTGCGCCTGCCCTTCCGCGATGGATGACTCAATGGTAGCTTTGGCCGTGGTCAGGCTGTCGTCGTTCATACCGGTACTCCGTCCCGTCGAGCTGTTTCAACAATCGTAGTCGCGGTACTCCGATCGGTGACGATGAGGTCGATCTTTCGGTCACCGATCCGCCGTTGAATCGCTGCGATAGCCCGAAGTTTACGGTCCATGGCTTGAGGCGAGTTGGCGTCCATATTGCGTACTTCAACCATTAAGTCGATGTCTCCCCCGTGGCGCGTGTCATCCGTCCGCGATCCAAACAGCCACACCCCGGCTTCGGTACCAAATGTCTCGTCTATCGCCTCGCGAATCGCTCGACGCTGGTAGTCGGTCAGTCGCATCACTACAAGTGTAACACATCCCGGGGGTCGTTTGACCGGGCTACGGCATCGACGGTGCCCGCGCCGCGCGCTCCTTAAACGCCGTGGAGAAGGTGAAGCGGGGAACTGTCGTTTCCGGTTTGGCGGGGATCAGCAGCTCTTCACCGGTGGCCGGGTTGCGTCCCATCCGCGCCTTGCGGGCTGCCCGGACACTGAGCGTGAGGTGGCCAATGGAGCCGAGAGATACTCGCCGCCCCAGGAGCGCCCCCGTCTCCACAGTGCTCAGGTAGTCATCAATAATGCCGCGGGCCACGAGCTGGGTCACGCCGTTGCGGTCGGCCACGTATTTCACGATCGACCGGAGAGTAAACTGGTCCGGTTGCTCCGCGTCATTCAGCGTGAGCGTGCGGTTTACGTGGACAAACCCATTGGTGAGAAAGATCGCGGCTTGACGCAGCCGTTCGCGCTGCTCCGCGGCAGCGATCCCCTCGGGAAACGTGGCGATGTGCAGTATTTCCGAACTTCGTTCTATCGCCGTGCCGTGGAACGCTGCCGGTTGGCCCACGGTAACCTCCGTGGTGAGGCGCACGTTGTC
>CAYQRW010000062.1:2380-4975 GCA_964419735.1 uncultured Spirochaeta sp.
TCAGGCTTGCCCGACACGGAGGAGTCGATCGAGAAGATCGCCCACGCCTGGCTGGAAAAGAAACGCCTGTTTGAAGAACGGCTGGAAGAGAACGATATGACCCAGGTTGAGGAGTACAGCGCCGACGAGCCACGGGGGGCGGTGCTGCTGACCTACTCCGGTTCGCTCATTACCGTGGGACCCGGAGATGCGGGACCACGCAGCGTCGGCTACACCTCTATCGGGTTACGCCAAGACGTTCCCGACCAGGCCTCCGCCACCGATACCACCGTTGCTGAAGATATCGCCGTGGACGGAACGGCGCGGTTCACCAACGGTCCGATCGAAAAGAGCTCTCCGGTGTACTCGATCGCGATCAGCCCGGAAGACCTCTCCTCCGATGAAGCGGAAGAGCTGGTGACCACTGTGACGCAAGTTCTCGCTGAGGACTTTGTCGAGGTCAATAAGACGATCGTTACACCATAATGAGCCGGGGCGCTGAACTCACGCGTGAGATCGAATCTCGCATAGATCGCAAGGCGCCCCCGCCGGCGGCGGAGCTCGCCGAGGATATGGCTGCGGCTTGCGAGGTGTTGGAGGGCGAGGCGCCGGAGCGCCGGCCCCGGGACGATGCCGACCGCTCCGGCGGTGTGATCCGCCTGCTTCCCGACATCCCCACGGTGGTGCTGCCGGATATTCACGCCCGGATCGATCTGCTGGTGAAGGCGATGATTACCTCGTTTCCCGAACACGGCATCGAAGATCCGCTGCTCATGGCGATAGACGCGGGCCGGGCGCAACTGATAATGGTGGGCGACTACGTCCACGGAGAAGCGCGCGTCCGTGACCGCTGGGCCGCTGCCTACGGCGAGTTTCTGGACGGCTACCGCCGCCGGGAGGCGATGGACGCGGAGATGTACGAGAGTCTTACCTCACTCCAGATCGTCTCTCTGCTGAAACGGGCGTATCCGGAGCACGTCCACGGACTGAAGGGTAACCACGAGAACATCGCCAACGAGGAGGGGTACGGAAACCACGCCTTCGGCAAGTTTGCCAATGAGGGGGCGATGGTGGCCGACTATATGGACCGCTTCTACGCCGGGGAGGCGTTCGAGGGGGTGTACCGCTTTGAGCACGATCTCCCGCTCCTGGCGGTGGGCGATAACTTCGTGGTTACCCATGCGGAGCCGGCGCGGTTCTTCACCTTTGACGAGATCCGTACCTACCGCGACCGGCCCGAGGTGGTGGAGGGGCTTACCTGGACGGACAACGGCGCGGCCGAACCGGGAAGCGTCGCCGAGACCTTGGCTCATATGCTGCCGGAGGTTCCGTCGCAGGATGCGATCCACCTCGGTGGTCACCGGCCGGTGTCCGGTCTCTACGCGCTCCGGGCGGAGGGACAGTACGTGCAGTTCCACAATCCCGAGCGGCTCATCGCGGCGCTTCCCCCCAGAACACGATCGTTCGACCCGGAGGGCGATATCGTCGAGCTGTAGAAGTGTTGATCTGTAAAGCTCTAGAGCTGTAGACGCCGCAATAGATAGGACGAAATATGGCACCAAAGATCCCGGATTCCATCGGAAAGTACCCAGTGATCGACCGTCTCGCCCAAGGCGGGATGGGGGCGGTGTATACGGCGCAGCACCCCACCCTGGAGCGGACGGTGATCATCAAGAAGTTGACCCTCCGAGGCAACGCGGACATCCGGGAGCGGTTCCGGCGGGAGGCGCAGATCATGATGGATCTGCGCAACGATGCGATCGTCAACGTGTACGATCATTTCCGGGAGGGCTCGTTTTACTACATCGTTCTGGAGTACGTGGACGGCGTCTCCCTGGAGGGGCTTATCCGGGAGCGCCGCTACCTTCCCGACTCCATGGCGCTGATCATCTTCCGGGAGGTCTGCCGCGGTCTGGCCTACGCCCACGAGCGCAACGTGGTGCACCGGGACATTAAGCCCGCCAATATTCTTATCTCATCCCGCGGTGAGGTGAAGATCGTCGATTTCGGTATCGCTACGATTCACGGTGGTGAAGGCAGTGGAGGCGGCGAAGGCGGTGACGCAGGTCTCACCCGCGAGGGCATGACCCTGGGTACGCCGAGTTACATGGCCCCGGAACAGTTTCAGAGCACCCGTTCGGTGGACCGGCGCGCCGACATCTACTCCCTGGGGGTGGTGCTGTACGAGATGGTCACCGGCACGCGTCCCTATCCCGGCACCTTGTCACCGGAGGTGATCGCCCGGATTCAACGCGGGCGCTACCGCGCCGCCCGGGCGGTCAATCCCAAAGTAACCGCCTTCACTAACCGTCTGATCCGGCGGATGCTCCGGCCTAAGCCGGCGCGGCGCTTCTCCGACCTCTCCCGGGTAATCGGGCGGATTAACCACCGCTTTGGCGTGAAGAGCTACGGCGATAACCGCGCCACGATCACACGCTACCTGGACGACGAATCACCGGCCACGATTCCCCGTCCCCGGTCGCGGGTGAAACCTGCCGCCACGGCGGTGGGAATACTCCTGCTGGCGGCTGCGCTCTTCTGGGGTGGCAGCCGCGGGTACCATCGCGAAGTATTTCAGTCGGGGGAGTACGGCGCCGTGGAGGTCACCGCCCGGGT
>CAYQRW010000062.1:5075-14686 GCA_964419735.1 uncultured Spirochaeta sp.
CCCGGTGCCGGAGGATGAAACGGCGCGCTTCTGGGTGTACCGCACCCGCCGCGTGGTTCCCGCGGGAGCGTACTGGCTCGAAACCACCCTCGACGGCACGCTCCACCGCCGATCGGTGATCGTTCCGCCCCTCTCCGAGACCCGGGAGGGTGTCCTCCCCATCCCCGGGCGGCGAGAGGACGCCTACCGCCTGTCGGTGGAGTTCCTGGAGGTGCCGGAGCTGCCGCTATCGCTCACCCTGCAGGTGCGCGATGCGGTAACCGGCCGGGTGGTGGAGGAGTTGCTGCGTACCTCGGTCCTCCTCAACGACCGCATGCGACCGTTCACCAGTTTCACCTCCCGCGCCCTGCGCACCGGTCGGGAGTATCGCTTCCGGGTACAACACCCAGACTACCACCCACGAACCTTCACCGTGACCACGCAGCCCACCGAGAGTCACGTAATTCTCGATATTGGGCTCGAACCTAGGGAGTAACCGATGTCTCATTTCATCCGACGATTGGTGTACCTGGCGATGGGAGTCCTCGCCGGGCTGGCGGCGTGGCCGGTGATGGAAACGCTGCTGGTGTACCAGAGCGTGTTCTCCAGCTACCTCGCGTTTAGTATCGCCTCCGGCGCCGCCTTTGGGGTGGTGATGGGCGCGTTCTTTGGCGCCGTGGACGGAATGGTGGCGGGAAGCCCCCCGCGCATCCTCGGCGGCGGCGGCGTGGGTGCCGGGCTCGGCGCGCTGGGTGGTGCCGCGGGGTTCGTGCTCGGCCAGGGGGTACTGTTTCTCCTGGGCGAGGCGGATCCGGTGAGCGTCATCGCTGCCCGCGTGATCGGGTGGACGATTCTGGGAAGCGCCGTGGCCGTCTCCGAAGGCGTCCGCCGCCGGTCGCTCCGGCGAGCGCTGGTGGGGCTCGCCGCCGGGCTGGTTGGTGGGGCGCTTGGCGGCATCGTGGTGGAACTGTTGCCGCGGTACCTGGATACCGCCTACGCCCGTCCGGTGGGACTGGTGGTCTACGGCCTGGCGGTGACCGGCGCGTACGGTCTGGTGGAGCGGCGGTACACGATCGGGGTGCTGCGATTGCTCAACGGCCTCTACAAAGGCAAAGAGTTTATTCTCAACCAACGGCGCATTACCGTGGGGAGCGATCGGCAGGCCGACGTGTATCTTCCCGGCTACCGCCGTATCGCGGCGCAGCACGCCGAACTCCGGGAGGAGGGGGGCGAGCTGATTCTCTACCCCGTCTCCGCCGAGGGGCGAGTGGAGCGCAACGACGAGGTAGTCGGTGAAAGTGGGTCGGGCATTCTGAAGTACGGTGACGTGCTGCGCTTCGGTAACGCCGCGGTGATTTTCCGACCCCTGGTGGCAGTAATCGCTGCGGCCCTGGCGCTTTCCGCGATCCTCCTGCCGCAGGAGCTTGCCGCCCAGGACACGGAGGCGGTCTCCGCGGTGCACAGCATGCGCACCGCGGAGATCGACACCTCGCGATTGTTGACGCGGCAGACGGTGGACGTGTATCTGGGCATTACCGACGCCGCCGGCGAGAGCGTAGACGGAATCACCGCGGAGGCGCTGCAGATTGAGGAAGCGCCGGAGGGGGGCGTGTTTCGCCCGGTGGAGATCCTCTCCGTTGAGCCCCGGGCCGCGGAAACGGAGGGAATCACCTTCTTTCTCCTGATCGACAACTCCGGCAGTATGTACGATCGGATCGACGGAACGACCACGGATGAGCGCTCCGAGATGCGAATGGCCGCGGTACAGGAGGCGATTCGGACCTTTACCGATCGCATCGACAATCCCCGCGACCAGATCGCCCTGGCGACCTTCAATACCCGCTATCGCCTTCTGCTGGAACCGACCTCCTCCATGCGCACGGTGGACCGGATCCTGGAGGAGATTCCGCGACCGGACGCGGACGACGCCTACACGGAACTCTACCGCGCCGTATCCCACGCCGCCGGCGATCTCTCTGAGGCGGAGGGGCGGCGGGTGCTCCTGGTCCTCTCCGACGGCGAGAACTATCCCTTTGCCGAGTATTCCGGACGACCGCACCCGGAATACGGCACCGAGTCCTTCTCTGGTGACCAGGCGATCGCCACCGTCCGGCGCCACGGGGTAGGGGTGTTCGGTATCGATTTCACCGGAGGCGGTGATCCCTCTTTGGCGGAGATCGCCGCCGACGGTGGAGGAACGGTCTACGCCGCAGGAGACGGCGGCCGCCTGGAGCGCGTCTACACCGACATCCGCGACCGCATTCTTGCGGAGTACCGCGTCCGCTACCGCGCCGGCATCTCCCCCACCGAGTACCGCCGCGTGAAGATCGGCGTCACGCACGCCGTGGGTGGCGGTCCCGCCACCGCCGACGGCCCCGGCCCCGAGACGGAACGGGAGTACTTTGCCGGAACGCTCTTCGGACTTCCGCGAGCTGATTACGGCGCCCTGTTTCTGCTGCCCTTCCTGGGGGCGCTACTCCTGGCGGCGATTCTGGCGCAACTCCGCTTCCGTAACACCCGCGGCAGGGCCAACGTGGAGGTTCTCACTCCCGGCGGGGCCACCCAAGTCCTCGACCTTGCCGGAGAAAAGACGGTCATCGGCGCCGCCGCCGAGGCGGACGTCACCATCGCCGGCTCGCCGGACATGCGCGACAGCCACGCCACGATCGTGCACGACGCAAAGCGGGGAACCTACACCGTAGTCGCTACCGACACGATCACCGTCAACAATAAAACCACCACCCAGCGCGAACTTCGTCCCGGGGACGTGATCGAGCTTCCCGGGGCCACCGTGGTGTTTGATGTGCCGGAGGGTGAGGATCCGGAATCTAAAGAGTGAGGCGAGAAGCGTGAAGAGTGAGGCGTCCGCGCGGGGGGTGGGGCCTGGGCTCCGCGACACCCCGCCCGGCGCTACCCGGAGAGGCGTCCACGCGGGGGGTGGAGGCACCGCCCCGTAAGGAGGAACAGCTTCATGGAAGATGCGATCCGCGTTGAGCAGCTTTCGTTCAAGTACCCCGGGGCCACGGCGGAGACGCTGGTGGACCTGAGCTTTCTTGTCCAGCCGGCGACGGTCTACGGCTTTCTCGGCCCCAGCGGTGCGGGGAAGTCCACGACGCAGAAGCTTCTGTACGGGCTGCTCGGGGGCTACCGCGGGAGCGCGCGCATCGCCGGGACGGAAGTCAGCCGGTGGGATGCGCAGCTCTACACGCGCACCGGTATTGGATTTGAAACGCCGAATCTCTATGTGAAGCTCACCGGCCGGGAAAATCTGGAGTTTGCCCTGGCGCTGCACGAGGCTGCGCGGCGCCGGAGGCCCCGCGGTTCGGCTCCCGACGGATCCTCCTACCGAAACATCGACGTTGCGGCGGAGCGGCTGGGGTTGAGAGATGCCCTGGATAGCCGCATCGAGACGTGATCCAAGGGAATGCGCATGCGGCTCGCCTTCATCCGGGCGGTGCTCCATCGGCCGGAGATCGTGTTCCTCGATGAGCCTACCTCCGGGCTGGACCCGATGTGGGCGCGGGCGGTAAAGGACTGGATCGCGGAATTGCGCACTGCGGGAGCGGCGGTTTTTCTGACAACGCATTCCATGGAACTGGCGGATGAGGTCTGTGATTCGGTGGGGTTCCTGGTAGACGGGAGAATCGTAGCGGAGGGGGCTCCCACCGAACTCCGGCAACGGTTGGGGCGGCGGGCGATCGTGGTGCAGGGTGCCGACGAGCAGGGTCGCGCACGGGAAGCGGAGTACGCCTACGACGAGCTCCTCTCCCGGCCCATCGAGGGCTTTGCGCGTATCGATCGGGTTGTCAACCGGGAGGTTACCCTGGAGCAGGTGTTCCTGGCGCTCACCGGCCGGTCTTTGGTAGACGGATCACCGGCGGGGGCTACGCCTGCTATCGCTACGGGGGGCGCGGGGGGCGCGGGGGGCGCAGCTCCGGAGAGCCCCCAATGAGCTCCGCCCACCTGCGCCTGCTGGCCACCGACCTCCGGGCGCAGGCGCGCAACGGCTTCTACGCGGTATACGCCGTGCTCACCGCCGTGTTTGTGGTGATCCTGCTGGTTACCCCGACAGTCTATCGCACTCAGGTGTTCGAGCTGATCGTGCTGCTGGACCCCACCTTCATGGGCTTCTTCTTCGCCGGCGGACTGATCCTGCTGGAACGGGATCAGGGCGTGCTGCCGCTGATCGTCACGCGGGGCCGCGGGTTCCACTCCTGGTGGAGGGCCAAGGTCTCCGCGATCCTGGCGCTGGCATTGCTGGTGGTGGGAGCCCTCGTGGGGCTGACCGCCGCCGGAGGACTGCTGGAGTTCCATGCAACCGAACTGGCGCTGATGGTACTGGGTCTGGTGCTCACGGTGCCGGCGTTCTTCAGTCTGGGCGTGGCCGCCGCCGGTCGCTTTCCCCGGGTAATCGACTACTTCGTGTACTCCGCGATCATCATGACTCCGGCGATGTTTCCGCTGGTGGAGTTGCTGGGGATCTCGGTGGGGGCGGTGGGTGCCATCTCGCCGGTATGGGGCGCGCTGGTGCTGGTGACCGCCGGTTTGGGTGCGGATACCGGGGCGCTCGAGATCGTCGGAGCGGTAGTCTCGCTGCTGGCGTGGAACCTGATCGGGTACCGGTTGGCGGGGCGGGGATTTGAGAAACTCTCCGGAGTGGCCGGCGGTGAGGTCGGACCTGCTCCCGGACGCCCGGCAGCTCGCGCGGCGCACCGTCGCCGCCGCGTCCCCGGCCGAACTCTCCGGTCGGTGGTGGGGACCGAGATGCGGCTCATTTTGCGTGAGCCTGCCACCGCCGGTATTCTCTTCGCACCGTTGGTGATCGCACCGCTTCTGGGACGGGGGCTCCCGCTGGCCCTCAGCGCCGGCGGCATGTTGGCAGGGATGCTCCCGGAGGGGGTGGCCGCGGCGGTGCTGGCGCGCATGGATTACGTGCGCTCCTTTGCGGTCCTGCTGATTGCCGCACTCTACGGTATCCTGGGAGGCCTGCTGTATCTCGACGAGAAGGACACCGGCATGGTTCCCGTGCTTCAGACGCTTCCTGGCCCGCGCCGGTGGTACCTGTACCGCCGCTGCGCTCGGTTGATGGGGCTCTACGTGGTCATGATCGCCGCGGCGGTGCCGCTCTCCGGGATGCCCATCGCCGGGATGTCCATCGGCACGGGAAGCGGAGTGGCAGACGACGGGGCCACCGCCGCCGTCTCGGTGCTTATAGCAGTCCTCTCGATGGGCGTTGATGCGTTGGCGATACCGATGTTCTTCTTCGCGCTGTCCGTGGTGGCCAAAACCAAGCTGCAGGGGTTAGCATTGACCAAGGTCATTAACATCTTCATCGTTCCACCGCTAATCATGGCGGCGGTGCCCTCGCGGTGGGTCTGGCTTATCGGGATATTCCCCACCGCCTGGGGTACGCTGGTGCGCACCGCCACGACCGATCCGCTGCACGCCGTGGCGGCGGCGGCGATCGGAATCGTCTATGCCGTGGGGGTCACGGTACTTTTGTTGCGCAGGATATGAGACGCGTCACCGGTCACAGGTATGTTCCTCCGCCGTGCCGGCGAGAAACCGCTTCCGTTCCACCTCGGGAAACCTCTCGATTGCCTATCTCCCGCACCGTAGCTGCCGGGGTGAGCTTGAAAGAGACTCGCCAGGCGGCGCGGGCCACCGAGCTGTGACTACAGAATCTCACACGTTCTTAACCGGATACGCCGAAAACTGCCTATCAGAGGTGGCAACGGTGTAGCCTTTTGCAACTGCCTGGGCAATAATTATCCGGTCAAACGGATCGCGATGGTGAAATGGAAGCGTCCGAACACGTGCAGCGTGCAATCCGGTAGAACGCCTGGATGACTGCCGGATCCTCCTCGTCAAAGTCTTCGGGAATGTCAATGAGTCCAGCAAGCGTACCGAGTTGGCGTTTGCTCCGGACTTTGTGGGGCACAAGGTCGACCAGCGGCAAATTGCTCTTGGCGATCGTCACCGATTCACCGTGTACACACGGTCGATCAGGGGAGAGAGTTGCGCTTTTGCTTCGGAAACGTTAACAACCACCTGACCTCCTTAGGTCAAGGATAGTCTGAGTTGGTCATGTTGGTCAAATTGTTACCCCCTGAGCGGCCTCGGGCGACAAGCCGCATCCCCTAATCCGCAACTTGCATAATCTCCACGGAGGTAATAGAACACTGGGAGACGGACATGACAGAACCAGGGAATACCGAGCTCCGGAGCGCCGAACCGTCTCGTCGAGGATTTCTCAGAGACGTGTTGATCTGCTCTCTGGGTGCCTACGGTGGTCCGGAGACGCACATCAGCGTGTTTCTCAACCAGATGGTTCACAAGAAGAACTATCTTTCGGAGGAAGAGCTCATTGAGCTCCTGGCGCTCAACGGCATCCTCCCGGGACCGACGAGCACACAGACGATCGTATCAATCGGCTACAGAGTGGGTGGAAAATTTCTCGCATTGCTCACCCTTCTGGTGTGGGCGTTGCCGGTGATCACGCTCATGACGCTCGCCTCCTTCGCCTATTCGTTTCTCGATGTGTGGGGCATCTCCGATGGGGTTCTCCGGTTCGTTGGGCCAATGGCGGTGGGATTCATCATCTACGCCGCCACCAGGATTGGTCGCAAGGTGGTCGTGGACAAGACCACCGCGGCTCTGTTCTTTTTGAGTGCAGTGACCACGTTTTTCTTCCGGCAGCCCTGGGTATTCCCCCTCGTCTTGCTCATTGGTGGAGCCGTTACCGCTTCCCTCGATGCGGAGCCAGGCATGTGGAAGTCTGTGCCTATTCATCCTCCCTGGAGATTTCTTGTCGTCTTCGTCGTGGTTGCTATTGGGGCCCTGGTTTCGGCCTCGTTGTCGGATGCACGGTTGGTGCAATTGTTTGAGAGCTTCTATCGATACGGGTATCTCGTTTTTGGTGGTGGACAAGTGGTTGTTCCGATCATGCAGAGTGAGCTCGTAGACCTACGCCACTATATGACTAACCAAGAGTTCCTGGCCGGCTACGGACTCGTTCAGGGATTACCAGGTCCCATGTTCAGTTTCGCGGCATACGCCGGCGGAATCGCAAGTCGAGATCTGGGAGTCTCCTCGCAGATTTTGGGTGCCGCGGTCGGAGGCATCGGCATTTTCCTACCAGGCGTTCTTCTGATCTTCTTCGTCTATCCGGTGTGGGAAGGTCTCAAGGGTATTCGCGCGGTGCGCCTTGCGCTCAAGGGCATCAACGCCGTTGCGGGAGGTCTCATCGCGGTTTCCATCGTGGTGCTATCTGTTTCGGCGGGTCTGTCCGTCCTCAATCTCAGCGTGATGGTTGCCACCGCTGCCGCACTCCAATTCACTAGAATCCCAGCCCCGGTTATCGTACTCGTGGCGATCATAGCCGGAGTTGTGACGCACCTGTTCTAGCGCGGTGCGGTTTCAAGTTCAACCTTGTTTCCGGAAGTTCTATGCGTCACTCGTCGAACCCACGAATCAGCTCCCCCAATTCCTCCACCGCCGTCCGCGTCCTGTCGGTAACCGGGGAGCCGTAGCTGAGGCGGATGAAGTTGCGGCGGCTTCCACCTACTCGTGATATCTGCAGTTGACTGCAGTATCCTTCCACATCCTGCTACATCGGTTCCGGGGTTAGTGTCAGCCGCACGAGCGACGATCCCACCCGTTTCGGACGACGGTAAGTGCCGCCTCCACGATCCGCCCGTAACGTGAACAAGGTTTCGTGCGCGCCACCGGCCGTACCAAAGACAAGCTTGACCTGGAACTACTCAGCGGCGAATGAACGGACTCGGTCAGTGCAACCGATGGTCTCCTGCGATCCGACGGGCATACCGCGCATTGCCCAGACGGGAGCCTGCCGATACACTAGAACAAGGGATGAACTCCCGCGAGGTATGCACGATGACGGACCCACAGTCTTCTTCAGCTCATGACAGGGCGGTGCGTGAAATGGGGCGCAATTATGCGCGGCGGGCTCGCGCAGCGACCAGGAAACGGGAGCAGGCCATTGTTCAACGCCGCGTGGCCGCGATGGAGCAAATCGAGACGTTGGTTCAACGGTTCAAAGGTGTAGATCCTCACCTCCGGGCGATCGTCCTTTTTGGCTCGCTGGCCGCGGGGGCACCCGATAATCCCAATTTCGACATCGATCTTGCGGTGGACTCCGACAAATACTGGGAGCTTCTCGGCATCGCCCTGGATCAGCCGATACCGGTAGATCTGGTTGATCTGCCACGTACCGCGCGGCACATCCGGAGTCGTCTCGAAGCCGAAGGACGCTGGTTGTATGGGCATAAATGAGATCGGACTGCAGAAACTGAGAGCCGAGCTGGAACTTGATATCGAGCGTCATCGATGGGGTGCGCCCGGCGTTGTGGGAGCGAGAACTGGCGGCGCGAGTGGACGAGCTTCGCCGTTTCCGACACGTTTTCAGAAACATGTACGTGAATGATCTCGATCCGCGCCGCGTTGCCGCTGTACAAGAAGGGCTACCTGAGACGATTTCCCGGCTCCTGCAAGCCCACCATCGATTCATTGGCGATCTCGATTTGATGATCGCGGAAACCTCCGGATAGCACGATGGCGGACTGCTTGTCCGTTGGATCGACGACGATGGGCCAAGCCTCAGGGTTTTCCATTACTCGCCCAATCGTTGCCTACGCCTTCTTCCGGAACGCCACTAGTGAATTACACTGCTCCGGTATTCGGCTATCAATCGCCCGCCTCACCACCTTCGGCGATGATTTCCACGTAGCGAGCAGCAAACGCTTTGAAATCATCCAACTGCGCCAACAGCGGCGTTAGCCGATTGATGTCCACTTCGTCGTAGTCGTGTACCAACAGGTTTCGCAGTCCGACCATCTTCTGAAGGGTACCGGCGAGGCCCGGCTCCAGTAGGTCGAATTGAGCAAGGAACTCAATGCACTCACGATAGGTCGAGGGTGATCCCAGATTCCGTTTTGCAACGATCTCGCAGGAGAGATCGATAACAATCTGAATGGACTCCATCAATCCGTAGCGCAACGCCCATTGTGAGCGTCGAGACATCAGCGGTTCGGAACGTAATTCATCGAGGGTGATGACGTTTTCTTCTAGTCGGGCTATTCGGTCAGACATAGTTCCGTTTTCCCATGGCTCCATCCCGGATTCTTTGATGAAGCGATTTCTTGTTGAGGGAACGCAGATACGCGGTGTCCAGGTAGTACAGGAACGCCTGCTTCTTGAAGTGGGCGAAGGCATACTCGCGCCGCTCGTAAAGGAGGGTGCCCTCGGCGGCGATCTCGTAGGCGAGCTCCGGTTCTCGGTCGGCTAATCCGCGAGTCAGGACGATATCCACCGACCGACCCGTGGTTGCCTCGATTGCCCCGGCAGCGTCGCCGAGTGTTAGTAGGTCAGGGTCGCGATCCACGTCCAAGGCGATATCGATGTCGCTGAAGGGTCGAGCCTCTCCTCGGGCGAGGGAACCGAACACCGCGACAAACATCGCGTCCGGAACACACCTGAGGATCTCCGTTCGGAGGGTTGCTTCGGCTTCGCGGACGGTTTCTATCATCTTCATCAGTATAGCCGCATCCGAAGCCGATTGTCACATCGCGGGTGGCTATCCCTTCCGATCATCCGGTGCCTCCACCGGGAAG
>CAYQRW010000063.1:0-4637 GCA_964419735.1 uncultured Spirochaeta sp.
TCGTAGTCGCGGATACCACCGGCGTTAAACACCGTGGTGTATCCCAGAGACTCCAGGGCGTCCTTGGTGTATCCCGCTCGTGCACCGGAACCGCACATCAGAACAACTGCTTCCTCTTTGGGACCAAAGATGTTTTCCAGCATGCCGGCGCTGACTACATCCGCGTCGGAGAACTCCCACCCGTTGTTGCGAACCAGCGCACGACCTTCCAGATACTGGAAGAAGGGCACCACCTCGAATCCGGCGACGTAGCCGCCGTTAAACATATCTTCAAAATCGCGCAGATCGACGAACCGGGCATCGGCTTCCAGATATTCGTCGATCGTGGCCATGGTGATCTCTTCATCACCGGTGAGCTCCATGGCTCCCTCTTCCGAGGGGGCGCATCCCAGCAGGAACACGGTGACCAGAACGGCCACCAACACATATGCTAAGCGTTTCATTTCAATACTCCTTCAGCTATTAGCTGTAGTTTGCTGCGTGATAATCCATGAGACCCTTCAACATCTGCATCGAGTTGTTGGGGGTCACCGTGGCCCCGGTGTAGGTGTCCACCTCGCCGTGCATCGGCTCATACGCCTGAATCTCTTCGGCGGAGGCGCCCATGATGTACTCCGGAATAAACTGTTCGTAGAACAGTTCCTGCACCGGCGTGCCATCCCAGGAGTTGACGCTGTCACCGTAGAGCCCCGCAGTGTATTTACCGCCGGTATCCTCATCCATGGAGAAGTTGGCGATCGTGTTGTCCGCCTTGTTGATCTCCACGTACGCCACCGACCAGTAGTTCACTTCCGGTCCACGACAGGTGCACATGATGTAGCCCACCTGATACTTCACCGTTTCCAGCTGCTCGTACTCAAACATGACGAACGCCGGGAACTCTTGCTCTTTTTTGTGGCCGTCCACGTGGAGATACATAAAAGCGTTCTCCACGGAAATCGCGTCACCGGAGACCTCTTGGGTCTCCGCCTCATTGGCGGCCTCAGCTGCACCGTCGGCGCCGTCCGCTGAATCACACGCCGTAAATGCTACGATGCTGAATACCAACAGCGATAGCAGTCCTATGTGTTTCATCTGTCCTCCGTGGTTAATATAACCTGTACCATATTTGCATTTATTATTATGGCAAGAACGTTATGTAGTCAAGTGTGTTTTTAAAAATTGAAACGGGTGATTTAAATGAAACTAATCACAAATACTATATATCGATACGAAAAGCGCGGATCCCGGTATTTGGACCGGAATTGGCGCTTTCATGAACGTACCACGATCAACCGCGGCCAGTTCAGCTGCGAAAATCCCGCATGTAGGCCACCAGTTTTTCTACCCCTTCCTCGGGCATGGCGTTGTAAATCGAGGCACGGACCCCTCCGACGCTGCGGTGCCCCTTGAGGCCGATCATCCCCGCCTCCGCGGCGCCGGCGATGAAGCGTTTCTCGGTCTCCTCATCCGGCAGACGAAACACCACGTTCATGTCGGAGCGAAACGCCCTATCCACCGGACAGCGGTAGTAGCCGGCGGATCCGTCGATCGCCTCGTACAGGGCGGCGGCCTTGCGGCGATTGCGGTCGGCCACGGCACCCAGCCCCCCTTGATCCACGATCCATTCCAGCACGAGGGAGAGCGCCCAGATCGAAAACACCGGCGGGGTGTTGTACAGCGATTCCTTCTCCGCATGTGTTCGGTAGGAGAGATACGCCGGAACCCCTTCGGGCGTGCGATCAAGCAGATCGTTGCGAATAATCACCACGGTGACCCCGGCGGGACCGAGATTCTTCTGTGCTCCGGCGTAGATCAGGCCGAAATCCTCGATCGGCAGGGGCCGACTCATGATATCGCTGGACATATCCGCCACCACCGGCGCGTCTACTTGGGGAAAGTCTTTCCACTGCAGCCCCTCGATCGTCTCGTTGGAGGTGATGTGGAAGTATGCCGCGCCGGGAGAAGAATGCAGGGAAGAGGCGGCGGGTAAGGAGGTAAAGGAGGCATCGCTTCCATCGAAGATGGTATGCACCGTGGCGTACTTCTTGGCATCGGAGAGCGCCTTCTTGGCCCAACTGCCGGAGAGCGTCATGTCGATGGAGACCGGAGCCCCAGCGGTATCCGGCGCTGCCAGGTTCATCGGGATCATGCCGAACTGCATCGTGGCACCGCCACCGAGAAACAGGACGGAGTAGTTGTCCGGTACCTGCAACAGCTGCCGGATAAGGGCCATCGCTCGGCTGTGAACGGCATCATACTCCTTGCTGCGGTGACTGGTTTCCACCAGTGAGAGCCCGGCTCCCTGATAATCGACGAAATCCTGCTGGATCTGCTCCAGGACCGGAAGCGGCAGCGTGGCCGGTCCGGCGTAAAAGTTGTATACCCGTGCCATGAGCGAAGCGTAGCAAATAGTTGCCGGTTGATCTACCAATTTCCCGTTTGATGTGAATGCAATCACATTATACCGGTGGGACTGAAGCCCCTTGCGGCGGACTTCGATCCTCCCCATAGTGGGCTCCGTGGCACGAACGATTCCACGCCTGCTCCTGGGCCTCGCGCTCCTGGCGCTCGGCGTTCAACTATACCGGACGTTTCTGAACCTGGCCTCCTTCCGAACCTTCGCCCTGACGGTGGTGAGTCTCTGTCTCGAGGCGCTTCCCTTTCTGCTGCTGGGGTCCCTGGCGGCGGCCCTGGTGCGCTCCTACCTGCCGGCGGGGATGCTGGCACGGGTTGCTCGGCGGCTGGGACCGGCGGGTATCCCGATCGCAACTTTCAGCGGCCTGGTGGCGCCGGTCTGTGAGTGCGCGATCGTTCCTACGGTGCGGGGACTGCGGGAACGGGGACTTCCCCTACCCTACGCGATTACCGTCCTGGTGAGCGTGCCGATTATCAATCCGGTGGTGATCGCCTCTACGATCGCCGCGTTCCCCGGGCGGGGGGAACTGGTGTGGGCCCGCTTTCTCGGGGGGGCCGCCGTGGCAGTGATCACGGGATTCGTGTTTTTTGCGATCTACGGTAACCGGGATGACGTACCGACACCGGGATCCCGCGCCGGGTCTGATCGAGATCACGCGACCCACGATCATCACCCCATGGATCCGCTCACCACCAGCGCCACGCATGCGGTGCGCAACGTGGTGCACGCCACGCTCCACGAGTTTCTCGAAGTCACCCGCTACTTCGTGGTGGGGGCGATGCTCTCATCTCTCCTGCAGGTGGCGGTACCGCCGGAGACGTTTACCCGCCTCAGCTCATCACTGGTGGTGGCGGTGCTGGCAATGATCACCCTGGCGTTTGTCCTCTCGGTGTGCAGCGAGGCGGATGCGTTCCTGGGAAAGGCGTTTCTCCCACTGATGCCGGCGCCGGCGGTAATCGCGTTTCTCGTATTTGGACCGATGATGGATCTGAAGAACGCTGCTATGCTGCGCAGTGTGATTACCGGTAGGCAGCTCATCGGCCTCACCGCCCTGCTCACCGCCCTGGTGGTGGCGATGGCGGTGGTGCTCCAAGGAGTGTGGACATGAACGATCGCGTAGTTCGCGTGATCACCGCCGTGGTGGCGGTGGGAATATTTGGCACGCTGGTGGTAACCGCGATAGACGGCAGTGTCCGGGCGATTCTCAATCCGCGGATTCTGCCGCGGACCCTCATCGGCGCCGGGGTGTTTGCCGTGGCGGCGGTGATCTGGGCTGTAGATGGTCTGCTGCGACCGCAGCCCAATGGGCTCTCCCCAGCGGCGTTGTGGCCCCTGCTGGTACCGGTGCTCCTACTTCCGGCGGCGGCGCAGAGCACCACCAGCGACTACAGCCAGATTCGCCTCTTCACCGCCGGTGGGTCGGGGGGTGCCCCCCGGGACGCGGCGGCGGAAGCAGGGGTGCCCTTAGGTCGCGGCGCACTCGGCGCCGTGGTCACCTCCAGCGCGCACACGCCCGCTTCTCAGGCTGCCCCCACCAATGCTCCCAACGCTCCCGACATTTCCGGCGCCGGCACCGCAGCCGGCACGGAGCGCGAGGAGCTTGCCACCGGTTGGGTGGACGGTGCCAACCCGGAGCTCCTGGCCGCGATCGCCGAGACGGAACGTCCCGCACCGGACCAGCCCATACCTCCTGACAGCCTCACCGGCATGGGACGCGGATCGGGCCCGGAATCGCTCTCCCCGGAGCGACGCGCTGAGATCACCGAGTTGGCGGGTACCCAGGGGCCCATTACGATCGATACCGACACCTTCTCCCGGCGGATAAATCTGATCTGGGACGATCCGGAGCGCTTTGCCGGAGAAGAGGTGCGCCTCACGGGGTTTGTCTATCGCCGGCCGGACTGGCCGGTGGACACCTTTGTGGTGGCGCGGCTTTCCATTTGGTGTTGCGCCGCCGACGCGGCGGTGGTGGGGCTGTTGGCCCGCGCGGACCGGGCGGCCACGGCGCCCAGCGATGGACAGTGGGTTGAGCTCAGCGGAACCCTGGGGGTTCGAGATGAGTTCCGGACCGGATCGGTGGCGATGGAACACATGCCGGAACTGACGGCGCTGGAGTGGACCACGATTGAAGCACCGCGTTTTGAGTATGTTTTCCCGGAATAGCCTCCGGGTACAAAAAAGCCCCGCACGGGAAGGCAGGCCGGGTTGGGTGGTTACCCGAAAAATCTCCGCACGGGGC
>CAYQRW010000063.1:4737-8080 GCA_964419735.1 uncultured Spirochaeta sp.
TGGACGGTGATGGCGGTGGTGGCGCAGCTCTCGGACAACATTCTCCCGGCGCGGGCGGCGGGGAAAGCCGGCGCCGGTAAGGCGGGCATCTGGGGCAGTGTGGTCGGCATGCTGGCGGGGACGTTTCTGTTTCCCCCGTTTGGGGTGTTTATCGGGGCGTTTGCGGGCGCGTTCCTCGGGGAGATCACCTTTCACCGGGAGAATCGAGAGCCCCTGAAGGCGGCGCTGGCGGTGTTCCGTGGCAGCCTCGGGGCGATCGTGGTGAAGCTCGCCGTGACCGGCGGCATCGCCGTGGTGTTTATTCGCGGGGCGGTGCGCTTGTTTTGACCGAGAACACCTGCACCTGGCGCTGTAACTCTTCCGCTCCGGAGGTTACCGACTCGATCATCGCCTGCACGCGATCGATCTCACCGGCGGATTGTCCCGACTGATCGCGAATCTGGTCGATCCGGCCCCCTACTTCCCGAGCCAGCTCTTCCATCGTGCCCAGGGATGCCCGGATCTCCTGCGCCTCGGAGTCTACGGATACGGCGTTGGTCAGGGCGTGCTCGGAGGAGGCTCGTAGGGACTCCAACCGCTGCACCATCTCACGGTGACGTGATTCCAGGGTGGTGGTTTCCTGGGCGATCCCGCCCAGGGCGCCACTGACGGTGGTGATCTCAGCGTCGAATCGACCAAAGGTGTCGCTATTCTCGCGACTGATCTGGGAGGCCTGGGTAATTGAATCCACCAGCTCCTTGAGGACGCTCCCGATGTTCTGAGAACTCTCCTCCGCGGAGGAGGCGAGGCGCTGAATTTCATCAGCCACGACGGCAAACCCTTTACCCGATTCCCCGGCGTGGGCGGCCTCGATGGCGGCGTTCATCGCCAGGAGACTGGTCTGCTCGGCGATACTGTGGATCAGTTCTATAAACTCGTTCAGCGCATCTACGCGGGAGGCGGCGTTCTGCATGAGGGCGTTACTCTGCTCCACGCTCTCCCCGGAATCCCGGGCGACGCTCTGCAGCGCCGTCACCGATTCACCCGCCTCCTGCGCTCGCTGCACCGTTTCCTGCAACGCCCGCTCCATGGACTGCACCGCCTCGGAGAGCTCCGATACGGTACTATCCTCCTGCTGGACCGTGTGCTTCAGCGCGCCCAGGTGGTCGGCAATTCCCGAGACCCGCGAGGTTGAGTCCTCCACGCGACTACCCAGCTTACCCATGTCTTCGGCGATCGCCGCCGTGCTCGCGCCGATGTCACGAAACGTCTGCAGCGCGCCATCGGCAAACTCCTGGAGTTCGCGCCCGGTGCGGGCGGTATCCTGAGAACTGTCCGCGATCTCCCCAATCACGGAGGAGAAGCGCTCCATGAGTACATCGACGGCTGTGGCGATCCGCCCCACCTCCCCGCGGCCCGTACGGCCCAGGCGCCCGGTGAGGTCACCGGACTGCGCCTGCGACAACAGTTGCTCGATCGGTCGTACCGGACGGAGGAGTCGGTTCAGAAGTATGCCGAACCCCACGAACAACACGATCGTGGCCGCCGCCACTGCCAGGATAAGGCCAATGATCAGTTGGCGCACGCCGGCAAAACGCGTGGCGTCGGACATGACGTAGCCGGTGTACCAGTCCCAGGAGGCGTAGTAGGAGGCGATCATCCACCCGTCAAATTGCGCGGTCTCTACGGCGAACTCCTGCGGCTCCTGGTCGGCCATATCAGCCTCAGCAAGGCGGGGGGCGATAACTTGGGTGAGCGTATCCCGATCTACTCCGCTCTCGGGGAGGTGCATAATCGCCTGAGAGTCACCGTTGACGATAAAAGGGTACGCCCGGGCATCTTCAAAATCGAGATATTTCTGTTCCAACTCCTGCAGCAGTTCCTGCTGGATTTCGTACGCCTCGTCGGTGGCGGCGGATACTGCGTCCACCTGACGGTAATCGTACTCGAAGTTGCGGATCCGTTCGGAGTAATCACGACGATCTAGGGATTGGATCTCCTGACGAATCGTAATGACGGAAAGCACGACGGTAACCACCGCCAACACCAGCATCGCGATACCGGAAGCGGCGAACAGGGGGGTGCGGATCGAAGAACCCATCGCAGTATTGTGACGAACTCACACCGGCGCGTCTACCGTCCGTTGATCAGTGCTCGCTCACCACCGAGCCCCGGTCCTCATCGAGGCGGATCATAAGGCTGGTGTCGATCTCCTGCTGCAGCGCTTCCACGTGAGAGATGATGCCGATGATGCGGTTTTCCCGGCGGAGGTTCTTGAGCGTCTCGAAGACGTCGTGCAGCGCCTCCCCATCGAGTGCGCCGAAGCCCTCATCCAGGAAGAAAAATGCCGGCTGATCGCCCCCGGCGCCGTGGTCAATGCTGTCCACCAGGGCCAGCGCCAGACACAGCGCCGCCTGGAACGTCTGTCCCCCGGAGAGCGTCTTCACACTCCGTCGGCGGCCGCCGTTGAGATGGTCGATCACCGCAAAGTCACGGTCGCCGCTGAGCACCAGCTCCAACTGATTCCGGGTGAGATAACGAAAGCGGTGGTTGGCGGCGGCCACGAGCTGCTCCAGATAGACTTGCGCCACGTAGCTCACGAAGCCGGCGCCCCGGAAGAGATTGAGCAACGTGGTGAGATTGTCCCGTCGCGTCTGAAGCGCCTCCCGCTCCGACGTGAGCTCGTCGCGACGCACGATCTGCGCCTGGACCGTTTCGATCTGGGAGTTAATCGCTCCCACCCGCTCACCCAGCGTGGAAATTCGCTGATCCAACTGCGTGATTTCCTCGCGGAGACTCGCCAGTTCGTCTTCCAGGCGGGCTGGGTCCAAGGGGGCCTCACCTTCTCCGGCGGCCAGCTCCCGGGTGATCTCGGCGGTGCGTTCGGCGATGCGCCGCGTCCGCTCCCGGGCGGTGGTGAGCTGCTCCTCGTAGCGGGAGAGCTCCGGGAGGTCGCTCAGGAGTTCCGCGACCTCCGCTTCCCCGGAGTCCTGCGGAACGTGCGGCGCGGCGAATAGCGCCTGGGTAACGGCGAGCTCCGCGGCATGCAGCTCTTCCTCGGCGGCGGTGAGCACCTGGCCGCGCTCCTCCCCCTGAGCGGCAAGCCGCTCTACCTCCTGCGCGGCGGCGGCGTGCTGTTCGCCGATAGTCTGGAGCTCTGATTGCAGGCGGCTAAGCTCCTGGGACACCTCCTCCGCGGCGGCCGTGGCGGCAGCGGCGAGCGCCGCGGTACCGGAACGCCGCGCGGTGCCACCGGCGGTATCGGCCCCAGAGGTGACGGGCTTGGACGGACCACCCTCGGTGGGGGCACCACCGGAGGCCTGCCCGGCGGGCGGGGTACCGTGTCCAGCTGCTGCGGTACCGT
>CAYQRW010000063.1:8180-14623 GCA_964419735.1 uncultured Spirochaeta sp.
GCCGGGGTGGTGCAGCGACCCACACACGGGACACGGCTCGCCGTCATTCAGGGACTCCGCCAGCTCCCGGAGCTGTTCATCCACCGCCGCGCGGCGGAGCTGCGCCTCCAGTCCTCGCCGGTCATGTTCGGCCTGCTCCCGGAGTTCAGCCACCTCAACCTGACTCGCCTCCGCGGTGAGCCCCGCCTCCTGCAGTGCGGCGGTCCGACGGGTAACGATGGAATCGGCGGCGGTGCGGTAGTACTGTTCGGCCTGGATCGCGGAGTGGAGCTCCCCGAGACGGTGGCGTTCCGGGATTCCCGCTTCCAGCTCGGCCAAGGCTGACCGGAACTCGCCGATCTGGCGCTGGGCATCGTCCCGACGCTTCACCGCAGCGTCGCGAGCCTGCTGCTTCTCGTGGATTTCCTGCTCGACGGACAGCCGCTGCGCCCCACGGGAGAGCGCCTCCCGAAGCGCCTCCAGAACCGGTTGCCGCTGTGCACGACTGTCGAGCGCGTTGCGGCGCTCCTCAAGCTCTCGCAGACGCTGCTGCGCCGGCTCCCGGCGTTCGTCGATCTCGCTCAGACGGCCGTGCGCCTCCTCCACCCGCCGGCGCGCATCCTGAAGCCGTTCAAAAGGCCCCCGTAGATGGTCTCGCACCTCGTGGAGGCGAGTGATGTGCGCTTCCAGTTCCTTCAGAGCGTGTTCGCCACTACGAAGTTCGCGATCCTGCTGCCGAAGCTCGGCGAGTTCCCGGTGGAGGGCACTGCGCCGCGCCAGCTGCTCCGCTCGGAGGTTGGCCTCCGTGCGGCGCGCACCGGCGGTGGCGCGCTCGGTGGAAACGCGCTCCGCCTCGGCTCCCAGCTCGGCACGGATCGCCTCCGGGTCCTCCGGAAGTTCCCGCAGGGCGCTCTCCACTCCCTCCAGGCGAGTAGTGGTGGAGCCCATAAGCGTCCGCGTCCGGGAGTGCAGATCGAAGCGCTCCAGCTGGAAGAGCTCCTTCATCATTTCCGTACGGTCGGTGGCGCCAAGCTGGAGAAACTCCTGAAACCGTCCCTGCGGAATGATCGTAGTGCGGCGAAAGTTCTGGTAACTGAGCCCCAGCACGCGCTCACCATCGGTGTGATCCAAGGGAATCCACTCCGCCGATGAGGAGTGCGGCTCGGAGCTCGGCTGGGCGTTCGATGACGGTTCCCGGCGAGAGTCCGGGCGAGCGTCCAGCCGGTAGGCGCGGCGGTTCATGTTCCCCACCTCCTCCGGCCGCTTCCGATTGCGCTTGGCCTCGGCGGTGAACCGAAACATGCGCGACTGTCGATCACGGAAGGTGAAGTCCACGAAGAGGCGCTCGCTGCGGAGGTTGAGCATATTGGTGCTGCGCTTGTCGTTCTTGTTGAGGCGCGCGGACTCTCCATAGAGCGCCAAGGTCATCGCCTCCAGGATCGAGGACTTGCCACTGCCCACGGGGCCGAAAATGCCAAAGAGCTGCGCGGCGGTGAGGTGGCGAAAGTCGATTTCCACCGCCTCCTGGTAGGAGTAGAGACCCTGGATCGTGAGCGTCACGGGAATCATGCGTTGGCCTCCGGTCCCGCCTCGGACAGAACCTCGCGGAAGAGCCCCCGCAGCGCCTCATCCGGCTCCACCCCGTGGCGCTCATAGAAGTAGCGGGCAAAGAGCCCGTGGATATCGCCGGTGGGATCGATCCGTTCCCCGCCGTCCTCCTCGATCGACGAGGCGGAGGCCGAAAGCGGCACGATCGTGACGATGCCGTCGTGAGCTTCGTGCAGACGGCGGCGATCGGCGCCGGAGAGGTAGTTGGGCAGGGTGATCGAGAGCTCCACCAGGGCGGTAGGATGCTCTCCCAACCACGCTAATGCGTCCTCCACCGAGGAGGCGTGGTACCGCAGCAGCGGCCGGCCGGAGGTGAGCCGACGGTGCCGGAGCGAGGCCTCGGAGCCCAGGGACCCGTGCGGCTCGACCTCCACGATGGTGACGCTCTTCTCCTGTTCCGCCTCGGCGAAGCTGTACGCCAAGGGGCTTCCGCTGTAGTAGAGCGGTGCGGGACCGGTCACCCCGTGCGCCCGGTGCAGGTGACCGCATGCGGCGTACTGGATCGCGGTAGGGACGATACCCGTGGACAGCGCCGGTGCCCCGCCCACATGGGCGATCGGCCGCTCCCCGTCGGGCTCTTCCGGGGGGTCGTGGGGATCCGCGGCAAACATGAGATGCGCCACCAGTAGATTGATACCTTCCCCCAGCAGGGAGCGCTCCGCCCGGTCCCGCCAGCGTTCCGCCAGAAGATCCTGCAGCGCCTGCTCCGCATTACCGGCGGGATCGAGAGCGCGACGCAGGCGTACCTCGTTGGCGTAGGGCACCAGAAGCACGCGTACCGGCACGCCGCGCACCCCGGGCCGGTCGATCGCAAGCTCCACGAACCCCGGCTCACTGTGCGTCACGCTCACCGCACCGGCGCGAAATCCCACCGCCGTTTCCTCGGGATATCCGCACAGGAGTATGCCGTGCGTTCGCGCCAGCACCTCCGGCGCCACCACCCGATCCGGCGAATCGTGGTTTCCGGCGATGGCGATCACCGCCCGCGTGCCGTCCCGCGCCAAATCCCGCAGCGTACGGTACAGAAGTTCCTGCGCGTCACTACCGGGATTGAACGTATCAAACAGGTCGCCGGCCACGATCACCAGGTCCGGATCCTCCTCCTCGGTGATCGCCACGATCTCCTCGAGGACGAGCCGCTGCTCCTCGAGTCGGGAGAAGCGTTCCAACCGTTTACCGATGTGCCAGTCTGCCGTGTGGAGGATCTTCATACGCTGCATCTGTTGTACCGCATCCTCGGTGGGCGTTGAAAGGCGGAACGGACCGGTGTAGTTGCTTGAATTGTGGCTTTTGATGCGATAACATCATACGTATGCGCACCACCCTTGATATTGACCAAGATGTCCTCGAGACAGCCAAGGAGATCGCCCGGAAGGAACGGAGATCAACCGGCGCCGTCATTTCCGAGTTTGCTCGACACGGGTTTTACGCCCAAGATTCGTCCGTATCGGAAGACGGAGAACCATACGGAAAGAAGAACGGCGTCCCAGTTCTGCCTCCTACCGGTTCACTCGTCAGTGAAGCGTCGATTCGGAAAATTCGGGATGCCGAAGGCATCTGATGCGTTCGCTGCTCGATATCAACGTAATTATCGCGCTCCTCGATTCCGATCACGATTTTCATCACCGTGCCCACGCATGGTGGGAAGCGCACGGTGGCGACGGATGGGCATCTTGCCCGCTCACGGAGAACGGTGTAATCAGAATCATGTCGCACCCGGCGTATAATCCACGACGGCCACTCACACCCACAGCGGTGGTGACCATTCTTCGCACGTTCGCTCAGGGGACAGAGCACCGGTTCTGGCCTGATCGCATTTCACTTCTGGATGATACGTTGATCGATTCCGCGCACATTCTGGGTCCACGGCAGGTGACGGACATATACCTGTTGGCCTTGGCCACGTCTCATGAGGGCCGTCTCGTCACCTTTGATGAATCGGTCAACCACCGCGCCGTTCCGGAACGTGGTGCCCACCATCTCTTCACCATTTGAATGAGCGCCGGAGATGTGAAAGGCGCACGACCTTGACAGCTCACCGTCCCCCGGGCACCCTTCCCTCGCCATGGCAGCTCAGCGATCACCCGTAATCACCACCTACCGCAACGGAGCGGTGGAGATTCCGTTTCAGCTCCACCGCTCCCGCCGCAAGACGATCGGAATCTCCGTGTATCCCGGAGGTCAGGTACGGGTCCGCGCCCCGCGGGGAGCCGACCAGCAGACGGTAATGGAGGTCCTCCGCAAGAAAGAGTCATGGCTGCTGCGGAAGATCACCGAACTGACGCCGGTGGAGCCGCGGCGCGCACCGGTATGGCATGACGGCATGGAGATACCACTTCTCGGCCAAGCTCGTCCGCTGCGGGTCGTCTCCGCCGGCCGCCCCGGAGTGAGACTGACACCGGACGGGTTTGAGGTACGCCTGGCGCGGGAGGGCGGCGCGCGCCCTGAGGCCCGCGCTCCCTCCGGCCGATCCGCTTCCAGTACCGGCGGCACTCGGCCGGTCACCGGGGCCGCGGCGATCGGAGCCGCCGCAACTGGGGAGGCCACCGGGGCCGCCCACGCTCCCTCGTCCGCGCACCTTCACCGCGCCGTCTCGCGCTGGTATCACCACCGGGCGCCCACCGTCTTTAGCCATCGACTGCAGGTCATCCGCCGCGACCCGCGGATCGCGGCGTTAGGGGATCCCGGCTCCCTGAAGGTCCGGCGCATGCGACGGAGGTGGGGAAGCTGTTTTCTCGATGGACGGATCAATCTGAACACGGAGCTCCTGGGGGAGCCGATTCCCCTCATCGATTACGTGATTATCCATGAGCTGTGCCATCTGCGGGAGCACAACCACAGTCCCCGTTTCTACCGCCTCATGGACCAGGTGCTTCCCGACTGGCGCGAGCGCCGCCACCGGCTCCACCGCAGCGCCTCCTCCGGCTTTCTGCACACTCCGTAGACGCTACCCTCCCGGGCGCAACTCGCGATAGGATGGGGGCATGTTCATATCGTGGATCAATCGCGTCATCGCCGACATCACTCGCGTGCATTGGCTTCCCGGCTGGACGGTGGCGCTTGCTCTACCGGTGACGCTCATCGTGGCCTACGCCGTCCTCTCGCGGTTGATCCCGCTGCTCACGCCCCGGAAGAACCGTTCCGCAGTGCGTTTGGTGTTTCGCCGGACGCGCCTGCCGGTCCAGGTGATCCTGCTTGCCGCCACGCTACAGCAGACGCTGGTACGCACGGTGGAGGTACCAGAGGCGGTGGAGGCGATCAATCGAATCGCCCCGATTGTGATTATCTTCGGCATCGCGGTCCTGGCGTATCGCCTGGTGGGGGCGTTCTTCGCGGAGCTCAGGAAACGGTTCGACACCACCGCTGAGGACAACCTCCGCGCCCGGCAGGCCACCACGCAGATTATCATCCTGGAGCGGGTGGTAGGCTTTATTGTAGTGGTGATCGGAATTGCCGCCGGACTCATGAGTATTCCCGGCGTGCGGCAGTACGGTGCGTCGCTGTTGGCCTCCGCCGGTGTCGCCGGTCTGGTGGTGGGTTTTGCCGCGCAACAGACGATCGCCAACGTGCTGGCGGGAATCCAGATCGCGATCACGCAACCGTTGCGCATCGAGGATGCGGTAGTGATCGACGGCGAATGGGGCTGGATCGAGGAAATCACCCTGACCTACGTGGTGGTGCGCGTCTGGGATCGGCGACGGCTGGTGGTACCGATCTCCTACCTCTTACAGAAGCCGTTTCAGAACTGGACGCGCAACAGTTCCTCCATTATGGGTTCCATCTATCTCTACGTGGATTACACCCTGGATGTGCGGGAGCTTCGATTGGAGCAGACGCGACTCCTCGCCGCCAGCCCCTACTGGGACGGCGATGTAGACGTGGTGCAGGTGGTAGATACCACCGAACGGACGATGGTGGTGCGCTCCCTGGTAAGCGCCTCCAGTTCTCCCCGGGCGTGGGACCTGCGGTGTGAGATCCGCGAGGGACTGGTAACATGGATCAAGGAACACTACCCCGACGCCCTGCCGCGCGAGCGGATGCGGATCAAGGGATCGATCCAGGCGTAACATGAACCTCACCAGCAGCGCCTTCGGCCGGGAATGGCCCCGCTTCGCCGGAGCAACCATCGCCACTATCCTCGCCGCCATCGCCGGATTCGCCGTGCCGCTCTTGGTGCAGGCGGTGTTGGACTGGATCCTCCTGGACCAGGGCGCCCCACCCTTCCGATGGGTGACGGGCCTGGTGCACGTAGCGGGCGGCCCCCAGGTGGTGCGCCACAACCTGTGGCTTCCGGCGGTGGCGATTATCGTGGCCACCGCGGTGAACGGTGGCGCGTCCTACTTTGCCGGGCGCTGGAGCGCCGAAGGGGCTGAACGCGCCGCCCGCCGCCTGCGAGATGATCTGTACGCCCACCTGCACGCGGTGAGCGTGGCGTTCCACCAGACCAGCTCCAGTGGAGATCTGCTGCAACGGTGCACCTCCGATGTAGATACGATCCGCAAGTTCTTCGCCATTCAGCTCATGGAGGTGGGGCGCGCCCTGGCGATGACCGCCGTGGCGATACCGGTGATGCTCACCCTCCACCCCCAGCTCACCGCGGTGGCGCTGGTCCTGCTCCCGGTGGCGTTTTGGTACACGTTGCGCTTCTTCCAGGATGTGCAAACCGCCTTTACCGCCTCGGACGAGGCGGAGGGGGAGCTGTCCGCGGTACTGCAGGAGCATCTCAACGGCCTGCGGGTGGTGCGCGCCTTCGCCCGGGAACCGGAACAGATGCAGCAGTTCACCACGCACAACGAGGAGCATCGCCGCGTGACGATGATCCTACTCCGTCTCCTGGCGCGCTACTGGTCGGTCTC
>CAYQRW010000064.1:0-14546 GCA_964419735.1 uncultured Spirochaeta sp.
GCGCAACGAGACGCCGCTGCAGATAGTATCATCCGACGGGAGTTGGCCCGCCTGGCACCGAGCGAAATCCTGGTTCAGGAATCGCTCCTGGAACGCACCGACTGCCTGCAACGACTGGCGGCTCCGGAACATCCCACCGTAGTGAACCGCATTCCGGACTGGGGATTCAATCGGGAGCAATCACTGCGACGGATCACGGACCTCTTCGGGGTGGTGTCACTCCAGGGGTTTGGTATCGAGCGCGCGGACCCGGCGCTCACGCCGGTGGCGGCGCTACTGGAATACTTGGAAGACAACGCCCGCCACGTGCTGGCCCACATTTCTCACCTTCAACGACACACCGATGATCGGTTCGTGGTACTCGACGACGCCACCATTCGCAATTTGGAGCTACTGCGCAACATGCAGGATGGCGGCGACGGCTATACCCTGGTGGAGGTAATGGATGAATGCTCCTCCGCCATGGGCTCCCGCCTGCTGCGACGATGGATCGTGGCGCCCTCCCGTCGCCGGGAGGTGATAATCAGCCGCCATGAGCGCATTGAAGCGCTCTACCACGACCAGTCCGCGTTACAGCGTCTGCGGGGAGACCTTTCGGCGGTGTACGATCTTGAGCGCCTGGTGGGGCGCCTGGGAGTAGAGAAGGCGCACCCCAAAGATATCCGGGCGATCGCGGGCACGCTCCGCGCGGCGGACAAGATCGGCGCCAGCGTTGCCACCTGGTACGGCGAGAGCCCGGAGACTGGTCTGCTGGATTCGGAGGACGACTACCGCACACTACAGGACATCGAGGAACAGATCGTATCTACCCTGGACGATGACCCGGCGGTGGCATTAGCCGAGGGAGGAATCATTCGAGCCGGCTTTGACCCGGAACTCGATCGCCTGCGGGAACTGCGCGATGAAAGCCGCCACATCCTGTCCGAATACCTGGAGGAGCAGCGATCAGTCACCGGCATTACCTCGCTCAAGATCAAGTACAACCGCGTACTGGGACACTTCTTTGAAGTCCCCGCCAGCCAGGCGGCCCGTCTGCCGGAAGCGTTCATTCGCCGCCAGAGTTTGGCCAACGCCGAACGCTTTACCACCACCCGTCTGGGAGAACTGGAAGACCAGATCAACAGCGCCGGGGAGCAGGCGGATCTCCGGGAGCAGGAGCTCTTTCTGAAGCTCCGTTCCGACGTGGCCCGGCATATACCGCTGCTGACCCAGGTGGCGCGGCGGATCGCCGAAGTGGATGTGATCGCCGCGCTGACGCGTGCCGCCACGCTCCGCGGGTGGCGGCGGCCCACGATCACCGACGCCCCGATACTCACGATACACGGTGGGCGCCATCCGGTGGTAGAAAGCCACCTGGCGCCGGGAGAGTTCGTCGACAACGATCTTTCGCTTGGTGGTGACGGGCCCCGGTTCGCCCTGGTGACCGGACCAAATATGGCCGGCAAGTCCACCGTCCTCCGGCAAACCGCCCTGATCGTGCTCATGGCGCATATCGGCAGCTTCGTTCCGGCGGAACATGCCGAAATCGGTCTCACCGATCGAATCTTCTGTCGCGTCGGCGCTTCGGACAACATTGCCCGCGGAGAATCGACGTTTCTGGTGGAGATGAACGAAACCAGCAATATCCTACGAAACGCCGGCGAGCACAGTCTGATCATTATGGATGAGGTCGGTCGTGGCACCAGTACTCACGACGGTCTGGCGATCGCCTGGGCGGTGACGGAGTACCTGCTGGAAGCGGTGCAGGGCAGGACGCTGTTCGCCACGCACTACCATGAGCTGGCGCGCCTGCAACATCCCCAGTTCACCGCCCTGGGAATGGCGGTGGATCACTCCTCGGAGGCGATCATCTTTCTGAAAAAGCTACGTCCCGGTGCGGAAGACCGCTCTTACGGCGTGGATGTGGCCCTCATGGCGGGGCTTCCGCCGGCGGTAATCTCCCGAGCCCGGGAAATACTTGAACGACTGGAACAAGATGGGACATCCCTCCCATCAGGACCCTCCGCCGCACCCACACATCCTCGAGCGGGCGAAGATCCCGCGGCGCAGGAATCGGCGGCGGCGGCATCATCACCGGGAGAACTCTTTCCTGCGGAAGATCTGTTTCGTGCGGAACTAGCGGGACTCGATCCGGATAGCCTCACCCCCCGAGAGGCGCTGGATCTGATCTACCGCTGGAAACGGGGACTATCCCAGTAGCAGCCACACCGCCGGCACCGCCACCAGTCCCATCAGCACAAACCCTCCGGTCCCCGAGATCGGCCAGCGCCAGAACACGAAGTGTCCTCCCGCCTGCAACAACCAGGTAACGGTATACACCACCACCAGCGGACCAGCGATGACCGATAGGGGTGCCAAGAGGCCCAGGGAGATTGCGGAAATGATCGTGGCCCACAGAAACCAGCCAAAGAAGTTCATCAAAGGGATGCCCTCAAACGACCCGCTCTGATCCCACGACCAGAATCCCCACTTGGTGAGATGGGGATCGAGATACACATCCCACGCCATGAAGGCGTATCCCGCCACCACCGCGCGTAGCAGGAGACCCGCCTCCGGCAGCAACACCTGCGCCACCGCCCATGACGGGGGGAGCATCATGAGCCACGCCAGGGGAATCACCACCGGAACGCGGTGAACCTGCGGTTGCAACGCCGCCGTATAGTGGTACTTACCGAAGGGGACTCCCGTGCGGGACCCGGCAAACTCGGCAAACCATCCCAGCGCGGGGACCGCCAATACCACCGCCAGCACCTCTTCCCAGCGCCAGGACGCTGCCAGGACGCGTACCACCACCGCCACTTGCGCAACTACCCCAAGACTGATGCCCCATACCCGTCCTCGAGCTCCGAACGCCGCCACGATGGGCACCGCAATCATCACCACCGCCCAAATCGCGAGCACCGGTCGCACCGAATCGGGGCCGAATAACTCACTCATCGCTTACCTCCGGTGGGAATCGCCGGGGTTACGCGCCGTTTGCCGGTGAGCGCGCTCGCCACCGCCCGACCCTTTACCCGGAACCACGCCGCAATAAACGGAATCCACGGTACCGTGCTCATGAGGGCGATGTTCTCCCACAGGGTGCCATGCTCATCAAGGAAGCGCCACAGTCGGGGTAGCGGGTTCTTCTCAAAGAGGTCCACAAAGATCCGTTTGGCCGCATACTCTCCGCGACGATCCAGGATAGACAGGAGCATCGCGTCAAAGGTGCGATATCGCCGGGGAGGATCGTCTCCGTGAAACGGGGATCCCGTGGCCACTAGAGACTGCACAATTCGCTCGCTGTCCTCCTGGGTACGGTGGAACGCGAACCCCGTGGACGCTTTTACACGACCTCCCTTAGTTCCGGTATACATGATTCGCTGTCCCCCGCGCCGCGGAAAGGGCTGTTCCGTCATGGGTATGATGCCATCCTCACTCTCCACGATGTCATAGGAAACCTGTGGATAGAAGCGCGTCATGTAGGCACGGATTTCCGACTCATACTCCTCCCGCGGCAGCAGCCGTGCGGAAAAGAGCGTGTACTCCACCAAGCTCTCAGTAGGAGACACCGGCAAGAGGTACATAAAACGGAAATCACCGTACGCCGGTACGCGCAGATCAAACATTGTGGCCGCGTCCGGGTCAAAGACAGGCTCGGAGGTTTTTACGACCCATCCTACGAAATGTTGCTTCAGGAAGTGATAGCGTCCGGTGTCTACCTGAAACTCCCGAGGGAAGAACAGGCTGTCAAACACCCACTCCGCCTCAAAGCTCCGCCCGTCTTCCACGGTGACCCGAGCAAGCGTACCGGAAGCGAGGTCGCCGTCTTCGATCGCCGTGACCCGGGCATGGACAAACGTCACGTTATCGCGGGCGTTCAGGTCGTTCTGGGTAAACTCGTAGAAGTCACTCCCCCGAATCATGCGGTACTCGTAGGGGTTGAGCGCCCACCGGTGGGAGCGCTCCGGCCCGTGAAACCAGATGTGGCTCCACCGGTGGGCCACAACCGGATCCAGCAGCTCCTCCCGGTCCGACCAGAAGCACCACGTGCGATCGTTGGCGCGCTTCTCCGCCAGATCGATAATCAGAATGCGCGTGTTCTCCAACCCGCGGTGCATCATACGGTAGGCGAGAGACAGGCCTGCGGCGCCGCCGCCGGCGAGAATGTAGTCGTATCGTTCCATTATGACTCAAACATAGCTGTGGAGCCGCGCTCGGACAAGCAGCATGCTCCCGTTTGTAGTATTTCTGGGTATGAACCGTTTAGCCCGCTACTCCACGGAACTGTGCCATCTCTGTGCCCAGCCGTTTATTCCCGACGCCGCCACCGCCGATGGCCTCTGTCATCGCTGTCAGGAAGAACTGCTCGAGCACTGCACCCCGCTCTCCGTTCCACACGTCGATCTGGAGATTCCCGTGGTAGCCGCCACCGTTTATGAGGGCCCGATCGTTGCGTTGCTTGAATCGGTGAAGCGCCGCGGGCACCACCGGCCGCTGCGCTTCGTGGCCCGCAGCATGCTCGGGGAGGTTCTGGAATCGGCCACCGGCCCGCTGTATCCGATTCCCGCCAGTTCCCGCGGAAAACGGAGTCGTGGATTTGACCAGATGCTGCTGGTCGCCGGCCACACCGGCCGAGAACATCAGTCGCTATTTCTCCGCCGCCGCGGCCGGCAGCAGAAACAGCTCAACCGCCAACTGCGCCTGCGTAACGCCGAGAACGCGCTCATCCTGCATCCCCGCCGGCGGCCACGCTTCTCCTCGGGGGTCATTATCGACGATGTGCTCACCACCGGCGCCACCGTTTCCCGGGCAGTTTCTCTTCTGAGGGAAACGGAGGTGGTGCCCACTGCGGTAATCGTCATCGCCGTGGCCCTGTGAAATCATGCTATTGACCATTTTCCTGCTTAGGAATAGATTAGCTCAGACAGTTTGTTGTTCCGGCAGCAAAGAGTCGCATCCGTGCGGGCTCTTTTTTTTATGCCTGCCGGGTAGTTCTGAAGTACTAAGAGGCACCGGCCCCATGAGAAACCGTCCACCCACCGGTCCAGTTGCCGACACGATTCGTGAGCTTGCCGAGGAGATGGGATACCACCTGGTGGAATGCTCCCATCAGCACGTAAAGGGACGCACCCACGTACACTGTGTACTCCACGGTCCCGGAGGAATCGATTTGGATACGCTGACAACGATCCACCGTGCCCTGCAACCGCGCCTGGAGGCGGCCCTGGACGAGCGGGACCTCCGGATTGAGTTCAGCTCCCCTGGTGTAGAGCGTTCGATCAAGAGTTTTCATGAACTGGAGGCGTTTGTCGGTCGGGTGGCTGACATACTTCCCACAGACGCCGATGAATGGCACCGGGGAACATTGCGGATGGCCACATCGGAGGCGTGCTCCTTTGAGCTCCCGGACGGAACCACCGAGACTTATTCACCGGCGACGCTTCACAAAGTGCGCCTGGCCGACTGATAACGTAGGAGGAACAAGGAATGGCTGCGGGACTTGCGGATGCGATCCGTGCGGTAGTGCAAGACAAGGGGATTTCGGAAGAGCTCCTCATGAAGGTAATCGAAGAGTTTTTGTACGCCGCCTATAAACGAAAATTTGGCCACGCGGACAACGCGGTAGTTCAGTTCACCGATGACGGAAGCGAGGTGACCCTCTTCTCTCAGAAACGCATCGTTAATGAGGTGGAAGACCCGGTGACGGAAATCCCCCTCTCCGAGGCGCTGGAGCTGGACGAAGAGTGCGAGGTCGGTGATGAGCTCCTGATCGAGATCAATCCTCAAGAGTTTGACCGAGTAGCGATCCAGACCGCCAAACAGAAGGCGCGCCAGCGTATCCGGGAGATCCAGAAGGATACGATGTACTCCGAGTTTAGCGACAAAGTCGGAGAATTGGTCATCGGCTACGTCCAGCGGGAGCGCAACGGCAACCTCTTCGTGGATCTCGGTAAGGCGGAGGGGATTCTCCCGAAGCGCTACCAGTCGCCCCGTGAGGCGTATCGGATGAACGATCGCATTAAGGCGCTCATCGTGGATGTGGTCAAAGGCAACACCGGGCTCCAGATCGCCCTATCTCGGACACATACCGACCTGGTGAAGCGCGTATTCGAGCTTGAAGTACCGGAGATCTACGGACAGACGGTAGAGATCGTGCGAATCGTGCGGGAGGCGGGCTATCGCACCAAGATCGCCGTAGCCTCCAATCGGGAAGATGTGGATCCCGTCGGTGCCTGTGTGGGGCTCCGCGGTGTTCGTATTCAGGCGATCGTCCGGGAACTGGAAGGCGAGAAGATCGATATTCTCAAGTTTGATCCCGACCCGCGGGTCTTGATCAAGAACGCCCTTTCCCCGGCGGAGGTGACCAACGTGGTTGTCCTGGACGAAGCTCGCCGCCAAGCACTGGCGATCGTTCCGGAGGACCAGCTCTCCTTGGCGATCGGAAAACAGGGTTTGAACGTGCGCCTTGCCAATCGGCTTGCCGACTGGAACATCGACGTCAAGACGATGGATCAGTTTGACGAGCTGGACATCGCCGCCGAATCCAAGCGCGCCGTGTCGGCACTGTTCCGCGATCACGATGAGGCGCCGGAGGATGAGATCACGGCGATCAGCGAGCTTCCCGGCATCACCGACGAAATGGTGCGAATCCTCGAGGCTAACAATATTACGATGATTGAGGAGATCGTGGGACTCAGTGATGAGGACCTGCGCGACCTCGATGGTATGAACCCGGAGATCGTTACGGACCTGAGCAATATTATCGCCGAAAACGTCGAGATCGTAGAAGAAGAGTACGACTATGACGAAGCCGACGAAAACGACGAGTACGACGACGAAACCGAACCGGAAGCAGAGCCAGAAGACGAGCCGGAGGAAGAAACCACCGACATGGCGACGTATTCCGCCGAAGGGGACGATGAGACGGATCTCGCTGAAGTAGAAGGCTCTGATGACGAAGAGGAAGAAGAAGATGAGGAGGTGATCACGGAAATTGATCAGCTTCCCAGCATGACCGAAGCGATCGTGGCCAAGCTTAACGCCGCCGGCGTAGCTGATCTGGAAGACCTAATCAACCTGGATCCCAACAACCTTCAGGAGGTTGAGGGACTGACCGAGGATGAGGCCGCCACGGTTCGTACTATTCTCACCGAATACGTTGAGATCGTTGAAGGAGACGAGGAGGAGTAACGCCCCGTCCTGTTTACAGAGGCGGACCGGAATCGTTACAATCGCCGAAAGGATGTCTATGGCAGAGGATCAGGATAAACAGAAACCGAAGACGACGCTCATCAAGAAAAAGGCTGAACCCAGCGAGACCGGCGAGAAGAAAAAGGTCCGCGTGGTGGTGAAGCGCAAGCCCAAGGCGAAGCCTCAGGCTACTCCCGATACTGACACTGAAGCCACCGCTGCGCCCGCCGCTGAGACGTCTTCACCGACTGAGAAATCAGCCCCGGCGCCGTCTACTTCATCCGACGACTCATCCTCACGAGAGAGCGCCGAGTCGCCTGCTCCCAAGGACACAGCCACAGACACGACCCCACAGACACCATCTCAGCCGGCCGAAACCACCACCGACCGTCAAGGTAAGTCGGGGGCGACCAAGCCTGCTGCGGCGCCGTCATCCTCTCAGAAGACTCCGGCTGGTGAGGAATCGGCGCCCTCTCAGGGTTCAGATGCCTCCGCTCCTGAAGACAAAAAACCGGCAGCGGCGAAACCAGCAGGTTCTTCGCACCAGACCGAAAAAGCAGCCGAGAAAGCTGAATCGGAACCGAAGGCTGCTTCTTCGGGCGAACAGCCTAAGGAAGGTGGTGGAGGCCTCGCCTGGTCGGTGAAGGAGCCCGGTGTGCGCAAGACACCGCGGCGCCCCGCATCGGAAGCGCGCAGTTCAATCACCTCTTCCGTCGGTCCTCGCAGCACAACCCGCAGTACACCACAACGTGGTGGTCGTCCAGAAGGGAGACCCGGACAGGATCAGGCCGGCGGACAGCGTGCCGGCGGTCGAACCGATCGGCCCACCGGACCCCGGCAGGGACCGCCCGGCCGTGGCCCGGCGCGCCCCCCTCAGGGCAATCGGCCCGATTATCCGCCTCGAAGTCCTCAGGATCGTGGTCCCGCACCGCGCGGACCTAACAGCCGTGGACCGTCAGGTCCCGGTGGCGGTGGCCCCGGTGGACCACCGCGGGAAGGCAAAACCGGTGCTGCTCCCAAACAGGGCGGTGGCAAGAAGTTCTTCAAGAGTAAGCGTGGCCGTGGCGGATATGACAGAGATGAGCGGCAGCGCGAGAAGGAAATTCAATACAGCCGCAAAAAGCCGCAGCCCCGCGCAAATCCGGTGCCCAAAGAGATAGATATCATGGAGGTCGTCACGGTCAGCGAGCTGGCCAAGAAGCTGAACCTCAAAGCCAACGAGCTCATCGGTAAGCTCATGGGCATGGGCATGATGGTCACGATCAACCAGCAGATCGACCGCGAGACCGCAGAGATCCTGGCCAGCGAGTACGGGTGCAAGGTGAACGTGGTTTCGTTGTATGACGAGACGATTATCGAGACCGCTAACGATGAAGCCAGTGATATGCGCGAGCGTTCACCGATCGTCACCGTTATGGGCCACGTTGACCACGGAAAGACCAAACTCCTTGACGCGATTCGTACCACTAACGTGGTGGATGGCGAGAGCGGCGGAATCACCCAGCATATCGGCGCGTACCAGGTAACCCTGGAGCAGGGGACGATCACGTTCCTGGATACCCCTGGACATGAGGCGTTTACGCTCATGCGGGCTCGGGGTGCGCAACTCACCGATATCGTCATTCTGGTGGTTGCAGCCAATGACGGCGTGATGCCCCAGACCAAGGAGGCGATCAGCCACGCGAAGGAAGCCGGTGTACCACTCATCGTGGCGATAAACAAGGTGGACCTTCCCGAGGCCAACGTGGACCGTGTGAAGCAGCAGCTCTCGGAGCTGGAACTTATTCCCGAAGAGTGGGGTGGACAGACCCCAATGGTGGAAGTATCCGCCTTGAAGCACGAGGGAATCGAGGACCTCTTGGAGACGGTACTCCTGCAGTCTGAGCTTCTGGAGCTTAAGGCAAACTTTGACCGAAACGCCGAAGGCAAGGTGATTGAGAGCCGGATCGATCCCGGTCGCGGCACGGTGGCTTCGGTGCTTATTGAGCGCGGAACGATCCATGTGGGCGATGCGTTCGTCGGCGGCATTTACGCCGGCAAAGTGCGAGCGATGTTCGATGATCGCGGCAATCGCATCGAGCAGGCGTTTCCGTCGATGCCGATCGAAATCCTCGGTTTTGATGGAGTCCCCGAAGCGGGAGATCCCTTCCAGGTGACCGCCGATGACAAGCAGGCGCGCCAGGTGGGAACCAAGCGCCAGGAACTGAAGCGCGTGGAAGAGGCCAAGAACGTCAAGAAGGTGACGCTGGACAACCTCTACGACAGCATTCAGGAAGGTGCCATTCAGGAGTTGAAGGTAGTCATCAAGGGTGACGTCCACGGCTCGGTGGAGGCGTTGCAGAGCGCCCTTGAGAAACTGAGTACGAAGGAGATCCGTCTCATCGCGATTCACGCCTCCGCGGGTGCGATAAACGAGGGCGACATCATGTTGGCCTCCGCCTCGAACGCAATTGTGGTAGGATTCCACGTACGACCCACGCCACGGGCGATGCAACTCGCCGATCGTGAGAAGGTGGATATCCGCAAGTACAGTGTCATCTATGACGCCGTGGAAGATATCCGGGCAGCGATGGAAGGTATGCTCGCTCCCGATCTGCAGGAAGAAACGGTGGGGGCCGTCGAAGTTCGCGACACCTTCAAGGTACCGAAGATCGGTATCGTTGCCGGGTGTTACGTGATCGAGGGTAAGGTCCGCCGCAACGCAAAGGTTCGGGTATTCCGGGATAACATCCAGATCCATGAAGGTACCATCTCTTCGCTAAAGCGCTTCAAAGATGATGTGCGGGAAGTGGAAACCGGATATGAGTGCGGAATCGGCATCAGTAACCTGCAGGACGTTCAGGTTGGCGATACTCTTGAGATCTTCGTGGTCAAAGAAGTAGCCAAGAAGCTGAACGGCTGAGGTACTATGGATGACACGCGGCGCGCTCGGTTGGCCCATCGAATTCAGGAGGAGCTTAGTACGCTCCTCCTGAAGGGCGAGATCAAAGATCACCGGGTCAACACCCTGATTTCATTCAGTTATGTAAAACTTGCCAAGGACGGCTCGGTGGCGCGGATCGGCGTATCTTCCGTATTGGAGGATCGCGTGGTCAACGCTGCCGTGGAAGGTCTCAACTCCGGGGCCGGATACCTGCAAGGACGAATCGGTCGGACTCTCAAACTCAGACAGACCCCGCGCTTGTACTTCGTTGCGGACCACAGCATTGAGGAAGGGCAAGCGATCATCAATACGATACATGAACTGGCCCAGCATGAAGAGTGGAATTCTTCTTCTCAACAAACCGACGGGGATTAGTTCAGCCCGCGTCCTATCACCGCTAAAGCGCTCGTTTTCCGGCTCTCGCATCGGCCATACCGGTACCTTGGACCCCTTCGCCCAGGGACTCCTGGTTGTCCTGGTGGGCGCCGCCACAAAACTGTCCCGCTGGTTTCTGAAACTCGACAAAACCTACGAGGCGGAAATCGCCCTGGGAGCGGAAACCGATACGCTCGATACCGAGGGCACAGTAGTTGAGGAAGCTCCGGTCCCATCTTTTACCGATCTTCGGGAGGCGGCCGAAACGTTTCGTGGTGGAATCATGCAGGTTCCGCCGGCGTATTCCGCCCTAAAGGTCGATGGCCAGCGCGCGTACCGGCGGGCGCGACGTGGCGAAACGGTAGAGATCCCGTCGCGCCCGGTAGAGATCTATGACCTATCCCTTACTCCCGGGGAACGAACCGATCGCGCTCGGCTTACCACCCACTGTAGCAGCGGCACCTACATCCGCGCCTTGGCCAGAGACATCGCGCGAGCGGCGGAATCGCGGGGATACTGCACCGCGCTGCAACGAACCTCGGTGGGGCCATTCTCCCTGGACCAAGCGGTTACTCCCACCGAGCTGGCCGAGGCCGCGGATCCAGCCCAGTACTTAATAGCCACGGTGGATGCGGTGTCGCTGTTGGGCGGGATGCCGATCGTATCCGCCGATGCGGACTCCGTGCGTGACTTACGGCATGGGAAAGCACTTCCCGCGGTCATCGACAATCTTTCGATCCCGCATGACGTCGAGACGGAGATCTTCGTCGTGGATCACGCATCTCGGGACCCAGTGGCAATTCTCTCCCGTTCCCATGAACGGTGGAGCTACCGGGTCGTCTTTCCGGGAGCCGCGTAGTGCTACCGGCGATACCGACCTCCTATTGGACAGATCCCGATGCTCCGCCCGCCGGCTTTCCCACCGATCGCCCGGTAAGTCTGGCGGTGGGGGTCTTCGATGGGGTCCATTTAGGCCATCAGGAACTACTGCACCGGGCGGTTGAAGACGCGCGCGCCCTGGAACGTGGTATTCCGGCGGTGCTCACCTTTGACCCCAATCCCGCCCGGCTCACACGACCGGAAAACTATGTGGGAGATCTCTCAACCATCGATGAACGGATGTCTCGCTTCGCTGAGTTCGGCATAGAGGAAGCGATAATCGTCGGCTTTTCCCCGCGGTTCGCCTCCATGTCTGGGTACAGTTTTCTTGAACGGATTCTGGGCCTCTTTCCCTACCTGCGGCTCATGGTGGTGGGGTTCAACTTTCACCTCGGCCATAACCGGGACGTACACGCCGGCGAGCTGGCGCGCTGGATGGGAGAGCGATCGGTCAGGGTTGACATCGTGCAGGCGCTAAAAGATAATGATGATTCGATTAGCAGCTCCCGCATCCGTCGTGCCGTCGCGGCTGGGGATCTGGGACACGCCGCGGCAATGCTGGGTCGGCCGTACACCGTATCGATCAACGGGCGGCTGCCTGCTCATCGCAGTGAGTGTTCCCAACTACTTCCTTCAGTAGGCGACTATCGCTGTACGTTCGTACATGAGGGGTCCAGCCGCGAGGGCATGATGAGGGTTGCCGGGGATGGCACGCTCACGTGGGAGCCGCGCACCGAACACACACACTATGTTATTCTAAGGAGTACGACTGATGCCATTGACAGCTGAACAGAAACGCGAGGTTATCGCGGAGTTTGGCGAAGGGGAGAAGGACACCGGCAAGCCGGAAGTCCAGATCGCGCTGCTCACCCGCCGTATCGAGGAACTCACCGAGCACCTCAAAGTGAACAAGAAGGATCATCACAGCCGCCGAGGTCTCCTCAAACTGGTTGGACAGCGACGACGATTACTGCGCTATTTGAAAGGGCAGGATCTCGAACGCTATCGCGCCCTACTGGGTAAGCTTGGCTTGCGTAAGTAGCATCTCGGATGCACTGACCGGGCCATCTGCCCGGGTACGGTGCAGTAGACTCGGTAATTAGGAAAGAAAAGAACATGCACACAGCTACAATTTCCATCGGCGGACAGGACTTGGTTCTGGAAACCGGCCGCATGGCCAAACAGGCCAACGGAGCGGTGTACGCCACCTACGGTGGCTCAGCCGTGCTGGCCACCGCCACCTGCTCAGATGAGCCCCGCGAGGGTCTCGATTTCGTCCCCCTTTCGGTAGAATACAACGAAAAGTACTACGCCGCGGGCAAGATCCCGGGAGGGTTTCTCAAACGGGAAGGACGTCCCAAAGATAAAGAGGTCTTGGTTTGTCGCCTGATTGACCGGCCGATGCGGCCGCTGTTCTCCAAGAAATTCATGCGAGAGCTGCAGGTTGTCCCTACCGTCCTGTCAACTGACCAGATCAATCCCCCAGACGTGGTTGCCATGGTGGCCGCCAGCGCCGCGGTTCATATTAGCGACATTCCCTTTGACGGGCCGGTTGGCGCAGTTCGCGTCTGTTCCGTGGACGGCGAGTTTGTCGTGAATCCCACCTTCGACCAGATCGCCCGGGCCGAGCTGGAAATTATCGTCGCCGGAACTAAAGACGGAATCACGATGGTTGAAGGCGGCGGAGACGAAGTTTCCGAAGAGGTGATGCTGCAGGCGATCGACACCGCCCGCGACGTGATTCAGGACATCTGTCGCGTCCAGGAAGAGATGCGTGAAGCGGTAGGTAAGGAAAAGCTTCCCCTGGTGGAGGAGGAAAAGACGCTTCCCATGGCCGAAGATATCCGCGGCTATGCCCGCGGTAAGCTGGAAGAGGCGTCGTTTGTGCTCGGTAAGCATGAGCGGTACGCTGCGGTGAAAGCGGTGAAGAAAGAGACCCTCGACCATTTTGCCGACGCCCTCGCTGAAGACGAGGACTATCCGGGAATGGCTAAGAAGCTTCTGGGAGACTTGGAGCAGGAAATCGTCCGCAACTCTATACTGGAGAACGGCAAACGGGTAGACCATCGTGGTCTTGAAGACATCCGGCAAATCACCGCCGAAGTAGATATTCTTCCCCGGACCCACGGAAGTGCGCTGTTTACCCGGGGTGAGACGCAGGCGCTCGCGGTGGTGACCTTAGGTACGATGTACGACGAGCAGATCATGGATGATATCGACGGTGACCGCCGTGAAAATTTCATGCTGCACTATAACTTTCCCCCCTTCTCCGTGGGTGAGACCGGCCGCCTGGGAACTGGACGCCGGGAGATCGGTCACGGCCATCTCGCACATCGCGCCCTGGCCGGGGTAATCCCCAGCAAGGAGCAGTTTCCCTATACCTTGCGGGTGGTATCCGAGGTCCTGGAATCGAACGGCTCGTCGTCGATGGCTACCGTCTGTGGTGGGTCACTTGCGATGATGGCGGCGGGAATCCCGACCAAGAAGCCCGTTGCCGGTATCGCCATGGGGCTTATCTCCGATGGTGAGCGCACCGCGGTCCTCAGTGATATCCTCGGAGAAGAGGACCATCTCGGTGACATGGACTTCAAGGTTGCCGGTACCAGTGACGGCATCACCGCCTTCCAGATGGACATCAAGATCAAGAACGTCTCCGCCGAAGTCATGACGACCGCGTTGCAGCAGGCCAAGCGCGGTCGGATGCATATCCTCGAGAAGATGGCGGAAGCGATCAAGATTCCGCAGGAGGAACTCTCGGAACATGCTCCGCGCATTCTGAGTTTCACCGTCGAACCGGACGCTATTGGTCTGCTCATCGGGAGCGGCGGGAAAACGGTCCGCTCCATTCAGGAGAAGTTTGGGGTACAGGTGAACTTTGACGACGGTGGTATCGTGACGATCTATTCCAAGGACAAGGCCGCTGCGGACCAAGCAAAGGCCAGCTTTATGCAGTTGCTTGAAGAGCCGGAAATCGGCGCCGTATATCCCGGTGTGGTCAAGCGGATCACCGATTTTGGAGCGTTCATCGAGTTTCTTCCCGGTCGGGAAGGATTGTGCCACATCAGTAAGATGGCCAACCAACGGATCAACTCCGTGGAAGATGTCCTGTCCATGGGGCAAGAAGTCGACGTGAAGATCATCGAGATTGACAAGATGGGTCGCGTCAACCTGAGCCTTATCTACGAAGGTATGAACG
>CAYQRW010000065.1:0-14481 GCA_964419735.1 uncultured Spirochaeta sp.
CCCAGCGCAGCGTACTCGAAGAGAAACATGGGAACCTTGGTGGTGGACCAGGCGCCGATAAACACCATGACGTTGAAGAAGCTGGAACCCTTGCGCATGAGGACGGTGGCCACGGGAAACGCCGCATACAACGGCCCCGCCGCCACAGACCCCATGACAAACGCGAGGACCGTTCCCCGGAGCCCACTTCCCGGTCCCATGTGGCGCATGAGACGCTCCCGCGAGATCCACACGTCCAAGAGACCGATCAGCACAAAGATCGGCGGAATTACCAGAAGCATTTCCCGGACACTGAGCCCGATCGTATCAAGCGCGGCGGCGCCGCGCTCCGGTGACACGTACCATACCACGGTCAGAACCGCCACCGCGGTGAGCGGCCCGGCGGCGCGCCGCACAACGGCGAGACTCACACAGATCCTCCCAGAACGATCGCGATAGCTCCCGCCACGATGAAGGTGAAGACAAACGCCAACAGGTTGCGCATGATAGTCACGCGGGTACCAAACACGGTGCGTTCCACGGGAAAAGTGATGACCCCTACCATCATGAGAGCCGATACAAACGCTCCGATCTGCATGAGTCCCGCCCCCTGCTTCAGAATCACCGAGGCCAGGGGAAACGCGACAAACCCCGGCATCAGGGTGATCGATCCCACCACCGACGCCGTGAGGACTCCAAGGAATCCCGATTCCTCACCGATCATGCGCGAAACCGCGTCGGGTTCAATAAACGCCAGAATGATGCCCGCCACCACGATGACTACGATGAACTCCGGCAAGATGCGCACAAACGCCCTTCCCGACTTCACCAGGGCCTGCCGCGTCTTTCCGCGATCTGCAATGATTGAAGCCACCAGCGCGGTCACGGCGACGGCGTAGAAAACGACGGTAAACATTCGAGAGCACTCCTAAAGTAACGTTGACAGAATCTATGGTATTTGGCAATATAACCAACTATGGATATGACGGAAGCGGATCGTCTGCGAGCGGAAGCTCGAGCAAGTGTACTGAAAGCGTTGGCCCACCCGACCCGAATTTACATCGTCGATCTCATCGAACGGGAAGGAGCCCATTGCGTGCACGATCTTACCGAGCGGGTCGGGGTTGATACATCCACTGTATCCCGGCACCTGTCTATCCTCAAGAACGCCGGTGTTCTCAGAGACCGCAAGGAAGGAACCACCGTTTACTATTCGCTGGCGTGCGGCTGCATCGCTGATTTCATGGCCGGACTGGAAGGGGTTCTCCGATCAAAACACCAGCAGGACCAGAGAGCGTTTGCCGCGCTCATGGAAACTCAGGCAGCCCCCGCGGAACCCGAGGTAGATCGGTGATTTCTTGCTTGTAACGCAGCTCCGCCGACGGCGCCTTCTACAGCGTCGCCGCGGCTCTACCGGATGGGGCGCTTTCCATGGAGATGCCCCTGATCTATGCCGGCTTTCAGGCGCTGGCCACGGTGGTGTTCCTGTCCCTCTTCGGGATTCTCCAGCACGGCCCGAAGGCGTTCACGGAATCGCTCCGCACGATTCGGGTGCGTTCAGCAGGCGCAACCGGTGTGGCGATTATCATCGCCTACGGGCTGGTGTTGCTGGCCTACGGATTGGCCGACAACGTCGGGTATGTCGTGGCGTTTCGCCAGTTGAGCCTACCGATCGGCACCGTCCTGGCGGCAGTCCTGCTCAAGGAGCGCGTCACCGCCGCCCGCCTCGTAGGGACGGCTCTGATCGTCGTCGGACTGGTGATGGTAGGGGTGGCCGAGTAGACGCAGCCGGCGAAGTGGCCCGAGATCTGCGTGTGTCTGCCGGTTGACCGGTGGCGGTCGGTCGACGTGAAGCGGTTGGTTCGGTTCCATTCTCGACCCACGATCACTCTCAGAATTGCTATACTAGCCATCGGAGCATGTATGACTGAAACAGACCATCTCGAACACCACAGGATGATGATCCGCGACTTCCGGCGGCGCTTCTATATCACCGTTGTGCTTTCGATCCCCGTATTGGCACTGTCGACACTGATCCAATCGCTACTGGGCTTTTCCTTCGATTTTGCCGGCTCGCAGTACTTTGTATTCGCCCTGGCCACCGTGATTTTCGTCTACGGCGGGTATCCGTTTCTCTCCGGACTGGTGAGTGAACTCAAACAGAAGAACCCCGGCATGATGACGCTTATCGGCCTGGCGATTTCCGTGGCGTACATATACAGCGCGGCGGTGACGTTTGGGCTGGAGGGAACCCCCTTCTACTGGGAACTGGCCACCTTAATCGCGATCATGCTGGCGGGCCACTGGATCGAGATGGCTTCGGTCCTGGGTGCCTCATCCGCACTGGAGAAGCTGGCGCAACTAATGCCCAGTGAGGCGCACGTCAAGCGTGAATCAGGACTTGAAGACGTACCGCTTTCTGAAATACAGAAGGGCGATACGGTAGTGGTGAAGCCGGGAGAGAAGGTTCCCTCCGACGGGGTCATTGCCTCCGGTGAGAGCTATGTGGATGAATCGATGCTCACCGGCGAGTCCCGCCCGGTTCATAAGGAGAGCGGCGCGGAGCTAATCGGGGGCTCCATAAACGGCGACGGCTCCATCGAACTGCGGGTAGAAGGGTCCGGAGAGGACTCCTACCTTTCCAAGGTAATCACCATGGTGCAGGAAGCGCAGGCGGCCAAGTCGCGAACGCAGGCGCTCTCCGATCGGGCGGCGTTCTGGCTGACGATCGTGGCGCTTTCCGTAGGCCTCGGCACCCTGATTACGTGGCTGGCGGTGGGGGCTGATCTGCAGTTTTCGATCGCTCGCATGGCTACCGTAATGATCATTACCTGTCCCCACGCCCTGGGCCTGGCGATACCGCTGGTGGTATCGCAGTCCACCGCCAAGTCCGCCCAGCACGGACTGCTCATCCGCAACCGCACCGCCTTCGAAAACGCGCGGCGCATCACCACCCTGGTGTTTGACAAGACCGGCACACTGACCCACGGCACGTTCGACGTAACTGCAGTGGAGGTCCACGCCCAAGACGCGGATGAAGCGCGCGTACTCTCCCTGGCGGCGGCGCTGGAGAGCCGATCGGAGCATCCTATCGGAAAGAGTATCGTTTCCGCGGCCAAAGATCGGGAGATCGAAATCCGGTCGGCCGACGATTTTCAGGCGATGAAAGGGCGCGGAATCTCAGGCACGCTCGAAGGGAAGACCGTGCATGTGGTGAGCCCGGTATATCTTGAAGAACAGGGTATTTCCCGTCCCGAGCACGCCGGGAACAAAGGCGGTGTCACCCGGGTGTTCGTAGTGGAGGAAGAGCGCGTGATCGGTTCGATCTCCCTGGCGGACACGATTCGCCCGGAAGCCTACCAGGCGGTTCGCAGCCTCCAGAAGCGAGGGATCAAGTGCTGGATGCTCACCGGAGACAACACCGAGACCGCCAAAGCGGTGGCCGACGAGCTCGGTATGGATGGCTACTTCGCGGAAGTCCTACCCGATGAGAAACAGGAGAAGATCAAGGAACTGCAGAACCGTGGCGAGTACGTGGCGATGACCGGTGACGGCGTTAACGATTCTCCGGCCCTGGCGCAGGCGCAGATCGGCATCGCTGTCGGATCGGGAACGGATGTGGCCGCCGCCTCGGCGGACATCGTCCTGGTAAATTCGAACCCCTCCGACATCACCACCCTGATTCTCTTTGGCCGCGCCACGCACCGCAAGATGGTAGAAAACCTGATCTGGGCCACCGGCTATAACGTGGTGGCGATCCCCTTGGCCGCCGGCGTCCTGGCATGGACGGGGTTTATCCTGTCGCCGGAGGTGGGAGCCGCATTGATGTCCCTCTCCACGGTGGTGGTTGCGATCAACGCCCGGCTGTTGCAAGTGCCCGAGGCCATCACCGAGGAGTGATGCCCCGTTCAGATTTGGCGATGGGTCGCGAAACTGGTACCTTGGGAGTAGTTACAATATATAGGAGATCGAATATGAGCTATTACATGGCCACCACCTTCACCGGGTCCTTCGATGAGGGAATCACAGCGGTGACCGAGGCGTTACAGGAACAGGGGTTCGGCGTGCTATCAGATATCGATGTGGCCGCTACGATGAAGAAGAAGCTGGATGTGGACTTCCCCAAGTATCGTATATTGGGAGCGTGCAATCCGGCGTTTGCCCACCGGGCACTGCAGGCTGAAGACAAGATCGGCACCCTCCTACCGTGCAACGTGGTTGTCCGGGAAGCTGCCGATCAGACCGTGGAGATTGCTGCCGTGGATCCGGCGGAATCGATGCAGGCGGTGGGCAATGAAGAGCTCAAATCGATCGCCGAAGAGGTGCGCGGACGATTGCAGGCGGTGATTTCGTCTCTCAGCAGCTGACGATCACACGCTAAGCGTACTCGTCCACTGAGTTTCCCCGCTCGGGGTCGTCGCTCCGGTCCGGCTCGTCCCTGGGCCGTTCCGGCCGATCGGTCTCCCGGTCGTGCTCTACTTCGCGAGGCTCCCGCGGTTCGCGGGTACGTTCCGTGTCTCTCGGTTGCTCTACATCGGGCGGTCGGAACGGATCCAAATAATCAACATTCATCTTGGTATCCTCCGTAGGCTAGAATTTAGTTCTACAGGACGCTACGGTCAAATCGCACAGACGATGCTGAGTCGTGACACCTCGTGGGGTGGTGGGCGAACCACAAAGTTACCAGTCATCGCGCAGACGATACCCCACCCCCACCTCAGTAATGATAATCTGAGGTTGATTGGGATCCCGCTCTAGCTTCCGGCGAAGCGTCGCCATAAAGACCCGCACGTTGTGCGGCGCTACGTGGTGATGCGATCCCCAGACGTTCTCCATAAGATGGCGGTGGGTGAGTACCTTTCCTGCATTGCTCACCAGTTCCAGCAGCAAGCGGAACTCGATCGGCGTCAGGTGAACAGGGCGCTCGTGGCTGGTAACACTCCGCTTCACCGGGTCCACTAACAAGGGTCCCAGCGAAATCGGCTCTTCCACTACTGGACGGTTGGCTTGCTTCACTCGCGAAGCGTGGCGGAGCGACACCCGAATGCGCGCCAGGAGCTCTCCCGACCCAAAGGGCTTACTCAGATAGTCATCAGCCCCGGCGTCAAGAGCCTCAACCTTAGAGCGCTCGTTTCCTCGGGCGGAGACCACGATAATCGGAATCTCAAACTCCCGTCGAATCTCGCGCAAGACCTCCATGCCGTCGATATCGGGGAGACCCAGATCTAACAACACGATATCGGGAACCAGACTGTAGGCTAACGAAATTCCGTGGGCGCCGTTCTCGGCAAACTCAGCCCGGAAGCCATGCGCCTTGAGGGTGGTTGCGATAAAGCTTCGCACCGGACGGTCGTCTTCGATCAGGAGTGCCAATTGGGGTTCATGATGGTCCATACCGCCGCTCATCCTACCTCCGTGTGAGCACCACCTACGGGAACGCGAATACGCACCTCCGTACCTCCATCCGGGCACCGAGCGAGCTCGATAGCGCCCCTATGCAGATCGACCACCGTCTTTGCGATCGTGAGCCCTACTCCCAAACCCCGGCGACTGTCGTCCCCCGGCTTCTGGGTGAAGAAGAGATCGAAGGCATGTTCCATCACGGTATCATCCATGCCCATACCGTGGTCCCGAACTACGATCTCCGCGGTTTCGTGATCTACGCGTCCCACGGAAATGGCAACTGCCTGGTCCTCCGGCGAGAAATCGAGAGCGTTGGCAAGAATGTTTGTCAGCATCTGCCCAAAGAGCGGAGCGTCCACCTCAACCAGAATGATCTCTTCGGGAAGCTCGATTTCAATCATCCGCTCCTCGAACCGCCGGCGCATCCGTTCTACCGTCTCCAGCACGATCTCCTCGAGCACCTCGTTGGTACGCCTCAGGTTCAGTTCAGAGTCGTTCAGCCGGGTCAAAGAGAGGATGTTTTCCACGATCTCCGACAACCACATCGAATCGTGAAAGATGTTTTGCGGGAGTCGTCGGTGAGACTCGGGAATCTCCTCCACTTCGATTAACGCCGATGCAGCCCCGGCGATCGCCGCCAAGGGGGTACGCAGGTCGTGGGAAACTGAACGCAGCAAATTGGCTCGTACCCGTTCCCGCTCGGCGTTGATCCGAGCTGACTCCTCCGCCTGGGTGAGACGCTCCCGGTCCAGGGCGATCGCCAACTGCGCAGCGATCGCATGCAGCATCGCCCGCTGCCCAGCGGACAGGGCCGACTGAGAGTCCTCAACTACGATCTCACCAAATCGGGTGTCATCGGTGGCGATACTCACCGCCGTGCGCGCGTCGAACCCACCGCTGAATGGGTTCGATGTATCGGACAAACGGATCGATACCGGTTCTTCGATTATCTGATGCAGGTTGGCGGCAGCGGTTTCTCGGATTTCCTCCGTGGTCCGGGCGGAAATCATCTGTTCGCTGATGCGATACAACACTTCCGCCCGCCGCTGCCGTTCCTGGGCAAGTTCCGCACTGAGCTGCAGACGGGTTGTGAGTTCACTGGTTACAAACGCCACCACCAGCATCACCGGGAAGGTGATGAGGTAGCTGGAATCGGCAACGACAAACGTATAGCGCGGCTCGGTGAAGAAGAAGTTAAACGCCATCACCGCGAGCAACGAGGAGATCAGACCGGTCAGCCGGTCCCCGAAGGTGGAGGTCAGCAGTACACCGGCGAGCAACACCATAATCGTATCAGCGTCCCGCATGGAGAGCCGGTCGATCGCCATACCAACGGCGACCGCCGAGGTCATAACGATCACCATGCGCAGGAAGCGGCCGGACCCAGCAGCTTTGGCTGATCGAGAGGAGGAACTGGAGCGTAATGCGACCAGAACACGGTTTGTCATACCGCGAGAATACCTCAATTGCGGCGGCCGTGTAAAAACAACATCAAGATTCCGGATTTGGCATAAGGATTGTATCAAGAGATAGCTGGAAGCGATGTGACGCCCCCTTCAGTGTCTGTACAGTCCTATCGCAATGCGACCGCTTGTTGCTCGAGCCCTTGCGGGGGTTACCCTCGGTATTTCCGCCGCGTTTCTTGTCACCGCTGGAGTAGCGTGGATCTACGGTGAACCCCTCTATCCGTTTCTCTATCCCGGTATCGCCCTGGCGGTGGTGGATCTGTTGATCCTGTTTGCGATTCCCTCAGACGACCAGGCAGAGCTCACCGTACTCAACAGCTACGCCGTGGTGACGCTCTCCTGGGCGATTTCCTGTACCGTGGGCGCGGTGCCGTTCATGATCGGCGAGCCCTTTCTGCCCTTCTCCGCAGCGCTTTTCGAATCCACCAGCGGATTCACCACCACCGGCTCCACCGTGTTCGGTGACGTAGAGATCCTTCCGCGGTCGATTCTCTTCTGGCGCGCCATATCCCACTGGCTGGGAGGTATGGGTATCGTGGTACTGGCGGTGGGTCTTCTCCACTACATGGGAATCGGGGGCCTGTTTTTGATGCGGGCGGAAGCTCCGGGGCCGGACGTGGAACGCATGAGCAGCAGGATCGCCGGTACGGCGCGCATTCTGTGGCTGATCTACCTGGGAATGACGATTGTGCAGACCACGCTCTACCTGTTTGGTGGGATGGGTCTGTTTGATGCGGTGAATCACACCTTTGCTACCCTGGCCACGGGCGGGTTCTCAACCCGCAACGCCAGCATCGCGGCCTTCAACAGCGGGTACATCGAATGGGTGACGATCACCTTTATGGTGCTCTCCGGGGTCAACTTCGTACTGTACGCCCACCTGGCGCAGCGAAACCTCCGCCGGGTAACGGTGGACTCCGAGTTGAAAGCGTTTCTCGGATTGTATGGGATCGGCGTGCTCATCGTGTTCCTGTCCTTGGCTGTCGCGTATTCCAACCTCCCCTGGCACGAGAATCTGCGGGACGCGGCGTTTCAGGTGGCCACGCTGTTCACCTCCACCGGGTTCGCCACGGCCGATTACGCCCTTTGGCCCGGCCTCACGCGGGGTATTCTGTTGCTGACACTGTTTATCGGCGCCTCCGCCGGTTCCACCAGTGGCGGCATCAAGGTAATCCACGTGGTGATCAGCTTTAAGGCGATTCACCGCGAGGTGTTACGAGCACGCCACAAAGATGGGGTCTTTGGCGTGTTTATCAATCGCTCCCGCATCACGGAGCGTGTCGTTCAGTCGGCACTGGTGTTCGTCTTGCTCTACATCCTGACCGTATTGATTTCGACGGTGGTGGTGGCGTCCGCCGATACCTCTTTGGAGACCGCCCTCACGGCGAGCCTGGCGGCGATCGGCAATATCGGTCCCGGATTCGATGCGGTGGGACCAACCCAGAACTTTGGCTTCCTTCCCGGCTGGACTAAGGTGTGGCTCAGCGTGGTCATGGTTCTGGGACGCCTGGAATTGGTTACGGTGTTGGCCTTCATTCCGATCTTTGACCGGCACCGAAACTTCTAACCTAACCAAAAAAACAAAAGCCGGGCCCTCGGGGGCCCGGCTCGCTGTTTGTAGCTGCGGCTAGAACCGGGAGACCGCCACCAGGCCAGTCTCCTATTCCCATTCCTCCACGAGTCTCAGTCTACCGTACCGATCTCGGTGGAACCGGTTACCGTGGAATCATCGCTAATCGAGGCGCTGTCCTGCACCGCTTCTGAGGAAAAGTACAGGTTGCCGTCGATCGTTGCCCCACTGGTGAGCTCAAAGCCCTCTTCTTCCACATACACGTCACCGGCGATCGTTCCCGCCTGAACACGCGTGTTCATGTGGTGCACCACCAACTGAGGTACCGTCAGAGTGAATCGATCGGTCACGTTGCGATCCGAGTCCTGCGTGTACAGAGCAAGCTTACGGCGGGGAGCGTCCGCACCCTCTTCCGCATAGACCGCGCCAAAGATGGTGACATCTTCATCCACCGTGACATCATCCTCAAAGAGAACGATCCAGGAACCATCGGCTCCCACCGCTTCCTGCAGATTATCGGCGTTGGTTGCGGTCATTTCCGTGGGGCGAGATACGGCATCCGCCACGGTACCGGTGCGAATCTCACCGATCACGGTGGAGTCGTCACTGATCGAAGCGCTCTCCTGAGTTGCGTCGTCGGCAAAGTAGAGGTTGCCGTTAATGGTAGCACCGCCGCTGAGCTCAAAACCTTCGGCGTTCACGTAAACGTTACCCGCCACTTCACCTGACTGGATGAGCGTATTCTCGTGCTCGACTACCAGCCGCGGCACGGTCAGGGTGTAGCGATCGGTTACGTTGCGATCGGCATCCTGCGCGTAGAGCGCCAACTTCCGGCGGGGAGCGTCATCATCTTCCGATTGATACACCTCACCGGAAACGGTGATCTCTTCACTCAGCGTCGTGTCGCCGGACCAAAGGACGATCCAGGCGCCATCGGGTCCCAGTGCCTCCTGCAGATCCCCGCCCATGGCACTCATCTGCGTGGGACGACTGGTGGCGTCCGACTCGGAACCAGTAGCCTCGGAACCTTCGGCGGAAGCGGCCTCGGCAGCTTCATCTTCACCACCGCCACAACCGATCAGAAACACTGCAACCAGTAAGGCCACAGCGATAATTGCGAAATTTCGTGTGCGTTTCATATTGACTCCTTTAACGCGGAAATCTTTTGTGATTATAACCGGTTTATTAGATCACGTTAAGGGTCAATTAAGAACGATCTTTTCACAATAAATGGCGGGGTAATGACTCGCTGTCACCACCCCGCGTCACATCACACTCCGGCGGCCATAATGTCGTGCAAGCTTCCGCCGTTGTGGACGTTGGTGAATCCATGCTGCTCCAGCAGGCGTTGTCCGTAGGCGGAGCGTGCCCCCGAGGCGCAGTACAGGATAATCTCGCGATCGGTGGCGGCCAGTTCCTGCACGCGGGGAACGATCTCGTCCAACGACACGTTGACCGCTTGGGGATGTGCTCCCATGGCAAACTCCATGGGCGTGCGCACATCGATCACCAGCGGACCATCACCAGCCGCCGCGGCCTGATTGGTAGCATCATCCGTGGGGGCATCACCGTTGGCTTCTCCCCGCTCCAGATCCTCCACTGACTTTTTCTGTACGGGGAAGAGCCCCACCTGAATCTGGGAGAACCCGATCGCCCGGGCGTAGCGCTCAAGCGAAATATAACCGCCACTCAGATTGTAGACCGATTCGAATCCGGCCCCTTTGAGCATGCGCAGCGCCACGTGACCCTTCTGCCCATCCTCACTGATCATGAGAATCGTCTGGTCCCGGGGGATCTGATCCAGATTGTCCCGCAGGATATTCTGGCTCAGATTGTTACTGCCCAGGAGGTTGGCCTTGCCGTAGCTGATCGGATCACGAAGATCGATCACGATCGGTCCCTGCTCTAAGGCAAACGTCTCAACGTCTTTGGCGAGAATCGCGGGACTAAATCCACTGCGATGGTTGATCGCGGTAAACGCCGCCATATTCACCGGCCCGTTAGGGCTATTGAACGGCGGTGCATACGCCAGATCCAGTTCTTCCAGGTCACTCAAGGTCAGCTCGCCGGCTATAGCGGTGGCCATCACATCCAGCCGCTTATCGATTCCCCCACGACCCGCCGCCTGCGCGCCGATGACGCGGCCGGAGTCCCGGTCGTAGATCACCATCAGGCTCACCTTCTCCGAACCGGGGTAGTAGGCGGTGTGGCTCGCCTTGTGGACCACTACGGCGTCGGCGTTTATGCCGGCGTCGGCAGCCGTTTTCAGGTTCAGCCCGGTGGACCCCGCCACCGCACCAAAGAGTTTCACGATGGAGGTACCCAGGGCTCCGTTGTAGACCCGATTTCCCCCGACGGCGTTCTCTCCCGCCAGGCGGCCCTGCCGGTTCGCCGGTCCCGCCAGCGGAATGCGCACCGTTTTTCCCAGGATCGTGTGCTCGATCTCTACCATATCTCCGGCGGCGTAGATGTAAGGATCACTGGTCCGCATGGAGGGATCCACTTTCAGACCGCCGGCGGTACCCATCTCCAACCCCGCCTCTTTTGCAAGGGTCAGCGTGGGCCGTACACCCACCGAGAGCAAGACGAAGTCCGCATCCACGGCGGTACCGTCGCTAAGGTACACCTGCTCGTCTTCCACCGCCGAGAGAGATACCCCAAGATGCAGCCCTACCCCGTAGTCCTGCAGTTCCTTGGTGAGAAAGCCCGCAAACTCCGGCTCCATGTTGGGCATCACGTGGGGCGCCATTTCCACTAGACTCACGTTGAGTCCGCGCTTTGCCAGCGCTTCCACCATTTCCAGGCCGATGAAGCCACCGCCTACCACTACGGCGGACTTTGGTTCGTGCTCGCCCAGGGCGGTGTCAATCCGGTCCATGTCGTCCAGCGTCCACAGCTGATACACGTGATCCTTCTCAACCCCGGGAATCGGCGGAACGAGGGGCTTGCCTCCCTGCGCCAGGATCAGCGAGTCATAGGAGAAAATTTGCTCTTCTCCCGTACGGGAGTTGCGGGTGTGCACCTGCTGAGCTTCCCGGTCCAGGGACAGCGCTTCAGTATTGGTATAGACGTCGATCTGGTACTGGTCCCGAAACGTTTCCGGACTCGCCAGAATAAGAGAGGAGCGGTATTCGATGTCACCGCCGAGATAGTAGGGTAGACCGCAGTTGGCAAAAGAGACATCTGCCCCTGATTCAAGAATAGTAATGTGGGCGTCGTTATCCAGGCGGCGCGCCCGGGCTGCTGCGGTAGCCCCGGCGGCTACCCCACCAATTATGAGGATCTGTTTCATATCGTTCTCCTGTTATGTATAATAACTTATATATAAAGATTTACAGGTAATGTGTCAAGCGATGCGGAACCGATCAGGCTGATCGTCGGTTTGTCGTGCTGCCGGCTTGTCGTGCCGCCGGCTTGTCGTGCCGCCGGTTCGTCGTCCTGCTGGTTTGTCGTGCGGTCGGCACTGTACTACACTACAGAAGGAGTGATCGCCCGTGGCAAGCAATGATTCCCAACACACACTAGTTCACCGACTGGAACAACTCCACGAATTTCACTTCGAGCTGGCCTCTGCCGGTTCCATTGATGAGATGTGCCGAACCTTGATTGATCGCGGTCGACACTACGTTGGAGTCGACCGTATGGGACTGTGGTTCCTTGATGAGCAGGATCCTGGCAGGTTTCGGGGAAGCTTCGGGATCGATGAATCCGGCAATCTTCGTGATGAGCGGGCGCAGCGGATCCCATTGAATCCGGATATCTACGATGAACGGTTCTTTCAGCGCCGCGTCCAGTATCGGCGACTGGTCGCGTCCCCTAACTACAACTGTCGACAGGAAGTGGTGGGAATGGGTGACTTAGTGGTGGCTCCCCTGTGGAACGGCACGGAGTCGGTGGGCGCTTTGTCCGCGGACAATTTGCTTAGTTCCCGTCCCATCACCGACGAGGACTGCCAGCTGATCGCGCTCATCGCGCGTATGGCGGGGCACCTGGTAACGATTAAACGAACGCAGGAACAGCTCCAGCGCCTGGCGGCCGAAGATGGACTCACGGGACTGTTCAATCGCACCACCGGCCTACGGCTACTGGAGCAGCAGATCGCCGTCGCTCTACGTGCCGGCCGCAGCCTGGCGGTGGCGTTCATCGATCTGGACGGGCTCAAGCACGTAAATGATAGTAGCGGTCACGCCATGGGAGATCGATTTATTCAAGAGGTCTCCCGTCTGCTGGGTGAGGTGAAACGCGCCTCCGACGAGGTCTGCCGCATGGGGGGCGATGAGTTCATGATGATTCTTCCGGACACCGCTTTTGAAGAGGCGCATCGTATGATGCAGCGACTCACTGAGGCCGCCGGCCGTTCACAGGTATTGCAAGGAATGGGCCCCGGACCGTGGATCAGTTACGGCATAGCCGACCTGTCGGAGCTGTCGGAGGTGACCGATCTTTCGCCGCGCTCCCCGAATACACCGGAAACGTGTGTGCAGCAGCTGATCCATATCGCCGACACGCGGATGTATGAGGAAAAGCGGCGCCACTACCACGACCACTACTAGCGCGGCCACTCCACGACGAACTGCGCGCCCCCCTCGCCGGAAAACCGCATCACCCCCGAAAGTTGCTCCGTGAGAATGCGCACCAGGCGCATACCCAACGAGTGGCTGGACCCTTCAGCCTGAGCGGCACTAAGACCGATTCCATTGTCGGCCACCGTGAGCCGAAACCGGTCGGAATCCAGGGAGGTAAACGCCACCGCGATTTCACCCTCCCGACGATCAGGAAAGGCGTGGCGATAGGAGTTGGTGAGTAGTTCATTGAGGATGATCCCGCAGGGGATCGCGTGCTCAATACCGAGATCGATCTCATCCACGTGGAGTTGGATCGCCACCGTGTCGTCACGTGCATAGGCGGAGCGTAAATCGTAGACCAGCTCCCGGATATAGGTAGCCATATCCACCGCCGAGAGGTCATCATTCCCATACAGGCTCTCGTGGACCCGCGCGATTGAGTAGATCCGGTTTTTACTGTCCTCAAAGGCTACCATGGCATCGTCCACCGACCTCACATTTTCCGCCTGCAAGGACAACAGACTGGCGATCACGTTCAGATTGTTCTTGACCCGGTGGTGAATCTCGCGCACCAAAGCATCTTTTTCCGAAGCTGCCGCGATGAGCTGCTGCTCTCGCTGGTGGACCCGGGAGGTCATTTCCGCAAAGCGGTAGAGGAGGACATCCAGTTCGGCAAAGGAGTACCGATCGGGTGACCGAACCGTACCCGCCTCGCCTGCCTCGCGATCGATGGCGGTAGCAAAATCCATGAGCGGATTGATTACCCGCTGCCGGAGATGGTGGCGAAACAACAATAAAGTGAGCAAGGAGACCCCCGCCACCGCGAGTAGCGTGCCCACGAACACCCAGATCGCCGAGGCAAACGCGGAGTGCAGCGGTTCGGATACCACCACGGTCCACCCGCTGGCGCCATCGCGCACTGCAGAATACAACGCCGACTCGCCCTCCTCCCGCGCGATCGTGGTTGCGGGCTGCCCCGCGCCGACGCGCTGCATCACCGTGAGCCCTCCCAGATTCGCCTGACGCTGAACCATCGAGAAGTCGGGATGGGCGATGACGTTACCGTAACGATCAGTAATGAAGACCGTCTGGTCGCTACCGGAGGGCAGACTTTCCGACAACTGCGTCTGGAGCAGTTCCAGATTCAGTTCCGCCGCAATTGCGTGGGTGTAGCCCCGAGGCTTCTGCGCCACTGCAATGACGATCGCGTCGGCCACGGTACTATAGTAGGGAACCGTAAGCGTCGCAGTTCCCAGCACCGACACCCCGTTCACCAGACCGGACAGGTCCGTACCGGTATCCTCCGTGTGAGGCACCGAATCCACAATCAGGAAATCGGAATCCAGCGCCATGACGCGGTGGAACAGCGCCGACGACCCGTCACGACCAAGCCCGATCATCGATTCAATTCGCTCGTCGATCCGACCGGCTTGGTCCACAAGTGCCAAATTGAGCATCTGGTGTACCCCTTCCAGGTAGACACCGACTATGCCCTGCA
>CAYQRW010000066.1:0-14320 GCA_964419735.1 uncultured Spirochaeta sp.
AAGGGGTCATGCGGATCCGCATGGTGCCGATTTCACAGATCTTCTCTCGGTTTCCTCGCCTGGTTCGCGATCTGTCTCGATCGTTGAACAAGCAGATTGAGCTCGAAATTGAAGGGGAGGATACGGAACTCGATAAGTCGGTGATCGAAGATCTGTTGGATCCGTTGATCCATTGTGTCAGGAACAGTATCGATCACGGCATTGAGGATCCCGCTTCACGCCGCGAGGCGGGTAAGACCGATTCGGGGACCGTCTCGCTCCGTGCCAGCAATGAAGGCAACATGATCCTGATCGAAATCGTTGATGACGGACGCGGAATCGATGTTGATGCGGTTCGCAAGAAGGCGATCGACCGTGGTGTTATTCACCCGAACAAGCAACTCTCAGATGTTGAAGCGTTCAATCTTATCTTTGATCCCGGGTTTTCTACGGCCAAACAGATAACTAACGTCTCCGGACGCGGAGTCGGTCTGGATGTGGTGAAACGACAAATTGAAAAGCTCAACGGAACGGTCACCGTCTGGTCCGAAAAGGGGAGCGGCACACGCTTCACCATTAAGATTCCGCTTACGCTGGCGATCATTCAGGGATTGCTGGTGCGGGTTGGAAAAGAGATGTACGCCATTCCGATTACCTCGGTCATTGATAGTCACCGTATTAAACCGTCCGAGATCAAAATGATTGATAACTACGAAGTCTTCAATGTCCGCGAAGATGTAGTCTCACTGATTCGTCTCAGCCGGTTGTTCAGAATACCTGTCAACGAGAACCCCGATTACCACTATGTCGTAATTGTGGGTACCAGTGAACGCAAGATGGGACTCATCGTGGACTCGCTCATTGGAGAAGAAGATGTGGTGATCAAGCCGCTGCGGGATCATTTCACCAACTCGCCAGGCATCGCCGGTGCAAACATTACGGGGGATGGTAAAGTGTCTCTCATCATCGATGTGAGTCAGTTGCTGGAACTCGGTCTTCGCCGGGAAAAGGAAGAGCGAGCCCGACGCGAAATGACCATTGGCTCATGAGCTTATCGGCTCATGAGCTATCGGCTCATGAGCGTATTGGATCGTAGGACCAAGTGTGTCTCACGACGATCGGGTCTTATAACAGGGAGATTGCATGGGAACTATCGATACCGACGTACTGTATGACCAAAGCGTGGAAGACGAGGATGAGGGTAGTCGGCGTCGGGAACAGATCGATTTCAAAATGGTCACGTTCTCGCTCGGCGGGAAAGACTACGGAATCGATATTATGCGTGTCAAAGAAATCGCGAAGTTTGCGCAGTTCACCTACGTCCCCAACACCGCTCCTTTTGTACGCGGCGTGTACAACCTGCGCGGAGACATCATTTCGGTGATCGACCTCCGCCTCATGTTCAATTTGCCCGCGGAAGACCAAGAAGACGATAAGCCTGAGAACGGACTGATTCTACGACTCGCGAACAATATGATCGGCGTGGTGGTGGACCAGATCGACAAAGTGGTGGGGATCTCATCGTCCCAGGTGCAACCACCGCATCCGATCTTTGGTGATATCAACGTGAAGTATATCAGCGGAGTTGCCGAGCACGAGGAGCGGCTTTACATCATACTTGATGTTGATCGGATCTTTACGCGGGACTCCGACGAAAACGAGGCAGCCGCTCAGCGCACGTATGAGTCTGCGGCGCAGCCTGATCCTGAACGCTCCAGAGACGAACCAGAGGTTCTAAAGGAACCGGTCGGTGCCCAAGCCGACACCACCGACGACCGTACGGCGGAACGGGAGTTCGTCATTCAGGGACTGGTAACCTATGCCGGAATCTACATCACCGAGGTCAACCGAGAATGGTTCGATGCCCGCTTCGAGGAATGGCGTAAATCTCGAAAGGGCGAGGGTAAGGATATTCAGTTCTCTGATGAGAGCGATGCCCAGATATTCCTGCAGAGCTTTCACTCTCGCTATACCGGGCGCTTCTGGCAGGACGATTATACCCAAGAGCTGATTCGGTTGCTTCCAGAACCGCAGTCGCAGCTGATTCACGTGTGGAATCCCGGGTGCGGCGCCGGGTACGAAAGCTTCTCCATCGTAGCGATGCTGCGGGTGGAATTCCCCGACCGACAGATCAAGGTGTGGGCGGGGGACAAAGACCTCATGAAAATCTCCTCGGCGCCCAATTTGAGCTTCAATAGCTCGGATATACCTACTGAATGGTCCCAGCTGGTTGTCCAGGGCAAGAATGGGCTCAATTTTTCCGAGAGTACCAAGGAAATGGTCCTGTTTGAGTTCAGTGATGTACTCAATACGGCGGGCTTGCCCAAAATGGACTACGTGGTTGCGCGGGAGCTTCTGTCAATGCATAGTGAGACAGACCAACGTAAGATCTTGGAGACGTTCGAGGAAACGCTCAAACCCGGTGGTGCGCTCGTGATTGGCGACAACGAGCGTGTGATCGATGGCGCCGCGTGGGAAGAAATCACTGGTGACACGTTGACCGTGTATCGCCGACGTTAGGAGAAGCCTGAATGCGAGTTGAATACATCAATCCCTTTGTGGAGTCCGCTTACAACGTACTGTCCGAGGTACTGCAGTCGGAAGTGAACCGTGGTGAGTTGTATCTGAAGAGCGCCGCGATGCCGATGCTCGGTGTGGCGATGATCGTGGGCTTGGCGGGCGATGTCGAAGGGCGCGTGCTGTTTGATATGAAATTGGAAACCGGCCTGGCGGTGGCATCAGCGATGCTTACCAGTATGGATATGGAGCCCGTGGACGAGCTCAACGACATGGCCCGGGCCACGCTCACGGAACTGGCGAATATGATTACCGGTCAGGCGGTAACCAAACTGCACAACCTCGGCTTCCGATTCGACCTGACGCCGCCGGCGATCTTTAGCGGCCAGAATATGGAGGTTTCCGACCCCAATTTTGAGGCTCTTATCGTTCCCATGGAGCTGCCGCAGGGAAAGATTGAAATAAACGTTGCCGTACGAGAGAGGGCCTGACGTAGCATGAAGACGAAACAGGACTTTCCGAGTATTAACGAGCGTGCGCAGCAGGGGACTCGGGAAGACGGCACGCCGTACCGTGTACTGGTGGTCGATGACTCGATGTTTGTTACGAAACAGATCGGTCAGATTCTCACGTCCGAGGGATTCGACGTTGTTGCCAGTGCCGCGGATGGCCAAGAAGGGCTGGAAAAGTACAAGGAATTGTATCCCGGAGTTGATCTGGTTACCATGGACATCACGATGCCCAAGCTCGACGGGGTATCCGCACTGGAGCAGATTATAGCCTTCGACAAGAATGCAAAAGTGGTCATGATTAGCGCTCTCGGTAAACAGGATCTGGTAAAAAAGTCCTTGCTTCTCGGAGCAAAAAATTATATAGTCAAGCCGTTGGACAGGAAAAAAGTCCTTGAACGGATCGTCGCCTCGCTCACGTAACGTACGGTGAGACAGGCAATTACGGGCGGTTAGCTCAGTTGGTTAGAGTACATGCTTGACATGCATGGGGTCGATGGTTCAAATCCATTACCGCCCACTCCGAATCGGACCGCAGTGCACCGCCCGGTGTCCTGCGGATTTTTTTATTTCAATCATCAAGGATGAGCAGACAGGATGTGGGGAACCGTTGCGTTCGAGGATCCGGAGGAACTCGCGTTCACGCTATCGCAGTTGGAAATACGAATCGTCCACAAGAACGGTTCGTACCGGGTACATCTTGACGGGGAACCGCTTCAGCGTCGAGTCGGAGTCTCCTCCGGCTGGAACGAACTCCACATCCCCGCAGCTTCGGTGCTGTCGCTGGAACCGGCGACGCCGGATCTGCCGATCGTGCTGCGTCCTCAAGAGCCAATTGCCGTCGCTCCCGGTGCCAAGATCTCCTACCGCGTGCAGTTACCGCTGTGGGTTCGCTTGGTAGCACTGCCCCAGAACAATCGGAAAACTACGAATCCTGACACGATCTTTGATCTTCCCACGGAACCCCTCAAAAGAACGTGGTTCGGCAATGGTGAATCCGGAGAGATCGGCTATAGCCGGCAGTTTCTTCCTCGATCCAAGGAACGCTACCAACGCCATCTCTTCTCCGTGCCACTCACGATCCACAACGCGTCTCAGACAGTATTGTGGTTTGAGAGGCTGCTATTGCGAGTGATTCACTTGGACCTCTATCGGGTCAACCGGCAGATTGAAACCAATCAGGTTACCGTTACGTTCAAGGGAAGTGAGCAACTGAGTCAGGTTACGTTTGAGCCTCCCAACGGCGCCGCCACCCGTGGTGCACAGTTGCTCTCGGAGCGGCGGGTACCGGCAAATCAAGACATCATCCGGCGGAGTTTCTTGTGGCTCCGCGATCTGACCACGTAGGAAACACTATGACACAGCTGCTGGGAAGTGTACGCAATATGGACCTCTCCGTGCTCCCTGATTGGGAGTTGGTGGGCGGTGCATTGATTGTCTTTCTGGTGGGGTTCCTGATACTGCGCATCGCGATTCGGATCGTGATCAAGGCGCTTACCCGGAACATGCGAGACCAGTCGCGGGAGCTCCTCCGGAAGAGCCTCATCTACACTGGAGCGGTCATTCTTTTTGTGATGGTGCTCAACACGGCGGGCGTGAGCGTCGGTGCCTTACTCGGTGCCGCCGGCGTGGTGGGTATCGCGATCGGTATCGCCAGCCAGACCAGTCTCAGCAATATTATCAGTGGGTTCTTTCTCGTTTCCGAGCGCTTCTTCGAAATAGGGGATGTGGTGCGCATCGGCGAGTATACCGGCGTCGTCTCCTCAATTGACCTACTATCGGTAAAGCTCAAGACGTTTGATAACATCCTTATTCGTGTGCCCAACCAGCGTCTCATCGAACAGGATATCTCCAACATTACCCGCTTTCCCCTACGCAGAATGCAGTTTACGGTGATCGTCCCCACCGAGGTGCCCCTCAACAAGGTATTTGAAGCGCTGGATACGGCTGCCACGAACGTCCCCGATGTACTGCAGGAACCTGAGCCGTTTATCTTCTTTCGGGCGTTTATCGAAAACGGGTCGGAGCTCACGGTGGGTGTCTGGTTTGAGCGCCAGAACTTCGTCCGCGTTCGCAACGATATGGCGCAATCGATTCAGGCGGTTTTCGCGGAGCGGGGCATCCTAATTCGTAGTCGTGCGATATCAGTGGTGGAAGACAGGCCAGCCAAAACGATTTGACAGTAACTTCCGCGCTGTCTACACTATGGACATCATGGCAGTCGAGAATTACCTCACCACCTCAGCCCTTCACGAGATTGTCCGTTACCGTTCTGACAACGCCGCCGCGGGAATCAGGTATCGAGGGGCGGTTCGCCAACATCCCTACGATATTGAGAAGTTTCTCATCATCACCAGTCCGCAGACAGACGGTTCTCATTTCTACGAGTTCCGTACCCGCGATGTGGTAGGTGTGGAGGACGTAAGCCAGGTCGTCACGGAACAGGGTGAAACGGTCCAGATCGTTGAGGTGTCTATCAAAGAGGGCAGTTTTGGCATCGAAATGAAACCCTTTGAAGTACGCTGAAACTACCTTGACACGCGGGAACCGATTGCGTATGATGCCCGGAGCATTCAAGATATTCCCCTGTAGCTCAGTTGGTAGAGCGGGTGGCTGTTAACCACTAGGTCGTTGGTTCGAGTCCAACCGGGGGAGCGTTTTCCGCTGTAGTAGAAATCCTGCAGCGGCTTTTTTTATGGGACTACTGGGAATCTTGATTCACCGCCGGTATAGGTTCCGCTGCGGGAGCCAATTCTTCGGCGGCAAGCTCATTGAGATAGGTGGAGATCTGTTGTTCGGTGTCCACGGAGAGATCGACGTATTCGAAGGCCACTGCCTCGGTAATCCGGATGACGCGAAGTCCAATGCCCTGTACCGTATCTCCCAGGCGGAGGCTCGCCATGGAGATGACGGTGTGGTCGTCCAGGGTCTCCAGCGTCTTTGGGTCCGCAGGAACAAACCGTAAGCCGCCGGTTGAGATGTCGGTGACGGAGCCGGTACATAACTCGAAGGTGTTGGGGTTTGTAAATGCCAGCGCAATTCGATCGGAAGCCGATGGAATATAGCGTGCGGAGCGACGGATATCGGTGTTCTGGTGGTAACGGGTGATAATTCCGCGAATCCGTTCCGCGGTGCGTTGCGTGGTCAAATCCTCATCAAGAACCGCATTCACCTGGAGATACTCCGCTTTACTGGCTTCCTCAGGATCGAAACGATCATTAATGAGCAGCATAAAAATCGCTTCGTGCCGTCCAAACGTATTTCTCAAGAATATGATGAACGGCTTCCAGTGTCTGGGGTAGTCTGCGGCGGAGAAAAGAACGATATCCGGAGCGATCTCATCCAGGTTGTCCATCGCCTTGATCGGATTGTCATAATGAATAACATCCAGCTGCTGAAAGTTGAACATCCGCTCGAGATACTGCTGGAGCCCTGCCGAATCACTGACCAGCATCATTTTCATCGCTGTAAGGCCTCGTTGGGAAGGTTCGATACCTGATATCCGATAATCTCCCAAAATCCATCCCGACGTTCCAGTTCATAGGTATACTGCCGTCGCTCTCGGTACCGATCGCGGTTGAAGAAGAGCCGCGCGGTGACTTGACCGTCGGTAGGAGAATACCGCGTCTCTACGATCGTATAGCCATCGGGAATTGCCACCAGACTGCTGTCGAGTCCCCCCTCTTGAGATCGGAGATCTTCTCGAAACGAACGGAGTTCGTTTAACTGCTCCTCCTGACTCAGGCGAATGAACCGCTCATTACGGGAGGGTGCCTGGCGGTACAGTTTTTCCAGGTTTAGATAGAGGAAGAACCGTTCCCAATTGCTCTCCTGCCGCGCCTCAAGCATGTACTGGACCACTTCATCAGGGCTGAGCGCCTGGCGTCGAAGCTGATCTTCCGTAGCGGCTTCGAAACGCATTTCCCGGCGGATTTCCGGGGTATTGCCGGGGCGCACGTTCATGCTGAAACGGTTTGACCGGATGGAGGGGGCGTCCTGAGACGAGTTGAGTTGCGGAAAGAAGTGAATACGGACGTTGTACATACCTGATTCATTGATCATGATGTATTCTGTGAGACGCTCCACGAAGCTCAGCTGTTCTCCGGGTTGCAACATAACGGTTCGATAGAAGATCTGTTGATTCGACTGATTGGCTATGATAAATTCCGGCGTATTTTCCAATGGACGGTTGGCCTCATCACGCACGTCAAACGCGATATTGTGCCGCCGATCGTCAGCCAGCCGAAACGAGATCGGTTCTGGACTGTCATTACGCAACGTAACGAGGACAGAGACCTGCGAATCGGGGAAATACACCTGTTCGTCGTAGAGTCGTGCCGACACATCGAGATCTTGAGCAGGCAGCGAGAAACCAATAAGGGCGACCGGTATCACCATGAGCAGTAATTGTTTGAACCGTAACACCATAGAGCTCCTAGTATAATGTCGACACACAACAGCAAAACATTACTGTACGATCAACTTACCTCGCGCCTTGGGCAGCATTCCGGCCTAAAGGACTTGCTGGGCAGAGTCCGCCACGGCTCGTTGCCGGTATCCGTGCGAGGTCCCAAATCAAGTTTCATATCCTACCTCATTGCGCGGCTTCAACGCGATAGCCGGCGGCCACTTCTGGTGGTTGTTCCCAATGAGAGTGAAGCGGGACCGTTGCAAACAGACCTGCAACTCTTCGGCGTTGATGCCTATGTGCTACCTTCCTGGGGGACCGGCGCGTATGCGGCGCCCTCCGAGAATGCCGCCGTATGGGGGGAACGCATGCGCGCTCTCACCGACCTGTGGCACGGCACCGGAGATGTTATCGTGACACCCCTGCGGGCGATGTCGCTTCTGATGCCTCTACCCGACCACAGTATGCGGCACCTAACATCGGTAGAAAAGGAACAAACCCTTGACCCCCACGATCTGGGTCACCTTCTGTCGGAAATGGGATACTGGCGCGTACCCCGGGTGAGTGTTCACGGAGAGTTTGCCGTCCGCGGAGAAGTGGTGGACCTGTTCCTGCCGGGACAGCCATACGCGGTGCGCATCGTCTTCGACTTTGATACGGTCTCCGAAATCCGCGAGTTTGACCCAAGCAACCAATCCTCACTGAGGAAACTCCGTTCGCTCCAGATATACCCGCTGCGAGAAGTCCTCTGGGACGATGAGAAACGGGCGGACCTGGAGGAAGTAGCTGCGGCGTCCCCGGAAATTCGACATAAGCGCGAAGAGTTCTCTCAGGAACTCGCAGCGAGTCGCGAGGTGGGCCCCTACTGGGCGGCGGCGGCGCTCTCCGAAAACACGACGATCCTGGACTATTTGGACCCGTCGGTGGGCGTTATCTGGGTGGATCGACAACGCATCCTGGCGGGCTTTGAAGCGTACCGCAAGGAGTTTGAGACCGTTTTCGCACAGGAACACTTTCGCCGGCCGCTCCCGCGGCCGGATCGAGTGCTGGTTGACATCGATATGATGATCGCCGCGTCGTCTTCCCGATCGGTGTACTTCGAGTCGCTCGCGGACGCGGAGGATACAACCGCGCTCCGCTTTTCCTGCGATCCACCTCGTTCTTTCTTCGGCAACGTAAGTTACCTGAAGGAGGAGCTTTCCAGTCTGGCCGCCACGGGCAACAAGGTACTGGTTCTGGCGGACACCGAGGCTCAGGAAAAGCGCATCGGATTTCTGTTGCAAGAGCTGGAGGTCACGGTAGCCCAGGGGCATGTCTCGGGAGGGTTCGCCCTCCCTGAACAGCGACTGGTGCTCGTGCAGGAAAACGAGATCTTCGGCCGCCGAAAGCGCGCCCCGGCGAGTCTCAAAAAGGTTGAAAGCGCCCCGATCGATACCTTCGTGGAATTGGACGAAGGGGACTATGTGGTGCACGTGAACTACGGGATCGGCGTGTTCCGCGGTATCACACGATTGAAAGCCGCCGGCAATGAACGGGACTACATCGAACTGGAATACGCCGACGGCGAGGTCGTGTTCACCCCTATTGAGCAGGTCAATCTGATCCAGCGCTACATCGGTTCCGGCGGTCAGAACCCGCGGCTCGACCGGATCGGTGGAAAGAGTTGGGAGAAGCGCAAGAGCTCGGTCAAGAAGAACGTAGAAGATCTGGCAGATCGATTGATTAGCCTCTATAGCCGCCGCAAGCAGGTCCAGGGGTTCGCCTTTCCGGAAGACACCGAGTGGCAGTTGGAGTTCGAGTCCGGGTTTCCCTACGAGGAGACGGAGGACCAGCTACGGTGTATCGCCGAAATCAAACAAGACATGGAACGGCCACAACCGATGGATCGTCTGATCTGTGGCGACGTGGGCTACGGGAAGACGGAACTCGCGCTTCGCGCGACCTTTAAGGCGGTGATGAGCGGCAAGCAGGTAGCGATTCTTGCGCCTACCACCATCCTGGTCGAGCAGCACTATGAGAACATGGTTGAGCGCTTCGAGCGGTTTCCGATTCGGATTGGGATGCTCTCGCGCTTCGTGGCGCGCAAGGATCAGAAGACCGCCTTGGCTGAATTGGCCGCCGGCGACCTGGACATCATCATTGGCACCCACCGCGTACTTCAGAAGGACGTGATCTTCTCCGATTTGGGACTGCTGATCATCGATGAAGAGCAGCGGTTTGGGGTAAAGGCCAAGGAACGGCTCAAAGAGCTCAAGACCAACGTGGACACCTTGACCCTGACCGCCACACCGATACCGCGCACGTTGCATATGTCGCTACTGCAGATCCGGGATATGTCTCTGCTTACCACCCCGCCGCATAACCGGCACCCGATCCGCACGGTGATATCGGAGTTCAACGAGGAAGATGTGGCTATGGCGATTCGCCGGGAAGTAGAGCGAGGAGGCCAGGTCTTCTTCCTACACAACCGAGTAGAAACGTTGGAGAACGTCACGCAGTTCGTGCAGAACCTGGTCCCGGAGATTATGGTCGAATTTGCCCACGGCAAAATGGGATCTTCCGAGCTGGAAGATATCATGCATCGCTTTATTCACGGCGCGTTTCAGGTGCTGGTGGCTACGACGATTATCGAGAACGGTATCGATATTCCCAACGTGAACACGATTATTATCGATCGTGCCGATATGTACGGAATATCCCAGCTCTACCAGTTACGCGGACGAGTAGGCCGGAGCGATAAGGTAGCGTACGCATATCTGTTCTATCCGGAAGAACGGGCCCTGTCGGAACTGGCGATGAAGCGGCTGCAAATCATCAGCGATTTCACGGAGCTGGGGAGTGGGTTCAAGATCGCCCTCAAAGATCTCGAGGTTCGCGGCGCGGGAAATCTTCTGGGGAGTCAACAGAGTGGCGACATCCTCTCGGTTGGTTTTGATCTCTATCTGAAGCTTCTGGATGAGGCGATTCGCAATCGTGGAGACGATGAGAGCCAGGCCTTTGAAGATGAAGTCTACCTGGAGCTGGAATACACCGGGTTCATTCCCGATTTCTACATCGAAGAGCCGATGGAAAAGATGGAGGTCTACAAGAAGATCGCCGGCGTCTCCACCGAAAGCCAGCTGGAATCCCTCATGGCCGAAATTGAAGATCGTTTTGGACCGATGCCGGATGAGGTGCAGAGCCTGCTGTCACTGGCGGAGATCCGCATCCTGGCACGCCGTCTCCATGTCGCCTCTATGAAGGAGCGGCGCGGGGAGCTCCACGTGGAGTTCGGCAAAGTAGCATCGGTATCCGTGGAACGGGTGCTGACGCTGATCCAGAACTCCGGCGGCAATGTACGCTTGGACCCGCAGCAAGCCAACGTGCTCATCATGGCAACCGGCAAGGTCGGGCTCAAAGAGAAGTCCGAGTTTATTCGCGGCCGGTTAGCACAGCTCTTGTAGCAGACACGGAAGGAACCTCTATGGATTCAGATCTTGTTCGAAAGCTCAGGGAAAACCGGAGCTTCGTCATCCGCCAAGTGCGGATGAGTCCACACCAGAAAGCCGCCTACGATCGGCTGGCGCCGCGTTACTGTATTGCTTTCGAGGAATCGCGTAATCCGGAGGAGTTTGACTGGGATACTGCGTTCGGCCGCACCGGTGCCCGGCGCATCGTCGACATCGGATTTGGTATGGGGCAAGAGCTGGCCGACCTCGCCGAACAGCACCCGGAGACTGACTTTCTTGGAATTGAGGTGCACAAACCGGGAATCGGCCGCCTCCTGGGACAACTGGAAGAACGAGGGCTCGATAACGTCCGCGTCGTCCGCCACGATGCGGTGCTCGTGTGCCACCACCTCATTCCCCGGGACACGATCGATGGGATTCACCTGTTCTTTCCCGATCCCTGGCCTAAGAAACGCCACCACAAACGGCGCCTGGTGCGCCCCGGGTTTCCCGAGTTGATCGCTCCCCTCATGAAACGGGGCGGATACTTCTACGCGGTCACCGATTGGGAGGACTATGCGCAGGCGATGCTGGAGGTATTGAATAGTACCGCCCTCCTGCAAAACACGGCGGGCACTGGATTCGCTCCACCGCAGGCGTGGCGGCCGGAAACCGCTTTCGAACGCAAGGGCCTCGCCAAAGGCCATACGATTTTCGAACTCCTCTACCGCCGCCGGTAGCGTCCGCCTGTGTGGTAGCGTCCGCCTGTCTGGTAGCATCCGCCTGCCTTGGCGGTAGTGTATGGATATGCTAATCTCAGCGCATAACTATGAGTGAGATGAATTACTTTGATACACAGGCTCCCGCCGCCGCCCGACACAATTCGATTGACCCGGCGCTACACCGCAAGTTCAACACTAAACGGGGACTGCGCAACGATGACGGCACCGGCGTCCTGATTGGCCTCACCGAGATTGGTGAGGTCCACGGCTACTATATAGATGATCAGGAACGCGTTCCCGATGAGGGACGCCTCTCGTACCGCGGAATCAGTGTCTCGGACATCGTAGAAGGATTTCAGGCGGATACACGCTTCGGCTTTGAAGAGGTGGCCTATTTGCTGCTCTTCGGGGAGTTGCCCACCGCAGCGGAGTTGGAGGAGTTCAATACGGTCCTCGGTGAGCGTCGATCCCTCCCTGACGGTTTCACGGAGGATATGATCCTCAGCGCGCCCAGTGACAACATCATGAACAAGCTCGCCCGATCGGTATTGGCGGGTTACTCCTACGATGAGCACGCCGAGGGTCTGGAAATCGCCAATGTGCTGCGGCAGTCGATTGAGTTGATCGCTCGGTTTCCCACCATGGTGGCGTACGGATATCAGGCGAAGCGCCATTACCACCACGGCGAGAGTCTCTACATCCACAGTCCGGACTCCACCAAATCGACGGCGGAGAACTTGCTGGCCATGATTCGCCCCACCCAGGAGTATACCCCCCTGGAAGCTGAGGTACTGGATCTGGCGCTGGTATTGCACGCCGAACACGGTGGGGGAAACAACAGCGCCTTCACGATCCATGTGGTTACCTCCGCCGCCACCGATACCTACAGTGCGGTAGCCGCGGCGGTGGGCTCTTTGAAGGGGGCCAAACATGGGGGCGCGGCGGGCCGGGTGCGGGCAATGATGCGCGATATCGAGGAACATGTAAGCGACTGGACCGATGATGATGCGGTGGCAGCCTATGTCCGCGCGATTCTCCGAAAAGAGGCGTTTGACCGCTCGGGACTCATCTACGGCGTCGGACACGCCGTGTACACCAAATCCGATCCGCGGGCGGTTCTGCTGGGCCGGAAAGCAGGGGAGTTGGCGGCGGCGGCTGGTAATGAGCGCCGATATGATCTGTATCAGCGAGTAGCGAGACTGGCACCGATCCTCTTTCAAGAGGAGAAGCACACCGACAAGATCATTGCGCCCAACGTGGACTTCTATTCCGGTTTGGTCTATTCCATGCTCAATATTCCAGAAGAACTCTTTACCCCGATCTTTGCAGTTTCCCGCATTGCCGGTTGGTCTGCCCACCGCATCGAAGAGCTGGTAAGCGGAGGGCGTATCATTCGTCCAGCCTACAAGAACATCATCGGCCGGGCGAGGTACACCCCCATGGATCGCCGAGAGTAGTTTTTGTTCGTGATCGTTTTTTGATTTGGTTCTTGAGTGGGTGATACTCCCAGCGGCTGCCGCACGGCAGCCGCTGGGAGTATGGATATCCGACCCACGTTCAGTTCGCCGCGCAGACCAGGAGCCGCACCGCGCTCAGGACAACTGGGTCAGTGCTCTTCCTGTTCTTCGTAGGTGGAGTTGGCGATGATATCTTCCGCGATCTTGCCTTGCACCGGATCGTAGTGATCAAAACCCATTTCAAAGCTTCCTGTGCCGGCGGTCATCGATTTAAGATCGATCGCATAGCGCAACAGTTCCGCCTGGGGTACCAGCGCGTCGATTTCAACGATTCCTCCCCCCAGCGGGTCCTGACCCAACACGCGCCCGCGCTTGGAGCTTAGATCAGAGAGCACATCTCCCAGATACTGGTCTTCCACGAACACAGCCAGTTTCATAACCGGTTCCAGAAGTACGGGTCCGCATTGCTGCATCGCCTGACGGAGTGCCCCCCGGGCGGCGATCTTAAACGCCATTTCCGATGAATCCACGGGATGTTCCTTGCCATCGAACAGGGCAATGCCCACGTCGCGCACCGGGTATCCAGCAAGAACACCATGTTCCATCGCCTCGTGAAATCCCTTTTCAATACCGGGAATGAAGCCTTTTGAGACCGCACCTCCCTTGATCTCGTTCACGAAATCGTATTCCTCACCCCTCTCCAGCGGGCGCACGCGAATGTGGACCTCGGCAAACTGGCCGTGACCCCCGGACTGCTTCTTGTGACGATAGCTGGTCTCGGCGGATTTCGTGATCGTCTCGCGGTACGCCACGCGGGGAGGGCGCGTCTCCACTTCGATCTTCTGCGACGCCTTAATGCGGTTCAGAATCGTGTTAATATGAAGTTCGCCCATGCCGGCGATAACCGTCTCATGCGTTTCGGGATCAAAGGTTACGGTGAAGGTCTTATCTTCCTCAGTAGTTCGGACCAACTGCTCGTTGAGCTTGTCCTCATCTTTCTTGCTTCCCGCAGAAATTGCTAGAGAATACACGGGAGAGGGGAGTTGAAGCGGACGAAAGTGCATGAACTCGTTGGGCGCGTGGAACGTGTCGTTGGTGTGGGCGTCACCAATCTTGGCGATGACCCCAATGTCCCCGGCGTCGAGTTCATCGGCATCGACCAACTTCTTACCGAGCGCAGTGTAGATCTTGCCGCCTTTGAACTTCTTGCCGTCGCGGTCGATCACAAACTCGGAGTCCGCTTTGAGGACGCCGCCCAAGATCTTTACAAACGAGAGTTTCCCACTGAACTGATCAAGGG
>CAYQRW010000067.1:0-9768 GCA_964419735.1 uncultured Spirochaeta sp.
ATCACCGCCCCCTTTACCACTCCCGGCAGTCGCGGCACCAGAAACCGGTGGAGCTCCACCAACACTCCCGCGGAAACGGTGAGCGGCACCGCCACCGGCAAAAACCAGTCCAGGACGCCATCGGTGAGTAGGTCCAGTAACGCCAGCATTGCCAGGATCGTGGCGGTGGCAGAGAGGAAGGTGTAGAGCCATCGCCGGAAGATCAGCGGCAACACCACCACCGCCGTACCCGCGACAACGGGAACGATCGCCACGGGCGCCCAGGAGAGCGCTTCATCCAGGCCAAAGTCGATTATTAGCAGGATGATCGCAGCCGTGACCCCGATACCGAGTAGGCTGTGCCGTACCATGCGGCGCAGAACCGGCTCCACGGGCGGCGGCTCGTCCAGGGGAGATTCGGTGATCTGCGGCTCCTGCTCGCCATGCTCGGAAGCGCCGCAGAGGGGGCACACCGAGAACTCCGGTTCCAGTTCTACACCACACCGCTCACAGTACATCAGATTTCCCCCGCATTTCGTCTCCAGTTTGTGCGCACGGTGCCCACGGCTCCCAACCGACGAAGCGTTTCCGCCACGTGCTGTTCGATCTCATGTTCCCGCCGGGTACTCCCGAAGGTGATCGTGGTGGTTTCATGCACACTGATCATCGTCATATTCACGCCGGTAGCCGCGGAGGGCGGCGGCACAAACTCCAGGCGTTCCACCAGCGCCCCCGTCGAATCGGGTAGTTCCACCGTTCCCAGATTCGAGAAACTGGCAGTGTTCACCGCCTCTCCCTGAACCCGGTGCACCACCCGCAGAATTATGTCTTTGACAAACACAGGACTCAATCGGATGAGCACGTTGCGCTCGGCCCGGACGTTGCGGGTAATCTGCCGCCGGAGACTGCGTGGGTCCAGCTCCGCCCGCAGTCGGTGGTGCACCTTGGTGACGATTTCATCGAGACTGTAGCGCCCCAGACGCTGGTCCAGCTCTACCATGACAAACACGAAGAAGTTCCGCATCGTCCGGGAGCCGGTATAGGGACGCATGTTGACCGGAATCAGAATCCGGATCGGTCGCCGCCGGTGCTTAGGCGGCGGAGCGGCGTGGTACCGCTCGGCCAGGGCATGAATAAATACTCCCAGCAGCGTATCGGTGAGCCCTACCTGGAGTCGGTGCGCGATCTCCCGCAGCGTACCGGTGGGATAGATGAGTGAGGTCACGTGGTACATCCCGGGGGAGAGCCGTCGTCCACCGACGTGCCAGGCACGGGAGAATTCCTGCGGATGAGGCAGGCGTCGCTCGTAGTACCGCCGGCTGGCATACTCCAGCTCCTCCTGCGGCGGCGCCTCTCTGGGCAGCGGTATTCCCGCCTCCCGAGCCTCGGCGAGCGCCTGCGCACCATCGGCACCCTGCAGCCCGCCGTTGCGCGCCGCGGCGTACGCCACAAGGAGCGTCTGGAGAAACCTCAGCGCCCCGGTGCCGTCGGTGAGGATATGAGAGGTTTCCACGGCGATGCGCCGCCGGCGAACGTAGACGGTGAGGAGCGGCGCACCATTTTGGTAGCGCGGCACGCGAGTACAGGGCATCCCCTCATCCGGTTGAGGGGCTCCCGGAGCACACTCCTCCAGATAGTGCCAGAAGGCGCCCCGCCGCAGGTGCACCTGAAACTGCGGAAAGCGGTGCCAGGTATCTCTCAGGGCGCCTTGGAGGGCGGTAATCCGAACCGGTGCGGAGAGTACCGCGGATACACGAAATAATGTGGTGTAACGGGGTGAACGTATCGGGGGAAAGAGGCGGGCCAGATTGTCGAGGAGGTACCACCGACGGCGGTACTCCCCACGACGATTATCTACAGACGACGACACCCGGGGATGCCGCCGCGAGGTATCGGACTCAGATCGTTCAGAGTCCCAAGTCAAACTGATCTTTGGATTTGAGGTTGTCAAAGGCTTCGACCAGACGCGCCGTCATACCCTTTTCACCTTCCACCATCCACTTCCGGGGATCGATCGTTTTCTTGTTGGGCTGATCCGGACCTTCGGGGTTTCCGATCTGCGCCATGAGGTAGTCGTGGTGCTTGTCCATGTACTCCCGAACGGGGCGAGTATAGGCCCACTGCGTATCGGTGTCGATGTTCATCTTCACCACGCCGTACTGCAACGCCTCATGGATCTTGGCCAGTTCCGAACCGGAGCCTCCGTGGAACACCAGATCCAGCGGCTTCTCTTCATTGAGACCGCGCTCGGTGCGCACCTTTTCCTGCGAGTGCTTGAGAATTTCGGGACGTAGTTTCACATTACCCGGCTTGTACACCCCGTGGGTGTTTCCAAAGGCAGCGGCCACGGTGAACTTACCAAGCGGTTTCAGAGCGTCGTACGCCTTGAGCACATCGTCCGGTTGGGTATAGAGCTTCGCGTTGTCCACCTGGGTGTTATCAACGCCATCTTCTTCACCACCGGTGACACCCAACTCAATTTCCAACGTCATGTCCAGCTTGGCCATCTGCTCGAGATACTCGCCGCTGGTCTTGATGTTTTCGTCGAGATCTTCCTCGGAGAGATCGATCATGTGTGAGCTGAACAGAGGTACACCGTGCTGCTTATAGAACTGACGTCCCTCCTCGATGAGACCGTCAATCCAGGGCAGCAGCTTCCGCGCACAGTGGTCGGTATGCAGAATAACTGGAACACCGTAGAGTTCAGCCATCTTCCATACGTGCAGCGCTCCCGCTGCGCCACCGGCAATTGCCGCGCGCTGATTGGTGTTGTCCAGGTACTTTCCGGCGTTGAACGCGGAGCCACCGTTGGAGAACTGAATCATGATCGGGCTGGACGCCTCACGGGCAGCCTGCAGGGACGCATTGATACTGCTGGAACTGATCACATTAACAGCCGGAAGAGCACAACCGGTCTCTTTACAATACGCGAATACTTCTTGGAGCGCGTTACCGGTGAGAACACCTGGTTTCAATTTCATCTTAGCCATGTATTTAAACTCCTTACACGGGATTGGACAGTATTGTAACGGTTGTATCTGCGCGATTCAAGGTGACTGAGCGGGTGACTCGCCGTCCTCCGGGCCGATAAGGCGACGCCGCTGGAGGCGGTACATAATGCTCCGACTCAACCGCCACGGAAGCCGCGGCCCCACCACCGCCCACACCCAGGCCCCCACCCCGATCGGCGCCACCGTGCGCCCACGGAGAATCGCGCGCAACGCCCGTTCCGCCACTGACGCGGCACTGGGGAGCCTGCCCAGACGGGAGCGGTCCATACCGGCGCCGGTGTGAAATCCGCTCTCAAAGGGCCCGGGACACACCGTACACACCCGCACGCCCCGCGGGCGCAGTTCCGCGTCCAGGGACTGCGTAAACGTGAGCATCCACGCCTTGTCCGCGTAGTACTCGCTCATCAGCGGCCCCGAAGAAAAGGCGGCCACCGACGAGACGTTGGCGATTGTTCCCGATCCTCGCCGCACCATATACGGGGCGAGCCACCGGCTCAGTTCCATGGGGACCTGTACATTCATACGCTGCATCATCGCCAGGCGATCGGGATCGGTCTCCACGAAGTGCCCAAAACTCCCGAGGGCCGCGTTATTTATGAGCAGATCTACCGCCTCCGGGGTTATTCCCACTGCCGCCAGCGCCGTTTCCAGGCGCGCGGCTACCTCCGGCTCACTGAGATCGAGCGGTACCGGCACTACGTTGGGGCCGATCGCTTCCGAGAGCTCAGCCAGCGCCTCTTGCCGACGCGCTACCACCGCCACCGTACACCCGCTTTCCCCCAGGTGGTGGGCCAGCGCGCGGCCCAGTCCGGAGGAGGCCCCGGTGAGGACCACGGTTCCCTGCGGATCAATTGACCGTTTCACGCGCTACCTCCCGGTCGTCCCCGGGGAACGACAAGTACCATGGTGGTACCGACATCCTCGCCGGTCCGCATCGTCACGGTCCCTCCGTGCGCCTCCGCCACCATGCGGGCGGTATAGGTGCCGAGGCCGGTGCCCCCCGATTTTCCATGGGTCACGTAGGGATCAAACAGCGTCTCCCGGATCTCCGGCGGAATCACCGCGGGATTGTGTACCGCGATCGACACCGCCGGCTCGTCGGCGGGACCGGAATCGTCGGCGGTTTCCGAATCGCCGGCGATCGCTGAGCCCACCGTCACCGAATCATCAACCTCCACGGTGATCGTGTCGCCGGCGGAGCTGGCCTCCACGGCGTTGCGCACCAGATTCCATAGCGCGTCCAACAGAAACCCGTACTCTCCCCACAGTTCGACATCGTACTGCTGGTTCAGCGGCTCCCCGTGGTAGGAGGCGGTAATATCTACCCGATACGCGTCGCGCAGGTCCCGGAGATTGTGGATCACATCCCGTACCAAATGCACCACGTTCACCCGCTCCCGTTCAACCGCATAAGTACCCCGCTGCATTCTGGTATAGGCCAGGGAGTTATCGATCCGATTCCGCGCCCGCACCGCCGCCTCATGCATCAGACGCACGAACTCCTCCGCCCGGGATGGTAGCTCTTCCTGCAATAGGTAGTCCGCCGCGGTGCGAATACCGTCTAGGGGATTGCGCAAATCGTGGCGCAGCACGCGCTCCACCTCGTCCCGCATCTGTTCCGCTCGGCGCCGCTCCTCTACTTCCCGTTCGAGTTCGGAAATATCGACCACAAAGGTGATCTTCTTGGGCTGCCCGTCGAAGTCGATCACATATGCGGCGTTTGCCAGAATCGGGATCACCTCACCGGTCTTGTTCATGATTCGCCAGCGCCCCTCCAACTCGTACCGCTGACCCATGAACTCATCATGGAGGTGCTGCAATTCCTCTTGTTCCTCTTCGGGAACAACTAATTGAAACGACCGCCCCACCAGCTCCTCCGCGCTGTAGCCGGTGAGCTTCTGATACCGCGGATTCACGTACTCATAGGTACCGCGACTGTTCGTGATACAGATCGCCACCGGCGTCGAATCGATAATCAGCCGATACCGCGATTGTCCGGCGCGCATCAGCTCTTGCCGATCGCGATGCATCTCGTTCAACGCGGTCAGGAGCTCGCGCTCTTCGGCGGGGGCATCGGCGGGTATCGGAAGTGGCTGGTACTGCCCGGAGGTAATGTCCCGCACCATTCCAGTGATCCGACGTAAGGAGTGGTCGCTCATCGTCGGCGTTACACCCCCACGTTGACTACCGGAATCGCCGGTGACGCCGATCCGGTTCCGTTCAACGCCTGAGACCACTCCTCCAGTCCGGCGCTTCCCCCGAGAATCACTACGCGGCCCTGACCCAGGCGGGTTCCCAATTCGCCTGCGATCGCCTGTAGATCGGCGGGCGTCACCGCCCGCAGCCGATCCCGCGTTTCCTGGCGCAACGCATCATCGATGTCGTGCAGCCGACGGCGGAAGTTGGTAAACGCCGAGTCCCGGGGAGTCAAGGGTTTCAGCTCCCGTCCCAACACACTCACTTTGGCCAGATCCACCTGGGATGTGTCCAGCGGGTGCTCGGCAAGCTCGGCGAGTGCCGCGCGATACGCCTCCAGCGTCTTTACCGTGTTGGGATCCCGATAACTGCCGAAGGAGAACAGCCCCTCGGTGGTGCGGCTCGAGGCAAACGCCCCATACGCTCCCCCCTGCATGCGGATCTTCTCCCACAACGGGCCGGTACGCAGGATGTGCGAGAGCAGGTCCTGCGCCGGCGCCAGGGGATGGTCGAAATCCACTGCCGGCATCGTGAGCGCCACGTAGGAGACGCCGGCGGAGGCCATGAGATACTCCCGTTCCCGCCACTGAGCGGGAGGGGTGATCTGAATCCCCGCCGGCTCCCCGGTCACGCCAGACTCCACGCTGGGGGTGCCGGTAGCACCGGTAGCACCCGTATGGCGGTCGGCGACCTTCTCCAGCAGCTGTGGTACCCACCGTACCGCCGCGTCCACTACTTCGTCGCTACCGGTGAGGTTTACGTGCATCCGCTGCGGATCGATCAGTCGGAGAAAGAGTTCCCGCAGCTCCCCGGCAACCGTGTCCGGCTGGGTGACAAACTGCCGCAGCGCCTCCAGTTGCGTCACGCCATTGAGACGTTCCTCAATCTGCATGAGCTCATGAAGCTCGGCTCCCGCCCGCAGGCCGGAAAAGTAGTGGCCGGAGGGAATCACGGCGCTCTGCATCTCCTGCACCAGTTCATCCAGGAGCTGCTCCAGCCGGTGACTGTCGGAGAAATCCACCGTTTCCAGAATCCGCTCAAAGAGCGCGGCCCCCTCGGTCCAGGTGCGCTCCAGCACGCGCATGCGCAGCACAAACAGCCGTCGCAGGCGACTGCGGTCGCCGTAGCGCGTCTGATTACTGACGAAGGCGGTAATGCCCCCGGTCTTCAGCGCGATCTCATCATTCAGGCGGTAGTGCGGGAGATCGGGAAGGCCCACCTCCGTAAACGCCGCGCCCAGCGCGTTGAGCAGCAGTTCCTCCCGCTCACTGAGGCGGCCAAAGTCGAATGCCAGGTCCAGATACAGAATACCGTTAGTGAACGTCCGGTGCAGGAAGAGCTCCCCGGCTCCTGGGAGCGATTCCTGCTCATAGGGTACCGTCTGGATCTCTCGCGGGACGTCCTCCAAAGTGAGAAACGGAATCCGTGCCAGCTGCTCAGGATCATCGGGGGTAGCCTGCATCTGCTCCAGCTCGCGCGTTTCGTCTTCGATCCGACGACGGTCCTCATCGGTAAGCCGCTCCGCAATCGCATCGAGCTCCTCCCGTTCCCGCGTCGCTTCCCGCGCCATCTGCTCCGGGTCGGGGCGGACCACCACGGTGGAGCGATGGGGGTTCTGGAGAAAGAGCGCGTCGATGAGCTCTTCAAAGAAGCGCGGATTGGCGGTGAGGTCACTGCGCAGCCCGCGGATGTGTGCGTCGAAGTTGAGTCCCGCGTAGGGATCGGCGCCGTACATCCACCCTCGTAGCGCTCGCCGCATGACGCGCATGCCGTTGGGACCGCCTTTGATCTCGCGGTTACTGAACTCCACTCGCCGCAGGGCCCCCTCTATCGCTTCCGGATGGATTCCCTCGCCCACCAGCGTCCGCAAGGTAGACAGAATCAGCTCCTGAATCACTTCCTCGTGTTCCACGTCGGTACCACGTAACCCAGCGGAGAATACCGCCTCCGCCAGATCGGTCTCCAGCCCCAGCACCGGGGAGAGGTCCTGACCCAGCCCCGATTCCAGCAGCGCCCGCGACAGCGGCGACCCGCTGTGACCGAGGAGAATCTCGGAAAGAACCGCGGCATCCACGACGCGCCGCGCCTCGGTCACGGGGAAGAGCAGCCAGTTCATCGTTACCGACGAACGCTCGCTCAGTTCCTGGACGCCCTCCAGCGGATAGGTGGCTTCCACTCGCCGCGGTGCGCGCCACCGTGGTTGCGCCGGCGGCGGCGGGATCGGTGCCTGCAGCTCAAAGCGCGAGAGAAACTGCTCATGAAGAAAGGCGAGATAATCCTCACTGGGGATATCGCCGTATACCACGATCCGCGCGTTGGCGGGGTGGTAGTAGCGGCGATGAAACTCGGTAAACTGCTCATAGGTGAGCTCCGGAATGGCCGCCGGGTCACCACCGGAATCTAGTCCATAGATCGTATCGGGGAAGAGGGACTGAAAGCACGTCTCGCCCACGATCGAGTCGTGGCTGGAGTAGTTACCCTTCATTTCGTTGTAGACGATTCCCGTCCGTTCCAGGGTGCCGTCGTCCTCAAACTGCAGCCGGTGTCCCTCCTGGCGGAAGAGTTCCGGTTTGAGCAGCGGAAAGAACACCGCATCCCCGTAGACCTGCATCATATTGAACAGATCCCGCGCCACGGGACTGGCGGCGGGATAGACCGTCTTGTCGGGGTAGGTCATGGCGTTGAGAAAGGTGTTCACTGAGCCCTTCAGGAGCTGCAGAAAGGGATCCTTCACAGGAAAGCGCTGCGATCCACTGAGAACGGTGTGTTCCAGGATATGCGCCACACCGGAGGAATCCTCCGGATAGGTGGCAAAGGAAAAGGCGAACATGTTTTCCGGGTCATCGTTGGCCACGTGAAAGATCTGCGCTCCGCTCTCGCGGTGGCGGTAGAGGCGGCCGGTACCGTGGTAATCGGGGACGTCTTGGGTGTCGATATGGTCATAGGCGGGATGCGTGCTCATACGGCCTCCCGGGAAAGTGCGCCGGTGAGAGCCGGTAGGTCTGTCAAATTCATTGCATAACAATGGCACCATCGGGGCCTGTACGGCAAGTGTGCAGCGCCTCCGTCAGGATCTCTCCCACCGTCTCGCAGGCGTGCACGAAGCCCAACCGACCACCGTTGGTGACATCATCAGATACGAAGCGTACCAGCACCAGGGGGATCTCTCCCCGATGCGCAAAATCCACCCACACCGAGCTCTCCATGTCCACCGCCTGCGCTCCTTCGATAAGCCGCCGACGATTTTCCGGCAGAGAGGCCAACGTGCGCCGCGTGAGTAGCGTATCGCCACTGGCAACCCGCCCCCGGTGAACCACCCCCTCCCGCGCGCCGCTGATCCGTGCCACCGCGTCCCGCAGATGCGTCGGCCCGGGCAGCGGTGTCACGGCGCCACGGCCACGCAGCAGGGTGCCCAACGGCATCTTCAGGGCCGTGGCATCCTCGTCGTAGCACACCGTCTCCTCGGCGATCACCACGTCACCGAGGCTCACCGCCGACCCCACTCCACCGGCGATCCCCCCACCGATCATGAGGCGGGGCCGATAGCGCGCGAGGAGCAACGCCATGCCTTCCGCCGCGGCGGCGCGCCCGGCACCGGTGACCGCAAGGACAACACTGAGGCCGGTTGCGGTGGTGCCCTGATGGAACGCTCTCCGCTTCCCGGGAAGAGCCCCCAGATCGATCGGAGCGAGGTCGATTACGTCATGCAGCGGCGCGGATTCCTCAGGAAGCGCCGTCACCACGGCAACGTCAACTGTCTCCATTAGCGCCCGTCAAACTCCTCCAGGGCACCGCGGAAGCGGGCGATTCCCTCCTTTACATTACGTTCCGAGGTGGCGATGTTCATGCGCATGAAGCCCTCACCCTCGGGGCCAAACTGCGTTCCCTCCGAGAGCCATACACCGTGCTTCCGGGCGAGCCGACCAAACTGTTTGGACATGGGTTCCGCCGCGTCACTTCCCTCGCCGCCGGCAACTACCGGCTGTTCCGCTCCGTTCCGCGGAAGCCCCCAACGTTCCCGGAGGTCGATCCAGGCGATGAACGTTCCCTCCATCGTGTGGACCCGGACTCCCCGCTCCGCCTTCAACTCCAAGCGGAGCAGCTCGTACCGTTGGTGAATCGTGGCCTGGATCGTGTCCAGCCAGCGGTCCCCGTAACGGTAGGCGGCCTCCGCCGCGGTGAGCGCCAGCAGATTGGGCAGCCGCAGCATGCGCGCGTGGAGCGCCCGCCGATATCCGTCGCGCCACGTCTCACCGGGAATGATCGCCGTAGCCGTGGGCAGTCCCGGGATATTAAACGTCTTACTCGGTGCCACCAGTGCCATATCCCGTTCGGTGGCGGTGCCCACCGTGAGCCACGGAACAAATTGCTCCCCTGGAAAGACCAGATCTGAGTGAATCTCGTCGGCGATGACCGGCACCCCCGCCGCGGCCACCGTGCGGTGCAGCGTTGTCAGTTCGCCCTGCGTCCAGACCCGTCCCCCGGGGTTGTGGGGTGAGCAGAACAGGAACAGCGCCGCCCCCTGCAGCGCCTCGGAAAGCGCCGTATAATCCATGGCATACTGAGTACCACCATCGGTAGT
>CAYQRW010000067.1:9868-14202 GCA_964419735.1 uncultured Spirochaeta sp.
CTCCGGCGAGATCCCACTTGAAGGCGCCGCTTCCCCGCCGGTCCGGTGTTTCAATCGTCTCGTTGCCCATGGCAATCTCCAATCTCCTCCAGTGTTCCAAAATTGGTGCGGTGTTCCTCCTGGGACTGGTGAAACTCCGTCTCCAGGCGGTCCAGATCGTGCTCCTCCAGGTCGCCGCCGACGTAGTCGTCCTCTACGTAGGAGGTCCCGAAGCGAGCTTCCCAGCTGCGGTTGTCGTCATCATCGTACAGGAACTCTTCATCCCGTTCGCTCATATCTACAGCATACTGCGGCGGTGTTTTCTGTGCCACCAAAGATCGTGTACCGTGTCTCTATGAGCGCCGATCTTTCCAGGCATCTATCGCTACTTCGACGCCGCGCCTCAATCGTGGCCGCGATCCGAGCGTTCTTCGACCGCCGGGGCTACCTGGCGGTGGAAACGCCACAGCTCTGTCGCACCCCGATTCCCGAAGCGCACATAGAGCTGTTTGAGACGCGCCGCGATCATCCCGCCCTGGGTACCACCGAACCGCTGTGGCTGCTGCCCTCACCGGAGTACTACCTCAAGCGACTTCTCGCCGCCGGTGCGGGAAGCCTCTACGAGATCACCCATAGTTTCCGCAACGGAGAAGAGATCAGTCGGGTGCACGATATCGAGTTTACGATGCTGGAGTACTACACCGTGGACGCTAACAGTGAAGACTCACTAACAATCACCCGCGAACTGCTCCAGGAACTCGGGGAATCCGCCGCGCCCCTGGTTCTGCCCATGCAGGAGGCGTGGAGGCGGTTCACCGGGATCGATCTGGCGGCGACGCTCCCCTCCGGCCGCGCGACGCCGGGCCCCGGCGCCGGCATTCCCGGTGGAAGCACCCCGAGCGCCAGTCGCGCTGCGCCCCCCAAAAGCACCGAGAGCCCCGCGCCCCCCGATAGCCCGGATAGCGCCGCACCGGACCGCCAGGCTCTGGAAGCGGCGATCCAGCGCGCGAATCTGTCACTCTCAATTTCTCCGGAGGATAGCTGGGAAGATCTGTTTCAGCGGGTGTTTCTGACCTACATCGAGCCGGATCTTCCGCAGGATCGACCGGTGTTCATTACCAATTATCCCGCGGCGGTCTCCACCCTGGCCCGGACTACGCAGGGAACCCCCTGGGCCGATCGCTGGGAGCTGTATCTGGGCGGGGTGGAGGTGGCCAACTGCTTTGGAGAGGAGACCAACCCGCGGCGGATCGCGGCGTTCTTTGCGGAACAGAACGCGGAAAAGGCGGCGGTGGGGCACCGAGTTCACCCGGTCCAGCAGGACTATCTCCACTCGCCGGAGCTACCCCGGTGCTCCGGGGTGGCGATGGGAATCGATCGGCTAGTGATGCACTTGGTGGGAGCAACCGCCCTGCACGAGGTGGTGAGCTTTCGACCGTAGTACTGCGCAGCGCTGCTTGGGCAACCGTAGCCCTAAGCCGCGCCGTTTAGGCGCCCGTAGCACTCCGCCGCGCCGTGGGGCCGACCGTAGCCCTACGCCGCGCTTTTCAGGTATCCTGACAGCTCTATATTTGAACACGTGAAAGGAATGGGAGAACGATGATAAAAGGTGGATCGATTGATAAGGGAATGTACATTTTGTACAAGGGAGATCCGTATCTGGTGGCGGAGCGGGAGTTTGTAAACCCCGGAAAAGGCGCGGCGTTCACCCGCTGTAAGCTCAAGAACGCCAAGAACGGGTCAGTTTTGAAAGAGACGATTAAGACCAGCGATAACGTGGAAGAGGCGAACGTCTACGACCGGGATGGCCAGTATCTCTACGCCGACGACAACTTCCACTTCATGGACATCGAGACCTACGACCAGTTCGAGATTCCCGCATCGGTGCTCTCCGAAAAGGGCGGCTACCTGATGGAAGGGGAACAGTACCGGATCATCATGTGGGAAGCGGAGCCGATCGACGTGGTGATCCCCATGAAGATCGTGGCGAAAGTAACCGATGCCCCGGACGCCGTAAAGGGCGACACGGTAACCGGTGCCTCCAAGACGGTGGTGGTGGAAACCGGCATCTCCGTCCAGGTACCGATCTTCATTAAGACCGGCGACAAGATCCGCATTAACACCGAAACCGGGGAATACGTGGAGCGCGTCAACGACTGACACGGCACCGCAGGTATTTCGTACTACGTGGCGGCAACGGGCTGTTCCTTCCGCATCGCCGCCTCTCCGTACCACCGCTGCTGTTCCCGAGAGAAGGAAATTGAACCCCGGAGGGTGGGGTGCCAATCGATGTCAACCTCGGCGGAGATCTGTGCCGCCAAGGCATCGATAAGGTCGTTGCGGAAGGCGATCCGCCGCGCATCGTCGGCGTACTCGGGGAGGTCAGTAATTATCCGCGCCGGCAACGTCACCATCACCGAACAGCGTCCCCCCTCGCTCTCACAGGCGATCGATAGCGCCGATCCCACCTGACAATCGAGGTGATCCACCACCTCCGCCAGCATCTCGTTGACGATCATCGCCACCACCACGGCAGTGTCTAGCGGCACGACCACAGAGGCAGTCTCGGTATCGGTGTCGGATTCATTGAAGGTTGAACCGCAGTACCGCCCGTAGACGTACACGAGATACCGCCGGAGGAAGGGATCAAAGGGCACCTCATACTGGGCGTCCATGTCGTAGAGCGTCTGGTGAATGGCGGCAATAAGATCGATTCTCAAGCCCGAGGCGCGCCCGGTTACGCTGTTTTCGGACTGCTCCAGATCAAGGATGCTGGAGACGACCTGCAGATTGTTCTGTACCCGGTGGTGTAGGTCGCGGAGCATCCAGCGCCGGGCGGTGAGCGCCTGTTCCAGTTGGTGGTTTCGCTCCTGCAGGCGCCCGGCCCACAGCCCGATCAGGGCACCGCTGATTCCCCCGTAGATCACCGGTATCACAAAGCCCCCCATCGTGATCGGGGCCGCAATCGCCAGTTTCTGGATCAATGACAGCACGGATAAGAGGGCGGCGCCCGCCATAAAGAACAGAGACTGTCGGAGATGGAACCGCTGCCGTTGGGTCATGCCCGCCCTCACCACCTGCTCCAATCATAGTACAGAGAGAGTGTTATTTCCTGCGCAAAAACTCAGAAAATTCCTGGGAAATCTCGGACCACAAGCCACCACGGTACCAGGATGCCATATCCCGCAACAGTCGGGCGTACAGGTTGAAATATTCCTTGGCCGCCTCGCCATCCTCATCCTTACGGGCATAGAGTTCCGGAAGGCGAGGATTCGCTTCCAGCCACTCCTGCACCTTCCCCTGAGCGGCCCGCGGCCGCTCCACCCAACGGAACTGCTCGTCCCAGATCTCTCCGTCGTCGTCACTCTCCTCCGAGGGAGTTAGAAGCGAGACCACGGGGATATGATCGGTGCCCCGATCCGTATACCACTGCTTGAGGCGGGAGTTGCGGCTCTGCCGGAACACCCGGATGGGAATCTCAAGGGCCTCCGCCAGGCGGGCAATATAGGGGAGTGTTGAGGCGCTGTCACCGCACCAATCTTCGGTAAGAATGACCAGCCGCAACTCTTCCGCCGGGGCAGGAAGGGCTTCGGCGACGCGGCCCCGGTCTTCTGCAGAAACCGTGGCATCCCGATACAGGCTCAAGACCAAATGTTTGTAGTTTTCCAGCGATTGAAAATAGTCCGCCGGCTTGAGTCCACCGGTCCAGGTGGATTCGTCGAGAGGCAGTTGTTCCATGGCTACAGGCTACGGCAACCGCGTCTTGAACACAAGGGGCAGGCGCCGCCGGCCGGCGTCGGTAGGAGCCCTCAACATCGCCGATCGCCCTCAACATCGCCGGGGGCGATGGTATACACTCTCCCCAATGGATACATCTTCGCGGCCTGCTGCTCACCAGATTTCCTACGATGATCTCGCCGACTTAGAACGCGTCCTCGCGCGGCTACGCAACCTCCCACCGTTGGTCTTCCCCGGAGAGGTGGCCGACCTGACCCACTCACTCACTGCCGCCGCCGAGGGCCGCGCCTTTGTCCTGCACGGCGGAGACTGCGTAGAACGGTTTGCCGATTGCCGTCCGGGACGCATCGCCGACCGGCTCAAGATTCTGCTCCAGATGAGTGTGGTCCTCACCTACGCCGCCCGGACCCCGGTGGTACGCATCGGCCGCATGGCGGGGCAATATTTCAAGCCGCGCTCCGCGGAGACGGAAGTGATCAGCGGCCGCGAGGTGCTGACCTACCGCGGGGATCCGGTGCACCGCTTTGAACTCAACGGCGATCCCCGGGCGCGCGTTCCCGACCCGGAGCGTCTCCTGGAGGGCTACTTCACCGCCGCCGCCACCCTCAACTACATCC
>CAYQRW010000068.1:0-14200 GCA_964419735.1 uncultured Spirochaeta sp.
CAGCCCCCCGGCGGCGGTCACCAGTCCGGGAAGTTCGTCCAGCCAGATCACCGCCATTACCGTGGCAAACACCGGCTCCAGGACGATGTACATCGACACTTCCGCGGCGGGTACGTACTTCAGGCCCCAGTTGATCAACCCGTGGCCCAGAATGGTACAGAAGAACGCCAGCGCCGCAAACAGGAGATAGTTAACCGGGGAGTAGGAAAACAGCGCCTGCCCGGTGACTACCGCGAAGAGGGAGAGCACTGCCGCCGCAATGCCATAGACGATCACGCTGTACACGCCGGCGCCCACCGAGCGGCGGGCCCAGCTCCCGATTACCAGGTATCCGGAGACCGCCACCGCCCCGGCTACCGCCAACAGGTCACCCGCTACGGTGGGTTGCCGGCCGCTACTACTGCCCCCTATCGCCAGGATCGCCGCGCCCAGCACCGCCCCCAACGCCGGGAACAGGCGCGCCCGATCGATCTTTTCGTGGAGAAAGAAGAAACCCGCAAAGAGCACGATCACCGGATGCATCGTGACCAGTACCGTGGAATGGGTGACGCTGGTCAGCGATAAGGATGCGATCCAGGTGGCAAAATGGAGCGCCAGAAATACGCCACTCAGCCCCAGGAGCAACACCACCCGCGGCGTCAGCGTCATCGCCGGAACGTGACGGCGATGGGCGCGCTGCAGCGAGACCACCACGCCCATCATGAGGAAGGAGAGAATCATCCGCCACGCCGCAATTGCCGGGGCCGGCGCCGTACTCAGCCGAATGAGCAACGCGGAAAGTGAGGAAAACCCTACCGCCGCCACCACGATAAGGCGCGGCGGCACCGGGGGGCCATTACGGCGTGGCACGGTATAGCCGGGATCGGAGCCGCCGCAATCGGCGCACCCCGGATCGACATGCTCAGGCTTAGGAGCGCGCGGCTGAGTGCGGTTCATCCGTCGAACTCGACTCGATCGCGCCCAGCCCGTTTCGCCCGATAGAGCGCGGCATCCGTGCGACCGATCAGCCCATCCAACGTCTCCCCGGGAGCCAGTTCTGCCACCCCGAGACTGACGGTTACGCTCCGCGGCACACTCTCCAGAGCCAACCGCCGCACCCCGTCGCAGACGCGCTGGGCCACCCGCCGCGCTTCATCCCCCGCCGTACCGGGCAGGAGCGCGCAGAACTCTTCCCCGCCGTAGCGTCCCACCGTATCATTGGCCCGGACACTTACTGAGAGCACCTCCGCTACCTGCCGGATCACCTCATCGCCCTTCTGGTGGCCGTAGGTGTCATTAATGTCCTTAAAGAGATCGATATCCAGGAGCATACAGGAAAGGCGCGTGCCGTCGGACTCCACTTTGGCAGTAAGTGCCTCCGCCCTGGTGAAGAACGCGCGCCGCGTGAGTAGGCCGCTCAACCCATCGGTGGAAGCCAATCTGCCCACTTCGTCGTAGAGCTGCGCGTTGTTCAACGCCAACGCCAGGTAGTCTGCCACCGCCGTGACCACCCGAAACTCGTTGGCCACAAAGGGGGTAGCGTCGGCACGGCCCACCGCGTATACCCCCATGACCTCCCCCCGTACGATTAGCGGCGCCACAAGCCAGAAGTTCGCCGCCCGATCGGGCTCACGGAACATGTCCGGCCCGCGCCTTCGCATCACGTCCAGCAGCACCTCACGGCCCACGCCTTCTTCAAAGAGCTCTCGATCTTGGATGGAGAGATAGGCCCGTTCCCCGGATTCCCCACCCAGCTCCGGTTCCACCGCCAGGCGGAGTTCGCGATCCTTTTGTTCATACACCAGCGTTCTGGAGATCGGCATCATGCGGCGCAGCTCATCTATGACGCGGTCGATGGCGTTTCCCTTATCCAGAGTCGAAACGATTGCCGCGGCGGCGTTGCGGAGCACTTCCGCCTCGGAAGCGCGCTGCTCCGCCGTCTCCCGCGCCTGTGAGAGCTGTTCCTGCAATTCCTGAATCTCCGTAACATCGAAATCGAGACCGACGTAGCGTTTAGGGGAGCCATCGGGAAAGCGCTCATCCACCGCGCCGGCGGACAGCACCCAATGGTAGCGGCCCTGGGAGTCGCGGACGCGATAGCGATCGTGTCCCCGGAAACGATCCGTTGCGCTGGAGGATATCTTCAGTGACGCCGCGCGCTCGCGATCGTCGGGATGGATCTTCGACAGCCACTGCTCATGCTCCATCTCTTCTAAGCCGTAGCCGTACTCTATCCAGTAGCGGTTGGGGAAGCTGTTCTGCGGCTCTTCCAGATCCTTCACGAAGAACCCCATCCAGGAAAGCGTCGACTTTCTCAGGTATATGTAGTCGCCGTCCTCGTCGGTCTCCCGCGGAATCGAAGGCATGGGGTGAGTCTATCAGTTGATCGGAATAAATCCTACCAGACCGCGGAGATCACGGTCGGTAAATCGCACCCCTGCACCTACGAAGTAGTCTCGCCGATACACATCGAGGGCGTCGTCGACGCCCCCCGCCAGGTACACCCAGCGCAGTGGATTGGTGCTCTCGGGGTCATAGAACGGATAAAGCGTGCCGTACCCCCGGAGGTACGCCCCGTCATCCGCACCAAAGTCAAACGCCTCCGCCGAAAGTTCCAACTGGTCAAAGGGTTGCAGGTCCATACCCAGTCCGGCGGTACTCTCAAACACCCCGGCCCGCATCGTCACCGGTCCCCAGATGCGCGCCAGCTGCAGATTGAGCTTGAGATCATCGGCGATCGTGCGCTCGGTGGTGGTGGTATCTACCGTTTCAGTTCCGGTGGTTACCGTCTCGGTGGTGAGCACGGTGGTCCGCGGCACCGGGGTGTTAATCACGCCCACGCTGTAGTACTTGTTGTCGGACTCCGGAATCAGCCGCAACTCAAACTGATCCTTCGTTTCCTGACGCTGGGTGAGGAACTCGCTCTGGAACCCCACCTGCACGCCCATGCCCACGGTGGAATCGATGAACGACTCCGCCTTCTCACTGATACGAACCGCCCGGTCATAGAGCTCGTCATCGTTGAGCAGACGCCCCACGTTGCCCTCGCCGTCCCGGACGAGACGCGTCACCTGTTCCACATCGGAGGCGCTGTTCTCCAGTGATGCTAACAGCCGCTGCAGACTGTCTAAGTTGTTTTCAATGCCCTGAATGCTGGACGCCATACTCTGATCGTTGGCGCCGACCAGCCTATCAAGACGCTCGGTGAGGCTGGCGGTAGAGTCCAAGATCTGTTGCACGCTGGCAAGCTGATCCACGGACTGACGGTCCAGGCGTCCGCTGAACGACTCGATATTCTGGATCGTACTCCGCGCGATCCGCAGGTTCTCCTCCAGGAGCAGGCTGGTAGATAGCGCCGTTTCCCGCGCCACCTGCACGATCTCACTCAGTGCTTGCACCGTCTCTTCATCCTGCAAATACTGGGTGAGCTGCTCCACCATTTCCGTGGCGGAGACCGCCAGCTCATTGGCGCTTCCCACCGTGTCCGAAATGGACGAGGTCTGGCGAACGTTGCGTACCATATCTCCACTACTGAGCATCGCTCCCTCACCACTACCGGGATTGATCGACACGGTGGCGTTACCCAACATGCTCTCGGTAGCCTTGGCGATGGTGGCGTCCTCGTAGAGCTCTACGTCTTCCCGGATTTCCAGGGTGAGCCGCGCCCGGGTACCCTCGAGTTGTATATCGCGCAGTCGTCCCACATCCACTCCGGCCAGTTTGACGTTGGAGTCCACCAGCAGGCCACTGGCATCATCGATGTAGGCGTGGACAATGTAGCTCCGTCCGGAACCGACGATCTCCGCGGTCTGAAGCACGTAGACGATGAGCCCCACCCCGGTAAGCGTTACAAACAGTCCGATCCTCAGGTATCGAGACACATCATACCTCAAGTTTTGCGAAGGAATTGGATATGAACTCCCGCAGTACCGGATGATCGGTATCGCTCAGTTCCTCGGGCCGCCCCTGGGCCTGAATTTTCCCCTGGTACAGAAACCCAATGTAGTCGGAGATCCGGAAGGTAGCTTGAATATCGTGGGTGATCAGTATGCAGGTGATGCCGAACTCCTCATTCACTTTGGTTATCAGATCGTTAATAGTGGCTGCCAAAATCGGATCGAGACCGGTGGTGGGCTCATCGAAGAGCAGTACCTGGGGCTGTACCGCCAACGTCCGCGCCAGCCCCACCCGTTTGCGCATCCCCCCGGAAAGCTCCGCCGGGTAGCTGTCGGCCACATTCGGGAGCCCGATCCACTCCAGCTTCTCCCGTACCACTTCAGCGATGAAATCCTTATTCTTCTCACCGCGGCCCTCGACCAGGGGAAAGGCGATGTTTTCCGCCACGGTCATCGAATCAAAGAGTGCGGAGTCCTGAAAGAGATATCCGAACTGGCGGCGCATCTCGTTGCGGGTTTCCTGTTCACTGGTGATCATGCTGGTTCCCCGAAAGAAGATATCTCCCCGGTCCGGCTCCAGCACACCGATGATGTTCTTAATCAGGACGCTCTTGCCCGTGCCACTTTGCCCGATAATTGAGGTCACTTCCCCTTCGGCAAAAGAGATATCAGCTCCTCGTAGCACGTGGTTATCTCCAAAGGATTTCCAGAGATCCTGTACAACCAGAAATTCGTCCATCGGTTCAAGTCTATCTCAATATAAGAGTTTCAACATCAGATCGGCCATAATGTAATCGGCCACCAGGATTCCCACCGACGAGGTAACTACCGCCTGGGTGGATGCTTCTCCTACCCCTTTGGCACCCCGCCCCGCATGGAATCCGTGATAGGAGCAGATCACCGCCATCATGAATCCCATGACCGCCGCCTTTATCAGTCCCGAATAGATATCGGTGGGCTGAACAAACCCGTAGAGCTGGTTAAAGAATCCTCCCGGGTCAACATCGAGCATTCCCACGGCAACGATGTAGCTCCCCACGAGCCCCACAATGTTGGCCATGGCGGTGAGAATAGGAAAGGTGATCATGCTGGCCACTACGCGGGGCGTGACCAAATAGTGCTCCGGATCGACATCCATCGTCTGCATCGCGTCCAACTGCTCAGTGACCTGCATCGTTCCCAACTCGGCGGTCATCGCCGATCCATTCTTAGCAATTAGCATGAGTGCCGTGATCACCGGCGCCAGCTCCCGGGCCATCGTGAGTCCCACGGCGGCGCCCACCATCGTCTCCGCCTGAAACATCGCCATGAGCATGGTGAGCTGCAGCGCGAAGATCATGCCGATTGCCGCGCTGGATAGGGCGATGATCGGCACCGATTGGACCCCGATTCGTTCTACCTGCTCCCACAACAGGCGCCATCGCAGTGGTCTGCGAGGGATATTGCGAAATACATGCCCCAGGAATACGGCAAACCGCCCCAGCCCAACGAAGAGGGTGTACACGTTGCGGCCCAACGCCTCAACAAGCACCAGTACCCCGGTAACAGGTTCTTCCTGGTGCGCCCCGGGAGGTACGGAAGATGGTCTATCCCGCGATTTGTCCGGCATGTCAGGTCAGCACATCGCTCACGGGAAGGTCCCCCATGAAGCTCAGCGCCTGGACGCAATGCTCGAAGAGGCGCATACACTGTCGGGCATCATCGCGGGCGCGGTGAGCGGTGTTGGCGGGAATTCCCAGCATCTCCACCAGGTTCTGCAGCGAATAACTCTTCTTCCCCGGAAACGCCTTCTGCGCCAGCACCTGGGTATCGACAATTAGATTTTCCACGGTGGGCATACCGGCACGCTGTAACTCCGCCCGCAGAAATCCGGCATCAAACTCCGCATTGTGTGCCATGAGGATCGCATTCCCGGCAAACTCCATGAACCGCGGCAGGACCGTAGCTACCGGCGCCTTGTCCACCACCATTTCCGTGGTGATACCGCTCACCCGCGCGGCATCGGGGTGAATTTTCATCCCCGGATTGGAGAGCTCCTCAAATTCCGCGAGCTCCTGCCCCACCGCAAAGCGTACGGCTCCAAACTCCACGATGCGATCCACCGCCGGGTGAAGCCCGGTCGTCTCGAAGTCAAACGCCACGAAGGTAAAATCGGTCACCGGAAGCGTCGTGTCGATCGTCACGCCTCAGCCTCCGCGATAATTTCCGCGAGATCGGTCTCGATCGCCTGGATCTGGTCCCGCACCACGCGCTGCGCCTCGGTGAGCTCCAGTTTCGGTTCGCTGTGACAACTGGCATAGAACTTGATTTTCGGTTCGGTACCGGAGGGGCGGGCACTCACCTTGGCTCCATTGGCCAAGAAGAACTGCAACACGTTGGACTTGGGCAGCCCCGGCCCGGATTCACTGCGCCCCTCCGCCGGATAAAACGCCGTATCCGCCTGCAGGTCCACGATACGCTCGATCCGGGATCCCCCAAACTCCCGCGGGGGATTCTCCCGCAGACGCGTCATGAGATCCGCCATGATCTCCTTGCCGGCCTGGCCTTCAAAGTACTTGGAGATCGTCTGCTCCTCCCAGTAGCCAAACTGCTCCCAAAGCTGACGGAGCCGACCCATCACACTGACACCCGCTCGGCGCCAGTGGAGCGCCATCTCGATCGTAAGCATCGTGGCGGTAATGCTATCCTTGTCCCGCACCTCGGTACCGATCAGGTACCCGTAGCTCTCCTCGTCACCCATGATGAACTGCGGCCCCGCCGGATCCGCCTCGAGGGCGCGCATGACGGAGGCGATATGCTTGAAACCGGTGAGCGTCTCATAGACGGTGGCGCCGTAGTGCTCCGCCACCAGTTTCTGAAGTTCGGTGGTCACCACGGTGGTGACAAAGGCGGGAATCGTGGGCAAGGTACCCAGGCGTGCGCGCTGCCCCAGGATGTAGTCCGCCAGGAGTACCCCCAGCTGGTTTCCGGTGACCAGCACCATGTCGTCGCCGTCGGGCACGGCGATTCCCAACCGGTCAGCATCGGGATCGGTGCCCAGCACGATATCCGCCTGCATGCGTTTTCCGAGATCCACCGCCATGTGCATCGCCGCGGCCTCTTCCGGATTGGGGAAATCCACCGTGGGGAACTCGCCGTCGGGCTCCCGCTGCTCGGGTACCGTTTCCACATTGACGCCCAGTTCCCCCAGCACCCGTTCCACCATCATGGCGCCGGTGCCGTGGAGCGGCGTATATACCGCCGTCACCTCTCCCCCCTTCTCTTTCAGAAGGTCCGGCTGCACGGACTGCCGTTTGACCATCGCCACAAAGGCGTCGTCCAACTCCTGGTCAACGTATTCTAATAGACCCTGTTCCAACGCCTCCTGTTTATCCATGGAGGTAATGTCTGCGGAGGTGACTTCCATCACCGTTTCGATAATCCGCCCGTCGTGGGGCGCCACGATCTGCGCGCCGTCTCCCCAGTAGACCTTGTACCCGTTGTACTGGGGCGGATTGTGGCTGGCGGTAACCATCACTCCCACCGAGGCGTTGAGCTCCCGTACCGCAAAGGAAAGTTCCGGCGTGGGACGCAGGTCGGAGAAGAGGTACGCCTTAATCCCGTGGGCGGCAAACACCAGTGCCGCGGACAGGGCAAACTCTCGAGAGTAGCGCCGACTATCATGGGCGATTACCGCGGCACGACTTCCGTCGGGGCGGGCGTCGCCGGCCTGATTCACGTACTGTGCGAGTCCGGTGGTGGCGCGGGCGATGACGAAGGGATTCATGCGGTTAAAGCCTCCGCCGATCACACCGCGCAGCCCCCCCGTTCCGAATTCGAGATCGGTATAAAAGCGATCCTCCAGCTCTTCCCAATTCTGGGCCGCCAGAAGCTCGCGCACGGAGTCGGCAAAACTCTTGTCTTTCTCCGCCATGATGTACGTTTTTGCCGCTTCAGTTATTTCCTGCTGATTCATACTCTCTCCTCTTTGTGTGTAAGCCCCAGGACCTGCCGAAGTTCCTCCATACTGTAACATAAGTGCTCCGCCCCGGCCGCGGAAAGCGCCTCCGGCGCGCGAAACCCCCAGGCCACGCCCACCGCAACACACCCGGCGGCGATGGCTGTCTCTATGTCAATTTCCGAATCGCCCACGAATACCGTCTCCGCCGGCGACGCCCCAAGCTGCTCCAGAATCCGGTGCGTGGTGGTGGGATCCGGTTTGTGCGGCTCTCCGTCCCGGCGACCGAGAACCGCGGCAAAGCCCCGGCCCTCCGGGCTTGCGGTACGCACCACCGGTTCCAACAGTTCCTCCACAATCGGCTGCACCAACTCATCCGGTTTGTTGGAAAGCACCGCCAGCTGCACGCCGTGGCGTGCCAGCTCCGCGACCAGATCGAGCACTCCCGGGTAGGGAACGGTCTCCACCACCGGGTGCTCCAGGTAGTAAGCCCGCGTTCCCCGTGCCACCGCCTCAACCAATTCCTGGTCATCGACACGGTCATCGGGAAGCGACCTCGTCACCAGCGTACTCAGTCCCCACCCTACCCTGGTGCGCACCTCGTCCAAGGTAGCCGGAGGATATCCGCGCGCTTCCAGGGCGTAGTTCATCGCCGCGGTGATATCCGCAAGAGTGTTCAATAGGGTACCATCTAGATCAAAAATCACCGCTTTTGGCATACTGTACGGTATCGCTACCCGTATGGTGGGGTCAATCACATCGGTACACGGAACGAACAGAGGACGGATGGCACGAGAAAAGGGACCGGCAGGATTTGAGCGCTACTACCAGGAGATCTTCGGCGACCGCTGGCCGGAGTTGAAAGCATCGCTGCTGAGCTCAAAGCACACCGTCGCCTATGAAACGGGGCTCACCCAGCCGTACTACCTGGACTCCGCATCGGTGGAGGTGGCACAGCTGTTGCCGGTAGCCGGGGCGCGGCGCGTGCTGGATCTGTGCGCCGCTCCCGGGGGCAAGGCGCTGGTGGTGGCGAGCCGCATGGAGGGCGAGGCACAGCTCACCGCCAACGAACGCTCCCGCCGCCGGCGAGCGCGGCTCCTGTCGGTACTGGACGCCCACCTGCCGCCGGAGGTGCGCTCCCGGGTCTCCGTCACCGGCCACGACGCCGCCCAGTGGGGCGTCCACCAGCCGGAATCCTGGGACGCGGTCCTCGCCGATGTCCCCTGCTCCTCTGAGCAACATGTGCTTCAGGATTCGGCAGAGCTGGCCAACTGGAGTCACAGCCGCATTAAGCGCTTAGCGTTGCAGCAGGGAGCGATCCTGGCGGCCGCCGTAGACAGTCTCCGCGCCGGCGGCCACGCCCTGTACGTAACCTGCGCGCTCACCCCGGAAGAGAATGACGCGGTGGTGCGCAAGGTGCTCACCAAGCGCGGACCGGCGGTGGAGCTCGCGCTGCTGCCGTCGCTTCCCGGCGCGGAGCCCACCGAGTTCGGTCTGCAGATCCTCCCCGACCACGCCCAGGGGACGGGGCCCCTGTACTGCGCGTTGGTGAAGAAGCGCGTACCCGGCTGACCATCGGCAGAGCGAGGCGGTGCCGTGGGAGCTGCGCTACTCCCGGAACCCCCGTGCTCGTCTAGGGTATCACTCCCGGTATCCGGCAATCTGCACGGCTCCGTCGCTACCCTCTCTGTACGCAATGATCGGCCGGCCTCCGGAGTCCAGTACCAACGAGAGCGCGTCACCAGACGTCGTCAAGTCGATTGCCGGCCCTATCTGAGACCACGTGCTTCCATCGTACTCCCACGTTTCAAGGAAGAACTCGATGCTGGAGTTTCTATAGGCTACCGCGGCGACGAAGCCGTTGCCGGATGCCCGCCGGGCAAGAGAAATATCCGTGATGAAAACGCCCGCACCCACCTGAGAAATCAGATCCGTGTCTGCCCAGCTGCTCCCATCGTATCGGCGTACACCGGCAAAAATTTGCTCTCCCGCCGCATCGTAGGTCTCGTAGGCGATATACACGTTGTCGTCGGACTCATCCACGAGGAAATCGAAGGTAGTCACCCAGGCGGAACTCGATTCGTCCTGGGATGACAGCTCCGACCATGAGCTGCCATCGTACCGGTAGAGCGAAAAGATACGGCCTCCTTCCACTGAAGCGATCGGCCTCCCCGATGAATCCGTTCCCGCGCCAATCGTTTCTCCGCTAATCCATTCACTGCTAGCGGCATTTGGATCGTACCAAAACGCAGAGTCCGCTCCTGTCCAGTAGTCTCCGCTGCCGGGGTAGGAAAGAGAATCGATTATCATAAAGGAACTGGTCGTATACACCATAAAAGGTTGAGAATTTGCGGTCGTCAGGAAGGGGCGGGAACCCCATGCGGTGATTGCTCCCCCCGTATCCGGGTCTTCAACGGATACACCATCCGCGGAACCTACCGCACTCCAGCTTGATCCGGTCAACCGTTTCACGAAGATAGGCGCTGAGGTTTCCGTTTGCTCCACCTCTTCGGTGTCCGCGTAGACCGCGTACAGGTTGGATCCATCGGAATACAGGTAGCCGTAATCACTAATCACTGCGCCGACGGAGAGGTAATCTCCCACAACAGACCAGTTGGCGGTTTCCACTCCGCTGTGTTTCATAGCCCGGAGCCGGCTACTACTATCGCCTTCATCCACAAAGAGCGCGAAGATCTCCGAATCGTGGACGGCAAGTTGGGTAATATCGACGTTGGCGGGTAATCCACTTTCGAGGGTAACCCAGCTACCGGCGCCGCCGGTATCACCGCCGTCGTCCCCGCCATCACCACTATCTCCATCCCCGTCGCCGTCGTCCGCAGTGTAGGCCGGTGCGGCGGGATCGACACTGCCCATGAAGCCCACGCTCACATACGAGACGCCTCCCCAGGCGTGTCGGGCCTGGATCTTGTAGTACGCTTGGTCGTTACCGTCACCGGCGGTCATGTGGACAAACTGCGTACCGCTGATCCAGTCGCTGACGGCAAACTCCTCCGTCGCTTCGATATACACGTGGCTGCCGCCGCGGCTGTAGACGCGGTAGAAGGCCGCGTCGTCAACGGCGTCCCAGGAGACGACGATCGCGTTGGAGTAGGTGTCCTCCGTTGCCGTCAGATTCTCCGTCGGCCGGCTTGGTTTGGTAAGCTCTGAGCCGAAAAATCCTTGGCCCCAGTCATCGCTGACGCTCTCGCCGTGATCGGTCACCGCGCTTACCCGGTAGTAATACAGACGCCCGACGTTGTAGGAATTGTCCCGGCGGGCGTGCCAGCCGGGGTCCGCCCCCGTGGCCGTCTCGTGAACCTCGGTGTACGAAGCGATATCGGCGGGGTCCGCCGTTTCACTAGAGGCCAGCCGATAGACGCGGTAGCGGGTGGCGCCGGGTACCGCGTCCCACTGGATATCGATGTAGGTACCGTCGTAGTGCTGCTGAGCGCTCACATTCTCCGGCTTCGGCGGCGCTGCGGCGGCGGTGCCGAGAATCCCCTGGACGTAGGCGCTCTGTTCGCTCTCGATCTCGTTGGCCCGGGCGGTGACGCAGTAGTAGTAGGTGGTGCCGTAGACGGCGGTGGTATCGGTGTAGGAGACAGCGCCGCTCGTGGGGAGCCCATCCTCCAACCAATCCGAGATCGCCGAGTAAGACGCGTCGGACCCGCCGGTGGCGCGGTAGACCTTGTACGCGTCTGCACCCGTGACTGCCTCCCAGGAGACGAGGATACCGTCGCCGGCGTCCGTCTCCGTGGCGCTGAGTCCTTCCGGCGAGGGAACGGTGACCACGTCTCCACCCCCGGCACCCGGGACGGCAACCGCGCTGCGCGGCGTTTGCCCCCACTCGTTACAGATGGTGGTCACCGTATACGCGTACCGCGTCCCGGGAGAGACATCGTTATCCCGGTAGAGGGTCGTCTCGACATCTCTAACGTTGGTGTAATGGCTCTCATAGATCTCCGACGGGTCAACGTCGTAGGTAGCTCGATAGACCCGGTAGGTAACGTCGTGTTCGATGCTGCAGGGATCCCACGTGACGGTGATGGTGTTGCCGGTCTCGTCCAGCGTCGCGACGACGTTCTCCGGCGGCAGGAAGGGCGGCGTTTCCACCACGTAGTCGTCGGACTCAGACCAGACCAGATCGCCCGAGTTGGCATAAATCGCCATCCGGTACACGTAGCTTCGGCCCCAACGCGGCCGCCCATGATGATGTGTTGATCCGTCGTCGATAACCTCTCCCGAATCGCCGTCCAGATTTCTCATCTGGTAGAACTCCGAGTCCCCGTCGTCCGGAGCGGAGCGGTGTAATTCCACCGTGCTACTCACGGCACCTTCATAATGGAGCCGTATAGAGACGTGTTCATTGTCGATAGAATTGGAGCTTTCGAACTCGTGCCCGGTTATCGTGGGTGGTACCGGTTGCGGGTCATCTTCTTTCTCTTCTTCCCACAATGTGGGGCACGCAACCAGAAACGCGAGCAACAGAAGGACCGAAAACAGGCGTAGACTACGCATCAAAACACCCTCCAGCGGGTTGGCATGCTAAATCGTGAGCTCTACGAGTAGAGTACCGGCCTAGGATGGCCCGCTAAACCTGATATACCTTCCATTATAGCTCAGCGGAGCGTCTGGAGCAAATTTCTCGAAAGATATAATTATTATAACTTATGTCAGGAATACGGGTACCAAGGTGTTGAGAGCCGATCGCAACCAACGGCAGCGGCCTCTCTCCCAGAACCCAATCGGGGTTCTTTTGCGTTCAGCGCAATGCCCAGCAGCAGTAGTATGGATGACCCGCCTATTCTGGGCGTAATTCACTGACCATACAGGTCGTCTTCCCGCGTACCGCGCCGGTGAAAAGCTTCCACCGTTAAGACAGTTTTAAGGGGTCACTTCTAACGTAAGTAATCACGTGGGAAAGCCCCACGAAGAAAAACCTCAGTGATAGGAGAACACTATGATGTTTAAGAGATTGATTCCGCTTCTGTTAATGGTTGCGATGCTCTTTGTGGTTTCGTGTGATAACCCCACGAACGGCGGTGGAGACGACAATGGAGGCGGCGGAGATGACTCCGACACGGTCGACTACACCATGGAAGACCTTGCGGGACGCTACCAGGCCTCCGACGGACAGTATTTCATCCTGGAATCCGACGGTAGCGCTGAAATCGGTCAGTACAGTGAGGTCATGCGGGAAGACGACGTCTCGGACAGTGATGCCACCTGGGAAATCACAGATGGCATGGTCGTGGTGACCGATAGTGATGATTTCGCTACCGAGGGAACCATAAGGGTCGAGTCTGACAACACAGTCACCCTGGTCGATGAACTCAACGGTACCGATTACGAGTCGGATGTAGTCGTCGGCGAGGATGGTGATGACAGTGATGATGGTGACGCCGAAGGAGACGGCGATGACACCACCGACGATTCCGCAGATGACGCTGGTGCCACCGAGCAGGTCACCGGGATTACCATATACGAAATCCCATCCGGACAAAGCATCTATTGGACTGCAGTGGATGGCGCGGGGTCGTATATGGTCAGCATCAATGATAAAGCTGTTTCGGATCTGCTTACGTACCAAACTAACTACGCACCTTCCGAAGCCTTAGAAGAGGGCGATACCATTACGGTAGAGGCGTTTAGCGATCCCAGTGCCGAAGACCTTATCGCTACCGGCACCACCACGTATGGAGACACCGGTTCCGACGATGACGCTGATTCCGACGACGGCACTGACACCGACGACGGCACTGACACCGACGAAGAAGAAGAGTCTGATCCCACCTACACTCAAGAGGACATGATCGGTGAATGGGAAAAGTTTTCAAACAATGAAAACAATGCGTACGTCCTTAATCCCGATGGTACCGCGGAATTCAGACTGGGCCGAAACGACGCTATTGAGCGGTATTATGAATGGACAATTGAAGACAACACAATCACGCTCACAAAGGATGATGTTGCACCAATAGAACTAACTATCGTAGATGACAACGGTACGACAAAGCTTGAAAAAGGCGGCGACACGTACGGAGTATACGACGGTCTCTCACAAGATTTTTTCGTTGGAACGTGGTACTACGATGCTGATGGTGATGGTGGGCGTGCTTTTGAGCTTAAGGAGGATGGATCCTGGGGTTATTCTCATGAGGACAATACATGGGAAGTCCAGGGCAACATAGTCATACTGAAGAGTGATTATGAAGAGGAATACTGGTACCCTTATAGAGGGATATCCCAAGAACGGCTCCATAGCGGGCCCTTCTCTTACACAGCGACTAATGGGATTGTGGTAAAAGAAGAATAACTATTCCTGTTTTGATGCTCCTAACGCAACGTTTGGGCTGTCCGATAGATCATATCGGGCAGCTCTTCCTTT
>CAYQRW010000069.1:0-14160 GCA_964419735.1 uncultured Spirochaeta sp.
TCTTTAAGGACCGCTTTGGTCAGTCACCCAGCGAGTATCTATCACAGCATGAGACCTTTCTATCATGATTAGGAGACATGCCTGCGGCCACGGCACCGTTCGGCTGCAGACGCCCGGAAGCTCCGCCTTTGCGCGCTGGGCCAACAGCTACCGCCGCGGGCAGTCGAAGAAGGACGAATAATCAGCGATCACCGGGCAGATACGTCCAGCACCATGAGCGAGGCCGTTGATCCGGCATAGGTGATTGCCACGGCGCGATCCTCATCACCCCGGACTCCCGGTTGGACATCGGCCACGTGGGCGCATCCATTCTCCAGCAATACGCGACGATCGTTAATCGTGAGCACGCCGGCTTGATCACCGGAGGCCAACTCAACACTGAGGGAGAGGCCGCCGGGAGTATTGGTCACCGCTTCCACCACCTGGGCTTCCGCCGAGGTGTGAATCGAGACACTGGCGTGGTAACTCACCGTCCCCTGCAACGTGAGCGTTGCTCGATCTGAGACGGAATCATGGGCGGCGACAGTCGCTGCGGCCACCATACACAGGACCACCGTAGTGGCAGACGTTCTCCAGAACACTGGTTCAACTCCATCGAAATTGGTTGAACACTTTTTTAGGGAGACAATTTTTCAGTGAGACAGTTTTTTGGAGAACTTTTTGATGGGACTGGAGTAGTATAGCACAGGTGGGGTTGCGATGCCAGCAGAAAACCTCAGCTAATCAGGGTACGACCAGTTTTCCCCACTATCCCCAAACTCCTGACGCATGATCTGGTGCGTTCGGGTAAATGCTGTGCGGAGTTGCTCAACGAGTGCGTCCAGACCCGACAAGTTATCGGCATGAGCCGCAACCTCGATTTGTCGGCTGAGTTCTGCCACCCGTCCCGCAACCAGGTTTCCCGAGGAACCCTTGAGTCGGTGCGCCGCCGGGTGCAACTTGCCAGCATCGGCAGTTTGAACCGCCTCAGCGATTTGCTCCACTAGGTCAACGCCGCTCGTGAGATATTCCGCCACGATCTCCCGAATCAAGGCCTCATCGTACATGAGCCGCTCCCGTAGCAGATCCACGTCTAGGTACTCACGAACCGCGACCAGATCGCTACCCTCACGCACGTCTGGGTCGGCTGTGTCCACCGGAGTGGATGTGAGCGGTTCTGGGGACGCCGCTTGTGTACTGGCCGCCTCGGTAGTTTCGACCGCCTCGGTAGTTTCGACCGTATCGGTAGTTTTGACCGTATCGGTAGTTTTGACCGTATCGGTAGCGTCGGCCGCGCCGGCACCGCTTGTAGCGGCCCTGGACCGCGTGCCGCCGTAGGTATTCACAACCTCCAGTAGTCGTGCCTGAGTGAAGGGCTTGCTCACATAGTCGTCCATTCCCGCCTCCCGCGCCTTATCCCGGTCATCGGACAGGGCGTTGGCGGTCAGTGCAACAATCGGCACGGTTGCCGCTGCCTCCCCGGCTACTCCAGCTCTAATGCGGCGGGTGGCTTCGTATCCATCCATCTCCGGCATGTGAACGTCCATAAAAACCAGATCAAATGTCTGCGTCTGCAACACGTTGACCGCGGCTACACCGTTTTCCGCCATGGAAACGGTATGGTTCGCTTTAGCGAGCATCGTCTTGGCGACGAGTCTATTCACCTCGTTGTCCTCTACCAGGAGAATTCGAGCGGGGGTGCCGGCAGCCGCCGAAGCAGGGGTATCCCCCGGGAGCGACGCGTGAGCGGGACGAACAGACCCCGCGGAGGGGCGGGAGGTCACCCCGAATCGGGCGGTCCAGGAAAAGGTTGATCCCTGCCCTACCGTGCTGGTCACCGTGATATCGCCTTCCATCTGCTGCAGCAGGCGTTTCACGATCGTGAGACCCAGCCCCGTTCCACCAAAGCGGCGCGTCGTTCCCGCCTCTGCCTGGAGGAACGGATCAAAAATCCCCTCGATCTTGTCCGCGGAGATTCCAATTCCCGTGTCTTCCACCGTACCGCGGAGTTCGACCTGATCGTCCGCGGCGGTGTAATCCGCAGCCACGGTGAACCGCACCGATCCCTGGGCGGTGAATTTCACCGCGTTGCTCCCGAGATTCATCAGGATCTGACGTAAACGACCGGGGTCGCCCACCACCACCGGAGGAACGGAGTCGTCAACCTCAACGTTGATCTTCACCTCGGTGTCCCCCGTTTGGGGAGATAGAATCGCCGCGACGTCGGCTAAGACATCTCGCACGGAAAAATCTACCTTCTCAAGGTTGATCTGTCCCGCCTCTACCTTGGAGAAATCGAGGATATCGTTGATCAACGCCAGAAGCGCGTGTCCACTCCGGTCAATCGTATCCACCATCTGTGATTGTTCCTTGGAGAGAACCGTATCCTGGAGGAGTTCCGCCATGCCGATTACCGCGTTCATCGGGGTGCGGATCTCGTGGCTCATATTTGCCAGAAACTCACTCTTGGCACGATTGGCCTCCTGCGCCATGGCAGCTAATTTCCGGGCCCGGGCGGTGGCATCTTCCAGCGCTTCCTCAGCCAACGTTCGCTCGGTTACATCCCGCAGGGCACCGATGATTCTCAGGGGCTTCCGGCGACTGTCCCGTACCGTTACAGCGGCGCTAATCATGTAGCGAAACCGCCCATCCGGCAGAATTACAGGAACTGTTTCGTAGAAGGGCGCGTCATCGCCGTCGGTGGAAAGCGTGTTCCGAGCAAGCACCATTTCCCGCCACACGTGAAAGGGAAACGGGCCTTCGCCCCGATCCCGATTGAAGAGGTCATAGGTCCGATCATTCCAGACTACCGTGTCCGTGTGAAAATTGTACTCCCAAATGCCCAGTTCCATACTCTCCGCAGCTATGCGATGCCGTTCCGATGCTTCGTCAGGTCCGGGAACTACCGAGAAAACGGCGGTGATCACGCCCGGCTCCGGCGAGGAGAGGGAGACGGTATAGGGTTGATCCGAGGTAGGGGGCCGAAACTCAAACGTGTGTTCCTGCGAGGTACGAGCAACCGTCTTAAACAGGGTGTCCCACCGGAACTGGTCCGTGCCCAGAGCGGCGCCTATATCGGTCACTGCTACACCCCGGAGGTCCTCCCCGGGGCGGCCGCAGAGCTGCGCAAACGATGCGCTGTGGTCCTGAATCGCAAGACCGGAGGCGGCACTGAGTCCCTCCGCACCCAAGGAGTCGCCCGAGGCCGAACCCACACAATAGATAGTCCCGGCGTGGGCAAGCAGACTGCGAAGAGTACGGAGGGAACGTGTCTCACCCAAAATGATCACCTATCGCGTAACGAAGTGGACGGAAAATCATAATCCAAGCATGTCCCATTCTATCCGAACAGTGGGGGCGCTCCAAGCCTGCGAAAAGGAAAGGTGGCCGGTATGCGCCAACTCACGATCGGAGTCTCTACTGGGTTTACCGGCGGGCTCCTCCCCGGTATTGTCACCGCATGGAGTGCGTCACCACCACTTTTGTCCGCCGTGTTCAGATCGCTGCACCGGTTCACCGCGTCTGGCAGGCGCTGTGCCGGCCCGACGAGGTGGCGCAGTGGGACAGTGGCGTGCACGTTGCCATAGATGCTCCGATCGATTATCCGCAACCGGGACAGCGCGTCCGCTGGCAGACCACCGGCACGTTCCTGCGCGTCCTGATCGATGAACCGCGAGAAGTAGTTCCGGAACGACGGTTGCGCTCCAACCTGTCACTGGGCCCCGCCCGATTCGACGAAATCTATACCTTGGAAACCGGTGCCGCGAATCCAGATATCCCTGCCGACCAGTGCCTGCTCCACATGTCCCTGACGCTCCAGGTAGTGGCAGTACCATTCCGGCGATCGTGGTATCGTCATTTTCTGACAGACACCCCGGCAAGCATGGAATCGGCTCTGGCGTCGATTCGGAACCACTGTGAGACAACCCCGGAACACATTCTAGCCCAGCCGGAGTAACCGCCTCAAATTGCATATCTGGAACTGTTCTATTACGTTCCTTCAAACGTAGAAATTGACACCACGAAAAGAAGACTATCGGTGGCTGACGAACATCCGAACCCCCTCCTGGTAAAAGATGAGGCGATTATCGCGCTAGCGGAGCAACAGATTCTGCCGCGGAACGGATACGAGGTACAGGTAGTTCATAGTGGCGAGGCGGCGATCACCGCTGCCGCTGGTGTTCCTGTCGTCTCATACCGATCCGGAGATCGTCAATCTCACGGAAGGAACCACGTGATATGGATATGTGGAGAAGAACTCCGGTGAAACGGTACTCTTAGCATCGATTCGCATGGCATTCCGACTCCGAACATCGTACTGCGTGTCTTCGTCTATGCCGGGCGTTGCCGTTCTTTTCAAAGCGGAACATCCCCCGGTGATCGCGGTCCACAGCATTCCCAAGGACCCGGTCCCGGTAAGCCGGTTCGCCTCAGGTGAGCCCTGTCTGCTCCAGGGCGCCCGGCGGTGTCCAGCGTTGCCGACATGAGTGGCAAGGCCTATCGCCAGGTTTCCCTGGGCAGCTACATCTCGGCAAGCATCCGTCGTGCGGCGATACCCTGGGGCGAGTCCGGGGCGAGCTCGACTACCCGCTCCAGAGAGACGGTAGCCTCAGCCCTGTCACCGATCCTCACTGCTGCCTCCGCAGCCAGAAGGTCGAGTAGCGGCGCTGTGACTGCCGCGACCCTCCGTCCCCGAGCGTCGATGAGGAGCTTCATGGCAGCCTCGCCTTCGCCGAGTTCGAGGAGTGCTGAGGCACGAACGAGGTAGTAGCGACCGCGGACTCGCGGTTGCATCTCGTCGACCGTGTCGATCGATTCTGTCACCTCTACAACCCGGGTGAGGTCGTTCCGGGAGAGGTAGAGCTCAGCAAGATCGAGGCGAATAGCGTCCTCGGCACCGACGGCGTAGAGCAACGCCTCCTGATAGAGCGCCTCGGCGGAATCGATCCGACCAGCCCGGAGCGCCTCTTCCGCGGCGAGCCTAAGATCCGCCGCCGGCCCGCTCACCCAGTCGCTCTCCCCGGCAAAGTCTCCCCGGACTCCGGCGGCGGCGATATCTCCCCTCCGTTCCTCGCGGATCAACCGGCGTACTCTCCCGGTAACCGCACTGCTCAAACCGCCGCCGGTCCCGTCGGCGGGAAACAACTCGTGCAAAAGGTACTCTCCGGGACCTAAAAGCCGGACAGTCCTTCCCAGACCCAGAACTTCCAGATAGCCCGAGTCTCCCAGCATCACCGTACCTCCGGAAGGGAGCGTATCACCAATGTGGATCGGCCTCTGATCGGCGAGTTCCACCGCGCCTTCTAGATAGGTAACGGTAAGCTCCTCGGCAACCGCCGAAGCCACCGAGAGAAGAAACCCGGCAAGGAGAAACAAGACCGTGCATTGCGGGGCTGTGTGTTTCATTTGAGTAGCTCCTCTTCTGTTGCCGGCAGAGCGAACTCCAGGGGGTCGAGCTCCCCGGAGGCCCGTGCGCGGGTAGTGCCACCGAGACCGTAGCGCCGAGCGAGTTCGGGGCTCCGGTCGGAGACGAAGGTTGCCAACCTCAGTCCCTTCTGAGAGTCCCCGAGGTCGAAGTACGCCCGGGCGAGCAGGGCGTTGAGAATAAGAGCCTCCGGTGCGTTCTCGTAGGCCGGTTGGAGAAGCTCCACCGCTTCCGCCGGACGCTCGGTCTGTAAGTAGAGTGTGGCGAGGTGGACGGTTGGAAGTAGGGAACCACCGGAGGTGTCGAGGGCTTCCGCAAGCGCCTGTTCCGCCGCCGCACTCTCACCGAATCGGCTGTGGAGTGATCCGAGCCGGCTAAGCCGGGCGGCCCGGGCTCGGCCGTCGACCTCCCCGACCGAGCGCTCGAGTCGGTCTACCGAGGCGAGATATACCTGCCGACTCAACGCCGCGCCGGAGCGCTCGAAGGCGAGGTCGATCTCCTCGAGGGGGGGCATCGGAATATTGAGCTCCGTCGGAGGAACAGGAATCGTCGGGTACTGCTCTCGTGCCGCCTCGGTGGAGACAAACCCCGCACCTTCGCTGCCGCCGGCCTCGACAATTCGCCTCGATGCCGCCTGGAGGGCGCCGAAGAAGCCGTCACTGATGACCGTTGTCTCGAGAGGAAGCCACAGTGTTCCGTCCCGAACGAACGTAGTAAATCCCGCGTCCTCGTAGAGCCACCGGTTAGCCGGGGGCTCGCCGGTGTCAAAAGCCATGAGAACGTGGTCCGGGGTTGTGACAATCGCCGTAGCGATGCCTGCGGCCTCGTAAAGCGAGCAGAGTAACGCCGTGGTGTCGTCACAGTCTCCGGCCCGGTTGAGCAGTGTTGTTCGTGGGAGGCGGACCGTGTCCACCACGTCGTTGCGACCGAGAATCGCGGAGATCGGGGTCTGGGGATCCTCGACGTATGCGATGCCGCGACGACCGAGGGCGTCACCAATACGGGCAGCCCGGAGAAAGATCCGGGTGAAACCGGCAACCTCCGTCCCTCCGGCGACGTTTGCCGCGGCAAGGGCGAAGCGGCTGATGTTCCCCTCGTTGGGCGTTACGAAGCCGCCGAGGCGCTCTGTTTCGCTCCAGTTGAGGGCGCTTCTGCGGTAGAGGGTGAAGCCCGTAGTTCCCTCCGCCACGGTCTCCTGTCCCTCGCTCTCACCAACTACAGTGACCCGGGCCTGGACCGGGAGGTCCTCTTCAACCTCAAAGACATCGGTATTGAGAATGACCCGGATCGGCAGGTCGAGACTCTCTCCGGGGCCGAGGGAGTCGGGAAACTCGGTTTCCGTCGGAAAGTCACTGTAACGGCGAAGCTCCGCCACGACCCGAAGCGAGGTAATCTCCTCTGATCCGCGATTGGTAACCGTCACACTGCCAACCGGATTGTTCCGGTAGGTCGAAAAGAGGCCAGGAAAGAGATCCTCTAGGGCGAGTTGATCGAGCCGGAGGGGCTTGGGACCACCGCTACCGCCGCCCTGCCCAGCGGCGAAATCCTGCTGCAAGGATTCCATCTTCGAGCGGACCTCGGAGGCCTGGGGACGGAGGGCGAGGATCCGCTCGAAGGCCTGCAGCGCTTCGAGGTAGGTCCGCTGGGCCGTCGCAGGGCCAAGGTCCTGCAGCTGGCCTCGGGCGGTTTCGGCGAGGCGGTCAGCCTCCCCGGTGAGCCGGGCGATCTCCACCCGCTCGAGACCGTCGGCGGCGTCGTTGTTGAACGGTTCCACATCAAGAACGTGCTGGAAGGTGACCTCCGCGAGCTCTGTCGCCCCGATGTCCTCGTAGATGCGCGCCTTAGCAAGGAGTAGCGTCGGCTCTTCCCCCTGAGTCGAGAGTTCCTCGTTCAGCCGGCGGAGGTCTGCCGCCGCGGGCTCCTCATTGCGCCGGACCGATATACTCCGGTCCCTGAGACGCAGCAGCGTGCGATTCCCCGAATCCACGAGGTAGATCAGCCCCTCCTCGTGGTCAGCGGCGATGCCCGCCATCTGCTGAAAGGTGATGTTGGTTCCTCCCGGTAACTCTGACATACCCCATATGGGCTGGCCGTCCCGCCGGAGCTTCCATAAGCCCGCTCTCGTAAGCAGGAGAAACTCTCCGTTCTGGGAGACTGTGAGGGCGACAGCCTGCGTTCCGGCGAGCTGCGGTACAGCGGGAATTATCGTATCGACGAAGCGGCCCTCCGCGGTGGCGATGGAGATCCGCTGTTCCGCACCGTCGTAGACCCAAATATTTCCGGCAGGACCGGTTGCGGCGGTGGCGATATAGGCATCGGGAGAGGGAAAGAGGGGGAGCTCCTCCCGGTCTCTGCCGCTGATCGCGGCGGCCCGTTTCGCGATAGCATCTATCGTTATGACGGTTCCGTCCGGGAGTACGGTAAAGGGGCCGTATCCCCCCACCCCGGAACGGAGACGCTGGGTCCGGTCAACGCCGTCGATAATGCGGTAGATGTCGTTTCCCTGGGATGGCTGGAAGTAGAGAGTACCCGCCGGTGTCGAGGCAACCGCCCGGGCGTAGTTAAAGGTACCCTGGTCAAGGAGGTCTGAGCCGGGGTAGCTGACTACCCGAAAGAGCCGATCCACCTCGACCGCGAAGGTGGTTCCGGCAACAACCACCGCCCCTCCAGGCTTGAGGGCCAGGCCGGTGGGATAGAGGCCGACCATACCCATATTTGCCGAGGGAGGACGAATACTCTCGAGGGGAAAGTGGTCCTCGAGAGTGATTTGTCCAGTGCTCGCTTCCGGGTAGCCAAGAAGGAGCGGTTCGAAGTAACGAAGTCCCTGGGCTAGGGCGGTGGGGAGAAGCTCATCCCAGGGGGCTCTCAGGAGGAGCGTCGCGCTCTCGCCACCGGTTCCGGTGAAGGAGAAGGTTACATAGCGGCCGTCGGGGCTATTCAGGGCAGTAACGTCCACCCGGGGCATAGCGCCCCCGCGACTCGCTTGAAAGTCGAGGCGTTCGGACTCCCTGCTTGCCCGTCGGATCGCCTGATCGAGGGCGTCGTTGAACAGCTCCCGCTGGTCGCCGGAGGACGCCTGAACAAGGGAGGTCACCACTTCTATACTCTCCCCGGAGAGGGTGAAAATGGAAGTGAGAAATGTGAGGACAATCCAAACTAGGCGTGGCAGTTTCACCATAGACCTCCCGTACGCGGCTCCTTTCTATTGGTAGTGTATGTCGCCTTCCGACGGAAGCGCAAACATTCTCCGTTAATACCGGGGGTACGGGGCGTATATAGCATGTGCGTCTGCACCTCAATCCGGTCCGGCCGGCATTTCTCTTGCTTTGTTTGACATGCTGTTTGCGCCAACAATACCAGCCTGGGTGGATCGGCTTTTCCTGGCGAGTGCCGATACGGCTCCCCTCGTCAATCGTGGGGAGGGATTCTATGAGCGCCTTGTCGAAGTAGCCTCAGGCCGGGTGAATGGCGAGTTGGGCCGAACGGAGGGACTCGACACGAGCTATCCCACACTCCGGCCGGTACCCTACCTGCTGACCGGCTGGCGGTTAGTAGCCTTTAGCGCAGTCCCCGAGTATCCTGCTACCTTCTCCTTCGAGGCGCTCCAGGAACTGCGGGTCGCCCAAATCAACGTTTGGCAAATGTAGGATACCAATGCTCCCGGCAGTGAGACGACGATTCGCAGCAACAGGGAGGACCACCTCTTTCAGGTCCTCCTCTTCTGGCGTGTTGACCTTGCCCTGTAGCGCGCCGATGGGGTAGAGCCGTTGAAACTGGAGACTGGAAAAATACGCGTTTATTCCGTTCTGCGCCTCGGGCTGCTTGCACTGCGCATTCCGTTTCTCTCCGGCTGCGCGGCCGAAACGACTCCAGCTGATTCGTCGCTACAGTTTGTATGCTCTCCGGACAAAAGGGCGGTTGGAAGACATGCGCCGGTGGTCGGTTCGGTGCTGTCGGTGCGTTCCGGTAGGTCCGCACCTCCCGGCGCAAAGGATCCCAAGACCACTCTTCCACGGCTTCGAATGCACAATTGCCGTAAACAACATCGACGCAATTGCCGAAGCCGAGAAGAAGACAAGCTAAGGGGTCGTCATGGAGAACAGCGCCATCGGGGGCGTGAGAGAGCTCATCTTCTTCGCAGATGCCGAGGGCAATATTGCCGCAGCCATGCGCTACTACGAGTAGGTGTAGCCGGCCTTACTGAACGAGGTAGCCAAGTCTGTATGGGAGCTGCCCCATAGCATGACAGCACGGGGATCGCCGTGCTCGACGATCAGCTGCGCTTCATGTATGTCAGCAATCGGTGGCTTCGAGACTATCAGTGCCCGGACTCGGATATTATCGGCCGGCCCCATTCTCAACCCCGACGTGTCGCGCCTCCACAGGCTGCTGAGCGAGGATATCGGGCTGCACATCTACAGCATGGGTGATCTGGACCCCTTCTTTGCACCGTTCACCACTTGGTTTGGCTGGACGGAGGGAACGGCACAGGACGAACTGACGGCAGTGGCAGTGATCTACGCTCCAGACCGTTCAGCCACGCCCACATTACTGGCGCTCTCGCCGCGTCCCGCGCGAATGCGGCGACTGCGGGAGTCCACGTATATTCGCCGCAGTATCGGGTGGTGGCGTTGGGGAATATCACCACTCATCCCGACTACCGGGGCCGCGGATACCGACGCCGGGTCACCGCAGCGCTTTGCCACCTGCTCCGAGCGGACGGACTTTCCATCGACCTAAATGTCCAAGCCGACAACCACCCCGGGCTGCACGCATACCGGTCGATCGGTTTCATCACGGCAGCAAACTACGTAGAAGCAACTCTCCAACGGCGGCCTGCGCTGTGATCAAACGTCCACGATTATTTTGGGTACGCCTGATTTTTCACCACGAGAAGCACCTCTTCCTGCGAAAGCTCCTACTTTACCCCTTGTTTTGCGGTATATTTGCGTTCATATATCTTTTGTTCAATCTTTATTCAATTATTTCGGAAAAAAACTTATTTAGTACGCGACATAATTCTTGACCTTTGGCGAGGAATTGCATACCGTTAGAATCAATGCTGGAGTCATGCTCGTGTGTGGGTGTGACAAGTCTTCGGACAGCACAAAAAAAAGTGGAAGCGCGTATGCGTTTCACAGGAGGAACATATGACGAATTTACGTCGAACGATGACCGTACTTTTGATGGTGGCCATGCTGGCACCAGCCCTGTTTGCGAACGGCCAGGGTGAAGAGGGCATGGAAGAACCCCAGGAGGTCACCATGACCTACGTCAACTGGGAAGAGGGCGTAGCCTGGACGCACTTTTTTGCCACCGTTCTTGAGGACGAGATGGGATACGATGTGTCTATTACCGCCGCTGATGTGGGCCCCGCCTTCTCCTCAGTTGCCAATGGGGACCAGGATTTCTTCATGGAAGCGTGGTTGCCCGGTCTGCATGAGACCTACGTTGAAGGAACCGACCTGGTGGAGGTTTCCACGATCTATGAGGACGGTGTAACCGGATTGATCGTTCCCACCTACATGGCTGAAGATGGTGTGACTGCCCTTTCTGATCTCGCCGATCCGGAAGTGGTCGAGCGTCTGAATGGCCAGATTACCGGAATCGACGCCGGTGCCGGTATGATGATCACGACGGAAGAAAATCTGATTCCGTCCTATGGTCTGGATGAGGCTGGTCTTGAACTGGTTCCCTCCTCGAGCCCCGCGATGCTGGCGGCAATGCAGTCGGCCATTGAGAATGAAGAGTACATCGTAGGCATGGGATGGCAGCCGCATTCGATGTTCGGACGCATGGACCTGACGATCCTCGAGCAGGACGGTGAGACCGTCTTTCCGATCGATGACATCTTCATCATGGGTCGCCCCGGTGTTGAAGAGGACCTGCCGGAAGTGGTGGAGTTCTTTGACAACGTGATGTGGACCAACGAGACTATCGGTCCGCTCATGGTGCATATCGCCGATTCCGACCTGGATACGATGGAAGCCGCCCGGGAGTGGAAGAACGAGAATCGGGACATCTGGGAAGATTGGCTTCCCAACTAAGAACTGTAAAACACCAGTTCTAAGAAGAGGGTGCGATTCGTCGCACCCTTTTTTTGTGCCCGCCGGTTTTCAGACCTGATCTAAATCCAAAAGCTCGGCCCGCCAGCCCTGGCTCAGCACCGAGCATGCCGCAGCTCCAAAGCGCACCAGGTCTTCCACGGCGGTTTTGGTGGCGATCAGCGCCGGTTGAATATTGTACTCCGCACCGCGTTCTTCTATATGCTGCATGAGGGCCGCGATACGCTCACCACGTTCTTGCCGCGACGGGCCCGGCGGCGGCAGTCGTTCTAAGCGGGCGGTCTCTTCAGCGTTAGGTGGGGCGCCACCCAGCGCGGTAATCGCCTGCGCATGCGCCGAGGTGAGCCATCCCGGAAGCGCACGAGCGCCCGGTTGCAGCGCCTCGCCGGAAGCGATCCACTCCATGATGTGCTGTAAGTCCCGGGGCCGAGCGGAACGCTTCTTTCCGTTGACCCGCGGGAGGCGCAGGTCACGGCTCCAGTCCAGTAGGCGCAACGCCAGCAACGTCTGCTCCGGGGTCGCGCGGTAGTCGTCAAGGAAGCGCCAATCCGCCGCCTCGGGATGGGAGAACCCTGCCCGCTCTTCCACGACTCGGCGGGATTCCTCTCGCGCCCAGACCAGCTGGGGACTCCCGGTGAGCTGCTCGGTAAACCGAGACAGAATCTCCCGCAGGTGAAGCACATCGGTGGCGGCGTATCGAATCTGAGCCGAGGAGAGCGGCCGGGTGGCCCAGTCGGATCGCTGCTGTCCCTTGCTGATCACGATTCCCAACATCGAATCCAGTAGCGCGGCGAGGCCCACCGGATAGCGGTAGCCGCAGAACGCGGCCATGACCTGCGTATCCACCACACCGCGCGTCTCCGTACCGTACTGCCGAGCCACCAGCCGGGCGTCGTCATGACCCGAGTGAAACACCTTGGTCTGCGCCGGATCGGCGAGCCACGTCAACACCGGCTCCAGGTCACTCACCGATAAAGGGTCGAACAGAAAGACCTCCCGATCGGTGGCAAACTGCATCAGCAGGACTCGGGTAGTATCGTTGCTAAACTCCATGTCCGCCGCAACAACGTCCGCCCCACGGAGCGCATCGAGAAACGGCGGAACCGCCGCGTCGCGGTCAATAATGGAAATCGGAAGGGATCGGGAAGTAGGTTGTGACATCGATGCATAGCATAGACCAGAAGCATCGCCGTTCATAGGTAGAGCCGGTCCTCCGTGCCGGTGGGCCCAGATATGTTCCAACAATTGCTATCAAATGTATAATCGCGGTATACTGACGTTCATGACTCCCAAACACCAGATCGTTCGCGATCACATTGAGCATCTCATCGAGGAGGGAGCGATCAAACCCGGCGACGCCCTTCCCGGCGAGATGGAGCTGTCCCGCGATCTCGATGTGAGTCGCAATACGATCCGCCACGCCCTGGATCAGCTCTCTCGGAAGTACCATATCGAGCGCACCCGGGGGCGCGGCACCATCTTTCACGGCGACTACGCGGAGACCACCTCGGTGAAATCGGTGGGGTTTATTAACAGTTCCGTTACCTACACGATCTATCCTGGCATGATTCACGGCCTGGAGGAAGGGCTGTTCACCGGCGGCTACTCGATGATTCTTGCCAATGGAAACTACGACCCGGAAAAAGAGCAGGAGTCCGCCCGCAGGATGCTGGCCCAGGGGGTGAGTGGGATGATCGTGGAACCGATGATCAGTGCACAACTCACGGCGGATAGCGACTTCGTGAAACTGTTGAATCGCTCCGGAGTACCGATCCTCACTACCAACTGCATCGTATCAGGCCTCAATGCGTCGTATATCACCATGGACGACTACTGGATCGGTAGGCAGGCGGCGGACTATCTGATCCGCCACAACCACCGCCACATGGGATGTATCTATAAGGCGGATCCGGGTGCGGGACAACTACGAGCGCAGGGATTCCAGGATCAACTGCGCGCCCAGGGAATCGAGCCGGACGAGTCACTGATCATCGACTACTCCCAGGAGGATGAGCAACTCGTCCCGGGCGTGCACTTCACCCGGCGCCTCCTGGACTCCAGCGATCCTCCCACAGCGATCTTCTACTTCAATGACCAGATCGCGGTTCAGGCGTACCAACTCTTTCGTGAAGAAGGCATCCGCGTGCCGCAGGACCTTTCGATTATCGCCGTGGATAACATCGCCGAGGCGGCCCATGTGCGGCCTGGGCTCACCACGTTCCACCACCCCAAGGAGCTCATGGGCAAATTGGCGGCGGACGTGATGTTGAGTCAGCTCGCCACTCCGCCCCAGATCGCGCCGTATGGAATCTCCCTGGAGCCGCCGCTGGTAGAACGGGGCAGCGTGGGACCCCGGCCGTAGCTCACGGGCGATCCCGTGATTTCGGCCGCGCCGGCGGCCGCACCACGACCCGCACCGCTCCCCCCAACGTCCGCATCACTCCGACACCCCCCGCCGTTAAGCAAACAGCGCCTCCGACGGAATCTCTACATCGATCCGAACGATTCTCCCGCTACGATCAAAGAGTGACCGCGATAGCTCGTGAGTGAGCTCGGCGGTTTCGGCCTTCACCTCAGAACCATCGCTCAGCGTCACCCGCAGCCCGTGGTCGCTCATTTTGCGGTAGACCACCGGCACCTGACAGTAGGTAAACGCCAACGCCTGCGCGGGCAGTGTGATCGTCTGCCAAC
>CAYQRW010000070.1:0-14094 GCA_964419735.1 uncultured Spirochaeta sp.
CCTTGTCGGTGGTCTACAAGGGGCATATACTTTTGGTATGAGTGTATACGTCGACGGAACGGTCAAGCTCACCTACGAGGAATATCGTCTCTTCCCCGACGACGGTCGACGCCACGAGATCATCGACGGAGAACATTACGTGTCACCATCACCCAACACCAACCACCAGAGCGTGTCGCGACACATCCAGTTCGCGCTGTACGAGAAGATCGAAATATCCGGCCGCGGGCAGGTGTTTAATGCCCCGATGGACCTCGAGCTCTCGCCCACCGATGTGGTCCAGCCGGACCTAATCGTAGTTCTATCGGAGAACGACCAGATTATCCTGCCGAGTCGTCTGCGCGGTGTTCCCGACCTGGTGGTGGAGATTCTCTCGCCCTCCACCCGGGACATCGACCGCACCCTGAAGCGGTCGCTCTATGAAGCGCGGAACATCCCCGAGTACTGGCTCGTTGATGTGGACGAACGCACCGTCACCAGGTACCGTCGCGGGGAAGACCGCTACGCGGAACCGGAAACGTGCCACGACACGATCGATTTCGCCGGCATCCAGGTTGACCTCGCCGCGGTGTGGCGGCGTTTGTAGGCTCGGCGCGTGCGGCAGTAACGCCGGCATGGCACCTGAGGTAGTATGGATCCCACAGCAGACACCGACGGCTCGCGAGAGCGAGCGCGAGCGCACGTGCGAGTGCTCATTGCCGACGATCACGCCTTGGTGCGCCGCGGACTACGGGTATTAGTCAACTCCAAACCGCACTTTGATGTAGTAGATGACGTGGGTGACGGCGCTGCGGCCGTTCGCACCTGTGTTGCGGAACGCCCGGATGTGGTGCTGCTTGATGTGAACATGCCGGTGACCGGCGGAATCACGGCGGCCTCAGAAATCCGCTCCGCGGCGCCGGACACCGGCATCGTAATGGTTACCTACCAAATGGATATGAGTGTGATTCGCGCCGCCCTCACGGCGGGGGCGCACGGGTTTGTGCTGAAGAGTTCGTCGGAACACGAGCTCTTCGATGCGATCGAGGCGGCCGCGCGCGGGGAGCGGTACATTGCTCAGCGGGCGGCTGAGTTGGTGGTAGATACGCTGATTCATACCGAGCCACCCGACGATCAAGGATCTCACGCCGCGCTTCGGGGCATCAGCACGCGCGAGCGGCAAGTGCTCCAAATGCTGGCGGAAGGCACGCCCAACACCGTGATCGCCCAGACTCTCAACCTTTCCGCGAAAACGGTGGAAACGTATCGAAGCCGCTTAATGCACAAGCTCGGGGTCAACTCGTTTGCGGAACTGGTGCGTCTGGCAGTGCGCGTTGGTCTGGTGGATCGGGAAGGGTAGCCCACCCATCCAGCACACCTCCCCCATAGGGTTCTCTCGCTGGTGCCGACGGAGACATGAGTAGCGGGCTTCTCAACACGAATTGTAGGGATTCCCCGACAGTAAAAGCGCCGCCGGCTCGCTATGATCCTCGCGTATGAAATGGTATTTAAATATGGGCGTCGCAGGCAAGCTGGTCCTCGGCTTCCTGTTGGTCGCGGGGATCACGGCTGCGGTCGGTATCCTGGGTATATATAACCTCGGCGTCATGAATGATCTCGCCGAGACGATGTACGAGCAAGAACTACTGGGACTGGACGCGATCCAGGAAAGCAACACTTACCTGTTGTCCGCCGCCCGAGCTGAAAAGAACGTGATGCTCGCCTCCACTGAGGAGGATCGGCGTCAGTACACCGAACAACACGGCCAGTTTCTCACGCGCATGCAAGCCCGGTTAACCGAGGCCCGAGCCTATTACCCGACGGATGAAGGCCAGCAGCTGATGGACCGCATAGACTCAGCGATGGAGACCTTCGTTGCCACCTCCGAGACCGTGGTGGAAACCGCGCAAGGCGAGCCGCTGGCGCAAGCGCGGGACTCCGCGGAAATCTCGATGACCGAGGGGCGTGATGAGTCTGACACAGTTGATCAGTATATGACCGAAGCGGTGGCGTTGAAGGAGTCGATGGCAGAACAGGCTGCCATGACTACGGCCGAAGTCTTCCGCCGGAGCTTTGTCCTGATGGTGGCGATTGTCTTCTTCGCGGTGGTAGTAGGAATCGCGATTGGCGTGGGGATTTCTCGTGTTATCAGCATCCCGCTGAAGCGAGGGGTCGCGTTTGCCGATGCCCTGGCCGGTGGCGATTTGACTGAGACTCTGGACGTGAAACGGAACGATGAAATCGGTCGCCTTGCAGCTGCCCTGAACCGCATGGTGGATCATCTGAGATCGATCGTCTCCGACATCAAGAGTGGTGCGGAGGCGGTCTCCGCGGGCAGTGAGCAACTGAGTACGACCGCAGAGCAGTTGTCAGGAGGGTCTACAGAGCAAGCCGCTTCCGCAGAGGAGGTGTCGAGTTCCATGGAAGAGATGCAGGCATCGATTCGACAAAACGACGACAACTCCAGCGCAACCGAGAAAATCGCAATTGCCGCCTCCCGGAATGCCGAGGAAAGTGGGCAGGCCGTTGCGCAAACGGTGGAGGCGATGCATGAGATCGCCTCCCGCATCTCAATAATTGAGGAGATCGCCCGCAACACAAACTTGCTCGCCCTGAACGCCGCGATCGAAGCTGCGCGCGCTGGTGAGTACGGCAAAGGATTCGCGGTTGTCGCATCTGAAGTACGAAAGCTGGCCGAGCGAAGCCAGGTTGCCGCGGGAGAAATCAGTCAGCTCTCGGAGTCCAGCGTGGCAGTGGCGGAGGAGGCGGGCGCGAAGCTGAAAGATCTAGTGCCGAGCATTAACCGTACCGCCGAGTTGGTGCAGGAAATCTCCGCCTCCAGTGCTGAACAGAACGCCGGAGCGCGCCAGATCTCCGAGGCGATGCTCCAGCTCGACACCGTCATTCAGCAGAACGCCTCTTCCTCGGAAGAAATGGCTTCCATGTCGGAGGAACTCACCGGGCAGGCCGAACAGCTTCAGGCGGCGGCCGCATACTTCCGGGTAGGAGCCGGCACGACACCAGCCGCCGGTGCGGTAGCTCCCCCGCTCAGAAAACAGATGGTAGGCACGGGTGCCGCAACTCGGTCTGGCGGTGGCGGCCGGTCGGCGAAGCAGACCAATCAGACCCAGCAGACGCAGCAGACGCACCAGACGCGGAGTACACAAAACACTCGGGGGCTCGTGCTCGCCGACCCATCACGAACTGACGGAGGCCGCGATGAACTCGACGACGATTTCGCAGAGTACTGATACCGCCTCCGGGCTCAATCAGTACCTGACATTTTCTGTGCGAACGGTGACCTGCGCCGTGCCGGTTGCCCATGCCCAGACCGTCCTCGAGGCACCCAAGATCACGCCAATTCCCGGCATGCCGCTCGGTATGCAGGGAGTGATCGACTTCCGAGGAATGACGATCCCCGTGATTGACCCGGCATCGCTCCTCTTCACCAAGGACCACCAGCAGTCGCGTGACGAACATACCGCCGCCAACACGCACGTGATCGTCCTCGAGACGGAGCGTGGCGGAGAGCCGTTCATCTTCGCAGCGATCGTCGACCAGGTAGACCAGGTCATTGATATTTCCCCGGAGCTTCTCACAACCGGCGCAGACCTCCAGTACGGCCTCGATTATACCGCCGTGTCTGCCATAGCTCGCCTGGACGCAACGATGGTGATCATGCTTTCCGTCGAGGGGATAGTCGGAGAGGCCGGCCTCGAACGGAAGCGGTGAGGGGGATGCATTCAGCGCCCGTGTTTGTGTGGCGCTGTATGCTGATAGCTGGGCTCCGATTGTTTCAGAAAATGTTTGACCGCTATTCGGTTCAGTGATAGTCTGATGTCAGACAATATGGCACGGAAATCGGATCGAATCACACGCGTATCAGTCACCGATGAGATTGCCCGTCGGATCCGGGAGATGATCGAGTCTGGTACGTATTCGTTGGGCGATAAGTTGCCGACCGAGATGGAGCTCAGAGATCAATTCGGGGTGGGTAGGTCCTCCGTCCGGGAAGCCCTGCGTATTCTGCAGGCCTATGGGTTGGTAGAACTGCGCCCGGGGACCGGAGCTTTTGTGGCCTCGGTGACAGAGCGTTCCGAAGAAGCGATTCGATCATGGTTTATCGAAAAAGAGACCGAGCTCGATGAGATGATGGAGGTTCGAATGGCGGTAGAGCCGCTCGCAGTGCGGCTAGCGATTGACAAGGCGTCGATGGCCGAGATTGAGGAGATTGAGGCGATTCATGATAGATTTGCCAAAGCTGTGGAAAACTCGGACCCTCTCGAGCTGGCCACGTTGGATGAAGCATTTCATACCGCGATTATTGCTGCCAGTCACAACAGTCTTCTCATCAAGATCAACCAGCTGCTGGTGGATGCATTTCGTGAGTATCGAACGAAGGCGTTTGGCATTCCCGAAAATATCGTAGACGCGCTTGGACCGCACGGGACAATCGTGGAAGGACTCATGGAAAAGGATCGGAGAAAGGGTGAAAAGGGTATGCAAGAGCATTTGAGAATCTCCCTGGAAGATATTGGCAAGGTGACTCGGACTTGATTTTTTGGGTGTAAATTGTCTGACAACAGACAAAATGCCGGCGTTGCCGGCGCCGTTAAGGAAATACTCCAAAGGAGGAGCTGTATGAAACGTATTGCGCTATTGATCGTAGTACTGGTGTTTGCGGTAGCTATGTTGCCCGCGAGCGGACAAACCGAAGAGCCGGCTGCCGCAGACGAGATGTGGGAACCAAGTCGACCCATCAGATTGATCGTTCCATGGAATGCAGGGGGAGGCACGGACATCCTGGGGAGGGCTTTGGCGCAACACGCTGAGACCCATCTCGGTGTGCCGGTGGTAGTGGAAAACGTAAGCGGTGCGCTCGGCGGAATTGGTGCGCAGCGCGTTGCGAACGCCGAACCCGATGGATATACGCTGCTAATTCTGTCGCAATTTCTGGTTTGGTTGGATGAGGTGCGGGATTACCCGGTATCCATGGATGATTTTGAGCCAATCATGAACCTGAATCGTGATCCTGCCGCGTTTGCAGTTTCCGCCGACAGTGGAATCGAGACAATTGAGGATCTGATCGAAGCCTCTGAGGTAGCGGATGGTGGTTTCACCGTGTCCCATTCCGGGGATGGCTTTATTTGGCATATTTCCGGCGTAACGTTCGCCCAGGAGCTTGGTGTGGACTGGAACTTCGTACCTTTCGAAGGTACCGCCCCAGGCGTTGCGGCAGTCATGGGCGGACAGATCGATGGGGTTGCCGGTGGTGCGGCAGAATTCGTCTCGCAAGCAGAGGGCGGCAACCTGAACGTCTTGGCTGTGTTCTCTGACGAGCGTTTTGATCCACTTCCTGACGTTCCCACGGCCCAAGAGCTCGGTATCGACCTGACTATGTACACTACTCGGGGGCTGGTAGGACCAGCTGGTCTACCAGAGGAACGAGTGCAAGTTCTGTACGAAGGATTCTCCAAGGCGATGCAAGAACCTGAGTTCGTCGAAACGATGAATGACATCGGCCTCGGCATCCGCGATCTGCCGGCGGACGAGTACACGGAATTTCTTGCCGACGTCCGGGTTATGGCGATGGACGCTCTGCGGTCCGTCGGCATGATCGAGTGATCACGCTTGAACATCTGGGGCTCGGCCTACGGGCCCCACACTCTGAGAAGGAGAAGGTATGTCGAAGGATATTCGTAACGATCTCACCGTTGCCGGGATATTTGTACTTCTATCGGTGGCAGTGATCATTGGAACTTCCGATTACCCGACTTCTGATCGAGCGGTAGGTATCCGTACGTTTCCTTTGATTCTGGCGCTCCTGCTGGGTGGTTTGTCGGTCTTTCTCATTGTTCGCTCACTGCTTGCTTCACGAAGGCTACGCCAGAAAGAAGAACAGGGGAGTCCGGTTCTGGAGAAGCAGACCGTAATCCGCATCTTAGTGACTGCAGGTGCTGTGGCGATATACGTCGTAGTCGTGAATATCGGGGGATTCATAATAACCTCAGCGCTGTATCTCGCGGCCATGGCGTATTTCTTCGGAGAACGGCGGCTGTGGGTAGTCACTACCTACGCCGTTGTCGGAGTCTTCGCCGTGTACCTTCTATTTGGCGTTGTCGCGCGCGTTCCGTTTCCAGAGGGCCCGGCAGAGCACCTTTTGAACGCTATAGGTTTGGGATAATATGATTGAACAACTGCTACTCGGGTTTGCTACCACTTTCGCTCATCCATTTAACATTGTCCTGATCTTCGCTGGTATAGGTATCGGAATAGTCTTGGGAGCAATGCCGGGACTTACCGCAACCATGGGTATCGCTATTGCCCTTCCGTTGACTTTTGGGATGGAGCCGGAGCTCGGGTTGACGCTGTTAGCCAGCATATTCATCGGCGGTATCCACGGAGGCGGGATTCCAGGTATTTTGATTCGCACTCCCGGTACACCGGCATCGGCAGCGTCGATGATCGATGGATTCGAACTGAGTAAACAAGGACAGGCGAGTCTCGCCCTTGGCGTGCACGCGTTTTCCTCGGCCACAGGATCTTTCCTGGCAACGATCGTTCTCATATTCGGCTCAGCGACATTGGCCAGTTTCGCCCTTGATTTTGGCCCGGCAGAGTTCTTTATTCTGGCAATTTTCGGCCTCACAGTCGTATCGTCGGTGACTGGACGATCTACGGTGCGCGGCCTTCTTATGGCAGGATTGGGATTACTTCTGTCCACCGTGGGAGTTGACCCGATCCGGGGATACCCCAGATTCAGTTTCGGTGTGTACGAATTGGCGGATGGGTTCAGCCTAGTGCCTGCCCTTATCGGTCTCTTCGCGATCTCCCAAGTATTTGTCGAAATCATGACCCTGGATGTCCCAATTATCCAAGCTGAGAAAGTTCGGGCTCGTCTTCCTAATCTCAAGACTATCCGCTCTATCATGCCAACCATTTTCAAGTCCAGCATACTGGGAACCCTGATTGGTGCTATACCAGGGCCTGGTGCGGTTCTCGGCTCGTTCATTCCCTATGCTGAAGCCAAGCGGTCGAGCAAGCATCCCGAGAAGTTCGGAAAGGGTGCTATTGAGGGCGTTGCAGCAGCAGAGGCGGGGAATAATGCGGCAGCCATCGGAGCACTTATACCAACCCTAACCCTCGGTATTCCAGGTGAAGCGGCGACGGCAGTACTGTTGGGAGGACTGATGATCCTTGGCTTGAGGCCGGGGCCCATGCTTTTTGTGGAGAACGCCCATGTGGTGTACTCACTGTTCGCGAGCCTGCTGATTGCTGCCGTAGTTCTACTATTCCTGGCGCTCATCATGGCTAAGCACATGGGCAAGCTCATTACTGTGCCAAAGAAACTTCTCCTTCCGGCCATCCTCTTGTTTTGCATCGTCGGTTCCTTTGCGATTAGAAACAGCATCTTCGATGTTGGCATCGCGCTTGGGTTCGGAATTCTCGGGTTTGCGCTAAATAGGATCGATTATCCCACCGTGCCTATCCTGCTGGGACTGATTCTTGGTCCCATTGCGGAAAGCAGCTTTCGCCGAGCACTCCTCGTTTCGCGAGGTGATCCGATGATTTTTGTATCGAGCACCGTTTCTATCGTGTTGATCATTCTGTCGGTGCTCTCGCTCGTTTTTGGATACAGACTGACTACATCAATCAACCGGCAGGCGAAAAGCGCAGGCCTTGATAACAGTTCCGACTAAATCTTATAGGAGACACAGATGTTTGATAGACAACGTTACGGGAAAATTCTGGTTCCGTTGGTGACCCCTTTCGCTGAGGATCAGAGCTTGGATCTGGACCGGGCACGGAGACTTGTCAGGTATCTCATCGACTCGAACAACGCCGATAGTATTGTTCTCACCGGAACAACCGGGGAATTCCACACGATGACGTTTGAAGAGAGAGTGCGAATTTTCGATCTTGTCCACACCGAGTTCTCGAAAGAGATTTCAGCAATTGCTGGAGTAGGATGTGCTTCGACAATTGAAACCATAGCGTTGGCGAAAGAGGCTGAGCAGATTGGTTTTGATACCGTCATGGTGGTGGCGCCGTACTACGCGAAGCCGAATCAGCGGGAGCTGTACGACCATTTTCGCGCTGTTTCCGAGGCGGTAAGCGTCAACATCATGCTCTACAACATTCCGATTTTCACCGGCGTGAACGTAGATCCCGAAACGGTGGCGCGCCTCGCGGAATTGAGAAACATCGTGGCGATTAAAGAAGAGGCAGAGCTTAACCCGAAACAGATAAGCGCCTTTCTCAATGCAACCCCGGATGACTTCATCGTCTATAACGGAGACGACACCATGATCCTCGAAGCGTACGTCCAAGGCGGCGTGGAGCGAATCGGAGGTGTGATTAGTGGGGCGTCGCACCTGATAGGTAACCGTATCCGGCGAATGATCGATACGTTTCTTGCCGGCGACGTATCAACCGCGGCGAAAGAGCAGCAGGCGTTGCTTCCGGTATTTCGTGTCATGGGACAAAACAACCGGACCAATCCCGTAGCGCTGTGGAAAGAAGGGCTACGCCTTGCCGGAGTTGATGCCGGTGTGCCCAGGTTGCCCCTCTCGCGAGGTACCGACGAGGAGATTGCCGAGATTCGACGGGTCTTCGACTCGCTCTCCTTGTTGTCATAGTGCGCGGAACCGACATGGCAACCGATGGAGATCGTCAGCCTGACATCGTCTTTGTCCTACCCGACCAACTGCGTCGGGATATGTGTGGCTGTTACGGTGGTGCGATGATTCCCACCCCTGGGATTGATCGCCTGGCCCGCGAAGGGCTCGTGGTAGACAATGCGATTTCCCCGGCTCCGGTGTGTACCCCGTATCGCGGTATGCTCATGACCGGGAGATACCCAACTCACTCGGGAGTGGTAAACAATTTCGTGGAGACCAGTCCCGTTCAGAACCCGCAGACGCTGGCGGTAGTGCTGGGAAAGGCGGGGTACGACACCGCATATATTGGAAAGTGGCACCTGTCGCCGGGAGAGTATGGACGAGATTCCGAGCATCCGTCGTTTGTACCTCCAGGACCACAGCGACTCGGTTTTGAGCACTGGGAAGCGTTCAATTTCCACATGGACTTCAACAACTACTGGTATTACCGAGACGCGCCGGAAAAGATCTTTGACCACCGGTATGAGACGGATGCCGTTTTCGAGCAGGCGGTGGATCTACTGCGCCAGAGGACGCGAAACGACAAACCCCTGTTTCTCGTCGTATCGCCGCATCCTCCTCACCCACCGTTTGGTGTGGAAGATGTGCCGGGAGGCTACTTGGAATCAGTGCCGGAACAGATTTCTTGGTCCGGCAACGTTCCGAAAGACCCTCGTGACAACCCCCGCGAGACCGAGGCGATGCGCGTTTACTTGGCTATGGTGCGCAGTCTTGACGATAACGTGGCGATGCTGACCAATTTTTTGGATTCGTCTCAGCGGAGCTCGTCAACACTTCTCATCTTTACCTCTGATCACGGAGAGATGCATGGAAGTCATGGGCGGGTTAACAAAATGGTTCCGTATGCGGAGGCTCTAGATGTTCCGCTCATCTTTCGCCAGCCCGGTACGATCAATGCCGGTCGGCGCTCCGATCTCATCTTTGGTCCCATGGACTATCTGCCGACTCTGGCCGCGATCGCCGGAGCTCATGTGCCCGAATATGCCGACGGCGAGGATCTCTCCGAGGAGATTCTGTCCGGCACTCAGGGACACGCGCACGCGCACGATAGAGAAATGCTTCTCATGAACTACAGTTCACACTGGAACTACTTCCGAAGCGATACGCCGGCGACAGCTGAAGACTGGCGCTGCTGGCCGGAGTGGCGCGGACTGCGAAGTAAGCGATACACATACGCTATTTGGTTGGATGGTCATGAAGAGCTCTACGATAACCAGACGGACCCGTTACAACTGCGAGACCGTAGTGACGATCCGAAATATGGAGAGATCCTTGAACACCATCGCGCTGGTACCCAGCGGAGGATGGAAGAGGCACACGACAAATTCTTGCCGGGCACTGCCTACGCCGACTGGTTTGATGAAAATCGCCGGTTGGTGAGAACGGCCCTGGGCCCGGTTTCTTGAGGAGAGATCAAATGGAAGGCACGTATACAGGAATGATACCGCCCATGGTGGTACCCTTCACAGCTGACGGAGACATCGACGAGGCCGCTTTTCGCTCTGAAGCCCGTTATCTTATGAACCACGGAATCCACGGCATCAGCGTGGGAGGAAGTACCGGCGAAGGGGTGCTACTGTCTGATGAGGAGCTTCGCCGTACTCTGGAGATCCTCCAAGAGGAAAACCGTAACAATCTACCGGTTTTTGCGGGGGTAATCCGTAACTCTACAAAAGAGGCGATACGCGTTGCTCGTGACGCGGAGGAGCTGAAGGCAGATGTGCTTTTGGTAACGCCTGTTTTTTATCACGGTGCCACCGATGAGGGTAACTACGCCTACTTCCGAGCGATCGCCGAGGCGACGTCTCTACCCATTGTTATTTATAACGTTGTGGCTACCAACATTATCTCTCCGGAACTGTTTTTGAGAATTTCCGAAATAGATCAGGTGATCGGCATTAAACAAGTGGATCCCGTGAAACTATCGGAGATCGCGGTCATGGCAACCCCGGAAACCCTCCTATATAGCGCATGTGATCAAATGCTTTACGGCACGTATGTATCTGGAGCTCATGGATCCATATCGGCCCTGGTGACGATAGCTCCCCAGCTGTGTCTCGATCAGTGGGATGCATTTCTCCGCGGTGACCAGCAGAGAGCAATGGAAATCCAGCACAAAATGGTGCCTATTGTACGCTCCTATTTGCAACCGCCCTTTCCGGGCAAGGTAAAAGAACTCATCAACCTCCAGGGGCGGTCGGGAGGTTTTGCGCGGATGCCCAACATGGGACCCGATTCCGAGCGCCGAGACGCGATGCAACGCGCGCTCCAGGGGGCGGGGCTCCTACCGTGAAGAACGCGGAGGATACACCGTGGCGGGATCGATTCGATGTTGCGGACCGAGTTGCGGTAGTAACCGGAGGGCTCGGGCAATTGGGGCGGGAGTTTGCACTGGAGCTACTCCATCGTCACGCGTACGTTGCCGTTCTCGGCAGGACTGCCACCACCGAGCAGGTCTCAACTCATTTTCCCGCGGAGTTTGTGGACACGCGGCGCGTGAAAGCGTACGCAGTTGATATTACGAACAGGGAGAGTATCGTTGCGGCTCTGGCAGATATCCGAGCGCAGTGGGGTGTCCCGGAAATCCTTATCAACAATGCGGGTATCGACACGCAGCCTTCAGCTCCCCCGGAAGTATCAGGTCCATTCGAGACGTTTCCGGAAGACGTGTTCCGAGAAGTCATCGAGGTGAACCTCACTGGTACATTCCTGACGTGTCAAGTAATTGGTGGTGCAATGGCGGAGGCCGGACGAGGCTCGATTATCAACATCGGATCGATCTATGGCATACTTTCGCCCGTTCAAGACATCTACGCCTACAAAGAAGAGCTGACAGGAAAACCATTCATCAAACCGGTGGCGTACTCCGCCTCCAAGTCTGGGCTATACAACCTCACTCGCTATCTCGCAACGTACTGGGCTAAGAGGGGTGTCCGCGTGAATATCCTCACCCCCTCTGGAGTGTACCGGGAGAGTCAGGACGATCAGTTTGTTCAGAATTACTGCAACCGCATGCCCATGGGGAGAATGGCTACCGCCACCGAATACAATGGGGCTATCGTTTTCCTATCCTCGGACGCGTCCGGATACATGACCGGCTCTAATCTTGTCATCGATGGTGGATGGAGTGCCTGGTGAGGGCTACCTTGCCGAATTCAGGCGTTGATTCCGTAGCAGAATCACTCGCGATAATGACCCTTATGAAGATGCTCCGGTCGCCTTGAGAGCTGTCCAGTAGCCCCCACGCTCCCCCATGATGTAGGCTAATGCCATGCGGCCATTTTCCCTCTTAGTGAAACCGATTTCCGCTGACTGCAATATCGCCTGTGATTACTGCTTCTACCTGGAAAAGAAAAATCTGTACCCGGGGGTGGCGCGTCACCAGATGACCACGGACGTTCTGGAGACGATGATCAAGCGCTATCTTGCAACGCAGCAGCCCAGTTGGACGTTTGGCTGGCAAGGTGGCGAGCCGACGCTCATGGGAGCGGGGTTCTTTGAAAAGGTGCTCGAACTTCAAAGGCGCTACGCCCCACCGGGGGCGTCGATTTCAAACGGTCTGCAAACTAACGGGACGCTCCTCAATGACCGTTTCGCCCAGGTCTTGAAAGCGGGGCAGTTTCTGGTGGGAATCAGCATCGATGGGCCGGCCCACCTCCACGATGTCCATCGGCGCACGGTGAGCGGGCGCGGCACCCATGCGGATGTGATGCGCGGTCTGGAGACGCTGCGTCGCAACGGGGTGGAGCATAACGTCCTCACCCTCGTGTCCAAGGCCAACGTCGAGTATTCGCAGGAGGTCTATCGCTACCTCCGCGAGCTGGGAGTCACCTACCACCAGTACATTCCCTGCGTGGAGTTTGAAGATGATGGATCGCTCCGGTCGTACAGCATTACCGGTGATGAGTGGGGACGATTTCTCAACGGGATCTTTGACGAATGGCGTAAAGAAGACACCCACACCGTCTCCGTGCGCAACTTCGATGCGGTGCTGTCGATTATGGCTCACAACGCTCCGATCATCTGTACCACCGGGACGCACTGTCGCCAGTACTTTGTGGTGGAACATAATGGCGATGTGTATCCTTGCGATTTTTTTGTGCAGCCCGATAAGCGCCTGGGCAACGTCCAGACCGATCATTTCGAACATATGTGGCGCTCGCCAACCTTTCGCTCCTTTGGACGCAACAAGAAGAACTGGAATGAGGAATGCGCTCAGTGTGAGTATCTCCGCTACTGCGCGGGAGACTGCCCGAAGATGCGCTACGCCCACGGAGAAGATCCCACTCAGCTGAGCGCTCTCTGCTCGGGGTGGAAGGCGTTCTATTCCCATACGCTGCCGGAGTTTCGCGAGCTTGCCACAGAGATTCCGCGGTAGGGGAGGGGCGGAATGGGATCAGTGTGTTGTGGACCGGAGCGTGGGGAGAGCAAGGAGAGCGGTCAGGATCGTGGTGCCCCCAATGCTGCGATACCGGTATCCGACAGCGCCGGGGCGCAGGCTCTCCGGAGCCGATTGGTATCTCTGCCGGGCGGCGTCTTCACCATGGGCACCGACAGCGATGAGGGGTTTGCTGAGGATGGGGAGGGCCCGGCGCGGAGCGTCACCATCTCGCCGTTCTCTGTTGATCCCTACGCCATCTCCAACGATGACTTTGCCGCGTTTGTCGCGGAAACCGGATACGTCACCGAGGCCGAACGGTTCGGATGGAGCTTTGTCTTTCATCTGTTTGTTACCAAGACCGCTCGCAAACGGGGTGAGGTGCGCACGGTGCCCGGCCTGGAGTGGTGGCTGGGAGTGGAACGGGCGTGCTGGAAGCGCCCCGAGGGGCGCGGTTCCAACCTGAAGGGCCGCGGCAATCACCCGGTCGTCCATGTGAGCTACGCAGATGCCCAGTCCTTCTGCCGCTGGGCCGGGGTGCGGCTCCTTACCGAGGCGGAGTGGGAATACGCCGCTCGGGGCGGTCTCGAGAAGCAGCGATTCGCCTGGGGCGATGAGCTCACGCCCAACGAGCGGCACATGGCCAACATCTGGCAGGGCACGTTTCCTACCCGCAATACCGAAGATGACGGCTACTCGGGCACCGCGCCGGTCGATAGCTTCGCGCCCAACGGGTTCCGCCTCTACAACGTTGCCGGAAACGTCTGGGAGTGGTGCGCCGACTGGTTCTCACCGGACTGGCATCTGCCGGACACCCCCGCTACCAGAATCGACCCCATCGGGCCGACCCGCGGTGAGCGCCGCGTCAACCGCGGGGGCAGCTACCTCTGTCACCACAGCTACTGCAACCGCTACCGCGTCGCCGCCCGCAGCTCCAACACCCCCGATTCCAGCACCGGCAACTTGGGGTTTCGGGTGGGACGAGCCGGGTGAGATAGCCAGGATCCGGCTAAACGACCTCCACCAATCCCGAGCTCCGGATGCGCTCGTCATTGG